>NZ_CP067396.1:5525000-5795000 GCF_023617245.1 Lysobacter enzymogenes
GCGCTGTTCCACGCCACCGTGACCATCAACTCGCTCGCGCACCGGTACGGCCGTCGCCGCTTCGACACCCGCGACAGTAGCCGGAACAACCTATGGCTGGCGCTGCTGACCTTCGGCGAAGGCTGGCACAACAACCACCATTTCTTTCCAGGCAGCGCCCGCCAGGGCTTTCGCTGGTGGGAAATCGACCTGACCTACTACGGTCTGCGCGCGCTCGCCGCCGTTGGGCTGGTTCGCGACCTCAAGCCGGTGCCGGCCTGGGTGCTCGAACGAGGGAGGAATTGAACATGCGTATCGCCGTCATCGGGTCAGGTATCGCGGGACTGGCCAGCGCCTGGCTGCTGCATCGCGAGCACGACGTCGTGCTGTTCGAACGCGATGCCCGCCTGGGTGGGCACACTCAAACACACGACGTGCGCATAGGCGCACGTGACTGTCGCGTGGACACCGGCTTCATCGTGTTCAATCCTGAGCACTATCCGCTACTGAGCCAGCTGTTCAAAGAACTCGGTGTGGCTTCGCGGCCGACGTCCATGAGCTTTTCCGTCCAATGCCAGCGCAGCGGCCTGGAGTACAACGCCACGGATCTGGATTCACTGTTCTGCCAGCGACGGAACCTGCTGTCACCTCGCTTCTGGAGCATGGTGCGTGACCTACACCGTTTCTATCGCCACGCGCCCGAACTGTTGCAGGACTACGGCCCCGGCCCCAGCCTAAGCGAGTACCTCCGCCGTGAGCGCTACGGCGCGGCCTTTCGTGACCTGCACCTGATACCGATGACCTGTGCGCTTTGGTCGCTACCGGTAGAGCGTGCGCTGGAGTTTCCGGCGCGCTACTTGGTGCGGTTCATGGCCAATCACCAGATGCTGCAAGTCTCTGGCAGGCCGCAATGGCGAGTAGTCGAAGGAGGTTCCGACCGGTACATCACCGCCATGCGAGCGCGTTGGAATGTACGTGAGAGAACGAACTGTGGCGTTTTGAGTGTTAAACGAGACGCGCAAGTCTCGTGGGTGCGCCATAAAGACGGTATGGAGCCGTTCGAACAGATTGTGATGGCCTGCCACAGCAACCAAGCTTTGGCTCTGCTTGAGGATGCCAGCGCCGAGGAACGCGAGGTGCTCGGCGCCATCGGCTACCAGCCCAACGAAGTCTTGCTTCATACAGACGCGCGCCTGCTGCCGCGCCGGCGCAAGGCCTGGGCGGCATGGAACGCTTACGTACCCGCCGATCCGGCCGCCGGTTGCACGGTCAGCTACTGCATGAACCTGCTGCAGGGCCTGGATACGCCCGAGCCGGTGGTGGTCACGTTGAACCGCAGCGACGACATCGACCCGTCGAAGGTGCTGGCGCGTATGCGATACGAGCATCCGGTGCACGATCCGGCCGCAGTCGCGGCGCAGCAGCTCAAGCCGCGGATCCAGGGCCATCGCCGCACTTGGTTTGCTGGCGCCTACTGGGGCTGGGGTTTCCACGAAGACGGCATGCGCTCGGCGGTCGAGGTGGCGCAAGGCCTGGGCGTCGCCGCGGGTGCGCGCTTCGCGCTGGCGCCGCATCGCGATCCGGGGCCACGCTGCGATGCCCAGGTGGCGGCATGAACGGATCCGACGACACGGCCCTGTATAGCGCCGTCTACGAAGGCAGCGTGCGACATCGCCGCCACCGGCCGGGCCCGCATGCCTTCGCCTATCGCATGGCCCAGCTCTACCTGGACCTGGACGAAGTCGAGCGCGTGTTCGAACGCCGTTGGCTGTGGTCGGCGCGCCGTCCCAGCCTCGCCCGTTTCCGCCGCGAGGACTACCTGGGCCCGGTGCGCATGCCCTTGGCCGAGGCTGTTCGTGAGCGCGTGCAACGCGCCTGCGGGCGACGCCCGCATGGCCCAGTCCGGCTGCTGACCCATCCACGCTACTTCGGCTACGTGTTCAATCCGGTCAGCTTCTACTACTGCTTCGGCGCCGACGGCCATGCGCTGGAGTTTGTCGTGGCCGAGATTACCAACACCCCCTGGGGCGAGCGCCACTCCTATGTGCTGGACGCGGAGCATGCGCACCGACGCGGACGTGCGCTGGGATGGGACTTCGATAAGCGCTTCCATGTGTCGCCCTTCATGCCGATGACCCGGCGCTACGGCTGGCGCTTCACTGAGCCGCGTGAGGACCTCTTCGTGCACATGGACGTCTATGACCGCGACGAGCGTGATTTCGACGCGACCCTGCACCTGCGCCGCCGGGCTTGTGACGGGGCCGGGCTGGCCCGGCTGCTGTGGCGCTACCCGCTGATGACTGCGCAAGTAATGGGCGCCATCCATTGGCAGGCCTTCCGACTCTGGCTCAAGCGCAATCCTGTTTACGACCATCCCGGAAACACCCGAGGTCACGCATGAACCCGAGCTCCGCACCTAATGCGAGACGCAGCGGCACCAGCTACACCGGCCTCGACGCCCTGCTGCGGCGTCGCCTGATTGAGACGCTCGCCGCGTTGCGCTATGGCCACATCCGCCTGCGTGACGAGTTCGGCGAGCTCACCCTCGGTGCCGCGCAGACCGAAGATCCGGAGCGCTTGGAAGCCACAGTAACCGTGCACGATCCGGGCTTTTATCGCGCGCTCGCCGCCAACGGCAGCGTCGGCGCCGGCGAGGCCTTCATCGACGGGTTGTGGGACTGCGACGACTTGGTCGCACTGGTTCGCCTGCTGGTGCGCAACCGCGACCTGCTTGATTCGATGGAAGGCGGTTGGGCTCGCATCGGCGGCTGGGCGCTGCGCGCGTGGCATCGCCTGCGACGCAACACCCGCGCCGGGAGCCGCCGAAACATCGCCGCCCATTACGACCTGGGCAACGAATTCTTCGCCACGTTCCTCTCCACGGACCTGATGTATTCCAGCGCGGTCTATGCGGAGGAAGGCGACACATTGGAGGTGGCCTCGCAGCGCAAGCTCGACCGTATCTGCCGCAAGCTCGGTCTTTGTCCAGGCGACCGGGTGATCGAGATCGGCACCGGCTGGGGTGGCTTCGCCGTCCACGCGGCGGGCCGCTACGGCTGCCACGTCACCACCACCACGGTCTCGCGCGAGCAGCATGCCGCGGCTGCCATGCGGGTGCGCGAAGCCGGCGTGGAAGACCGGGTGACTCTGCTGCTGGAGGATTACCGCGACCTGCGCGGTGAATACGACAAGCTGGTATCAATCGAGATGGTCGAAGCCGTCGGCGCGGATTTCCTGCCTAGCTACTTCGAACGGGTAGGCGCGTTGCTGGCGCCGAACGGGCTGGCGATGCTGCAGGCGATCACCATCGAAGACCATCGCTACCAACGCGCTCTGCGCGAAGTGGATTTCATCAAGCGCTTCGTTTTTCCCGGCAGCTTCATTCCGTCGGTCGCCGCCCTGCTTGATGCCAAGACCCGCGCCTGCGATTTGGCGTTGGTGCAGCTCGACGATTTCGGCCCGTCCTACGCGCTGACCCTGCAGGCCTGGCGGCTGCGTTTCGTGGCCGCACGTGCGCGGATCGAGGGGCTGGGCTACGACCGCCGCTTCCTGCGACTGTGGGAGTTCTATCTGTGCTACTGCGAGGGCGGCTTTCGCGAACGTTCGATCGGCGTGGCCCAGATGCTCTTGGCTAAGCCTGGCCACCGGCGCGCGGTGCGTCTGCCGGAAGTGGAGCTGCTGGCGTGAACGCCTGGGTCGAGTTTTCCGTTTACCAGGCCGTGTGGTTCGTCGCGGTCATCGCCGCCGGCAATGGTTACGCGTGGCCGGGCGCACTGGCTGCCGCGGCGTTCGTGCTGGCGCAGTGGCTGTTGTCGCCGCGGCGTACGGGTCTGGCGATTCTGCTGAGCTTGGCGCTGTTGGCCGGCGCACTCGTCGATGGGGCGCTGGCGCTAACCGGATGGGCACGTTATGCGGCGGCGTGGCCTTCGTCGCATGCTGCACCGATATGGATCTTGGGCTTGTGGTGTGCGTTCGCGACTACCCTGACCGGCAGCTTGCGGCTGTTGCAGACGCACTTGGGCACGGCTGCGGCGCTCGGCGCGATCGGCGCGCCGCTGGCGTATCTGGGTGCGGCGCGCGGCTGGGGTTCGGTCGTGTTCGCCGAACCGGCCTGGCCTGGGCTGGCCTTGCTGGCGTCGGGCTGGGCGCTCGCGCTGCCAATACTTGCATGGTCTGCGCGGCGGCTTACGCAGGCGCCGCGTAACACCGCAAGGGGGGCAATCGCATGAGCTGGACCGCGACCTTGCTAGCGATCTGGGCGACGATGGCTCTAGTCATGACCGCAGGCTGGCAGTGGCAGCGCAGGCGCGACAACGCAGGCATCGTCGATGTGCTGTGGTCGGCCGGCGTCGGTTCGGGTGCAGTCGTCTGCGCCGCGTTTGGCGCAGGCGACATGCGCGTGCGCGTTGCGGTGGCCGTCTGCGGCGGACTGTGGGGATTACGCCTGGCTTGGCACCTGTGGCGCCGCGTGCGCAGCGAGGACGAGGACGGCCGTTACCGTCACTTGCGCGAGTACTGGCATGGGCACCAAGGCAGATTCTTCCTGTTCTTCCATTTCCAGGCGCTGCTGGTACCGCTGTTCTGCCTGCCGTTCGCCGCGGCCGCGGCCAACGCGTCGGCGCGTATGCCGTGGCTGGTAGCCGGCGTGGCCGTGTGGGCACTGGCGTGGGCCGGCGAAGCGCTCGCGGACCGACAGCTCGCGCGCTTCCGCGCGGACCCGGGCAATCGCGGCCGCACCTGCGACAGTGGTTTGTGGCGCTATTCGCGCCATCCCAATTACTTCTTCGAATGGCTGCACTGGTTCGCCTACGCCTTGTTTGCCGTCGGTTCGCCGCTGGCGTGGCTGGCCTGGACCGGGCCGGTGACGATGTACGCATTTGTGCGCTACCTCAGCGGCGTTCCGTTCACCGAGGCCCAAGCCTTGCGCACTCGCGGTGAGGACTACCGCCGCTACCAGCAGCGCACGCCTATGTTCTTCCCCTGGTTCCCCCGCGCACCGCGAGAGCGTCAAGCACAGGAGAAAAATCGATGAATTCGTTAGTGTCCGAGCCGTCTTCCCCGCCCGTCTACGCGCCCGACCGCCAGCCCGCCAGCGGACTGCTCGGCCTGGCTGAACGTGGCTGGTTGCCGGATGCCGCTATCCGTCACGGCATTCGCCGGCTTTGCATGCAGCGGTTACGCGAGGAGTATGCCGACGGCCTGGGCGGCCAGCACGATCTATACCGCGTGCGCATCGAGCTGCTGCGGCAAAGCCCGATCGCGATCCACACGGACGCGGCCAACGGCCAGCACTACGAGTTGCCGCCGGAGTTCTTCGCCCACTGCCTAGGGCCACGCATGAAGTACTCGTGCTGCTACTACCCCACCGGCGAGGAAACTCTGGCCCAGGCCGAAGAGGCGATGCTGGAACTCTACGGGCGGCGCGCTCAGCTCAAGGACGGACAGCACATCCTCGAGCTAGGCTGCGGATGGGGCTCGTTGACCTTATGGATGGCGCAGCGCTATCCGTCGGCGCAGATCGTCGCAGTGTCCAACTCGCAGCCGCAGCGCGAGCACATCGAGCGGCGCTGCCGCGAACTCGGTCTGTCGAACGTTCTGGTGATCACCGCCGACGCCAACCGCCTGAACCTCGATCCGATGCGCTTCGACCGCTGCGTCTCTATTGAGATGTTCGAGCACATGCGCAACTACGAGCATCTGCTGCGACGCGTCTCCGGCTGGCTGCAGCCGGACGGCAAACTGTTCGTGCACATCTTCTGTCATCGCGAACTGATGTACCCGTTCGAAACGAAAGGCGATGACGATTGGATGGGCCGGCACTTCTTCACCGGTGGCCTGATGCCCGCGGCCGATACCCTGCTGTGGTTCCAGAACGACCTGCGCATCGACAAGCGCTGGCTGCTCGACGGCAGCCATTACCAACGTACCGCCAACCACTGGTTGGCCAACCAGGACGCCCACCGCGGCGCCACCGACGACGCACTTGAGGCGGCGTATGGTGACGCTTACCGCCTGTGGCGGCAGCGCTGGCGCATGTTCTGGATGGCGTGCGCCGAGCTGTTTGGTTACGACCGCGGCCAGCAATGGGGCGTCGCTCACTACCTATTCTCTAAGCGTTGAGGATTCTCCATGAACTCTTCACTGCGTTTTTTGGCCGTGCTGATCTTGATTCCGGCGCTTGGATCTTGCGCTAGCCAAGCCAGACCGATGCCGCCGGTCGAATCGGTCGACCTGCCCCGGTTCATGGGAGACTGGTACGTGATCGCCCACATTCCCTCGCGCCCGGAGCGCGAAGCTTTCGATGCGGTCGAGTCGTACCGGTTGGACGAGAAGGGTCGCGTACTTACCACCTTCACGTTCCGCAAGGGCAGCCATGACGCGCCCATTGAAACCATGCACCCGACCGGCTTCGTCAAGCCGGGCACCGGCAACGCGGTGTGGGGTATGCAGTTCATCTGGCCGATCAAGGCCGAGTACGTCATTGCTTATTTGGACGAGAACTACACCCGCACCATCGTCGCCCGCAGCAAGCGCGATTACGCCTGGATCATGGCCCGCTCGCCGCAAATTCCGGAGCAGGACTACGCCCAGCTGGTGGAGCGCCTGCGCGAACTCGGCTATTCGACCACGGACCTGCGCAAGGTGCCGCAGGCCCGATCATCGCAGGATTCGCCCAAGCAGGGTTCAAAGTAACAACATGCCATTGAGCAACACTTGGTCGCCCCTTCGATGTGCAGCCTTAAACCCCATGAGATGTCAGCAACTGTTCCCCACCATCCTGGCTGCGCGCCAGGATGGGAAGATCGTGTCCCTTGTTTCCGCACAGCGCTACGTGTTCTTGCACCCAGGGAACAAGGACGACTGGAAATACCTAGGAGCACTTGCAGAGGACAATCACGGCGCGCTACTGAGGATACGTTCGAAGGGCGTGTACTGCGAAGAAGTAAATGAGGTGTTCCTTTATCGTGATCCCGCCGCTCCTTGACCGCCCCGCTAGCTGTCCGATGCCTGCCGCCCCCGTTTCGTTCCACTGAGCACATTCATGAAATCCATTGTTATCGCCGCAGCACTCGCCTCCTCGTCCGCCGCCAACGCGCCGGTCGCCGAATTCGCGTTGGATCGCTACCTGGGCACTTGGCACGAAGCGGCGCACCTGCCGATGTTTTTCCAGCGCAACTGCAAGGATCAGACCACGGCCCAGTACAGCCGCCTGGCGGATGGGAGCATCGAAGTCAGGAATCGGTGCCGTACCCGGTCCGGCGAGATCCAGGAGGCCGTAGGAAGGGCCAGGGCCACTGCGCGCCCCGCTGCACTCGAAGTCCGCTTTGCCCCGGCGTGGCTGAGCTGGGTGCCCGGTATCTGGGCCGACTACTGGGTTGTGGATCTCGATCAAGACTACCGATGGGCGGTGGTCGGTTCGCCTTCCCGAAAGTACCTGTGGGTGCTGTCGCGTGAGCCAGGCATGCAGCGCGCCCTTTACCGCGAGATCGTCCAACGGGCCAAGGATCGTGGTTACGACGTGGATCGTCTGGTGGAGACCGGCGTGCAGGATTGATCGGCCTGCAGATCCCGACCGCATGCATCCGTCAACACCCACCCCGATCCGCAACCTCGTCCTGGTCCTCGGCGATCAGCTCGATATCGACTCGTCAGTATTTGAAGGCTTCGATCCCGCCCTCGACCTGGTCTGGATGGCCGAGGTCGACGGCGAAGCGACCCATGTCTGGAACGGCAAGCCGCGTCTGGCGCTGTTCCTGGCGGCGATGCGACACTTCCGCGACGAGTTGCAGCGGCGCGGGCTACCGGTCGCCTACCGAGCGCTAGGCAGCCACGAATTCGTTCAACTCGAACACGCCCTGGCTGCGGACCTCGAACACTATCGTCCTGAGCGGGTGATCGCGGTGCGTCCCGGCGAATGGCGTCTCGACCAATCGCTGCGGCAGGCCTGCCAAGACGCCGGCGTGGCCTGGAGTGAACGGCCAGACCTGCATTTCTATTGCGACCCGCACGATTTCGCCGACTGGGCTAAAGATAAGTCAGTGTTGCGCATGGAGCATTTCTACCGCTGGATCCGCAAGCGCGAGAACGTGCTGCTGGACGGCGGCGAACCCACCGGCGGGCGCTGGAACTACGATCAGGACAACCGCGCCAGTTTCGACCGACGCGGCCCCGGCCTGCTGGCCGCTCCGCGGCGTTTCACACCGGATACGACCACGCTCGAGGCCATCGCCCTTGTCGAGGAACGCTTCGCCGGTCACCCTGGCTCACTGGCCCAGTTCGATTGGCCGTTGACGCCCGGGCAAGCCGAACAGGCGCTGGCGGATTTCATCGAACATCGCTTACCGCTGTTCGGCCGCTACCAGGATGCTATGTGGAGCGATCAGCCCTGGCTCTACCACGCGCGCTTGTCGACGGCGATGAACCTCAAACTATTGTCGCCGCGGCGCGTGATCGCGGCAGCGGTCCAAGCCCATCGCGCCGGCCACGCGCCCATCGAAGCGGTCGAGGGGTTCGTGCGTCAAGTCATCGGCTGGCGCGAATACGTGCGCGGCTACTACTGGCTGCGCATGCCGCAACTGGCCGAGGCCAACCAGCTGCAGGCGCAGGCGCCGCTGCCCGGCTTCTACTGGACCGCCAACACCCCCATGCAGTGCCTGCGCCAAGCGCTGTCGCAGACGCTTGAGCTCGGCTACGCCCACCATATCCAGCGGCTGATGGTCACCGGCCTGTTCTCAATGCTACTCGGGGTTCGTCCACGCGAGATCCACGCCTGGTACTTAGCGGTCTATGTAGACGCCGTGGAATGGGTCGAACTGCCCAACGTCCTCGGCATGAGCCAGTACGCCGACGGCGGCCGAATGGTGTCCAAACCATACGCGGCCAGTGGCCGGTACATCCAGCGCATGTCGAACTACTGCGACGGCTGCCCGTTCGACCCGAGTCGCGCCACCGGCGAGAAGGCCTGTCCGTTCACGACGTTGTACTGGGACTTCCTCGATCGTCACCGCGGACGATTCGAACACCACCCGCGCGCGGCCTTGCAATGGAAAAGCCTGAACCGTTTATCTGTGCCACAACTAGACGAGATCCGCGCGCAGGCGCAGCGGCTGCGGGACGCGCTGGCCGCCGACGCCGGGTCGTGACTGCCGCGATGCAGCGGGTCTGCCGGCGCGAATCAGCGATGGCCACGAACCCGGCATGCGATCATCATGCCCGCGGTTCCGCCCTACCCTGCGGACACTTCGCGAACCTGCGCTGCATGCGCAAAACACGCCCTACATGCCATCATGGAACTTAGAAAAAAACTGGCGATCCTCGCCGACGCCGCCAAGTACGACGCGTCCTGCGCGTCTAGCGGCGGCAAGCGGCGCGACTCCACCGGCGGCGGCATCGGTAGCACCGAAGGCATGGGCATCTGCCACTTCTATACGCCCGATGGCCGCTGCGTGTCGCTGCTGAAGATCCTACTGACCAACTTCTGTATCTTCGACTGCGCCTACTGCATCAACCGCTCGTCCAGTAGCGTCCCCAGGGCGCGCTTCGCCACCGCCGAGGTAGTGCGGCTGACCTTGGAGTTTTACAAGCGCAACTATATCGAAGGCCTGTTCCTGTCCAGCGGCATCATCCGCAACAGCGACTACACGATGGAGCAACTGGTCGAGGTCTCGCGCTCGCTGCGCCAGGACCACGGCTTTCGCGGCTACATCCACCTCAAGACGATTCCCGATGCCTCGCGCGAGCTGATCGCCCGCGCTGGACTCTACGCGGACCGGCTCAGCATTAATATCGAACTGCCGACCGAAGGTGGGCTCAAGGCGCTGGCACCGGAAAAGGACGCGGCCTCGATCCAGTCTGCGATGGGCGAAGTGTCGTGGCGGATCCAGGATAGCGCCGAGCAACGTCGTAAGTCGGCGGTCGCGGGCCAGCGCCGGCCTCGCCGCGCGCCATTCGCGCCGGCCGGTCAAAGTACTCAGATGATCGTTGGCGCGGATGACGCCGACGACCGCAGCATCCTCGACAAGTCCGATCTACTCTACCGCCGCTACGGCATGCGCCGGGTCTACTACTCCGGCTACAGCCCGATCCAGGACGCCTCGGCCCGCCTGCCCGCGCAGCCGCCGCCGCTGCTGCGTGAGCATCGCCTCTACCAGGCCGACTGGCTGCTGCGCTTCTACGAATTCAGCCTCGAAGACATCGCGCCGGCACAGGCTACTGGCGCCGCGGCCATGCTCGACCTGGATATCGACCCCAAGCTGGCCTGGGCCTTGCGGCATCCCACGTTCTTCCCGGTCGACCTCAACAAGGCTTCGCGCGAAGCGATGCTGCGCGTCCCCGGTCTGGGCGTTCGCAACGTCGACAAGATCGTCTCAGGTCGGCGCTACCGCCGGCTGCGCTTGGGCGACCTGAGCCGGCTGCGTGCGCCGGTCTCCAAGCTGCTGCCGTTCGTGTGCGTGCTGGATCACCACCCCGGCCAACGCCTGGATGATCCCGACGCGCTGCGCAAGTCGCTGGCGCCGGGCGCGCGCCAACTCGACTTGTTCGCCTCATGAACACCGCGTTGTACAGCGCGGCGGTCGTACCGTCGTGGGACCTCGACGCATGGCGTAGGCTGGCCCGCGCAGGCTTAAGCGCGCGCGTCGCGCCCGAGGCGGTGTTCTGGTCGGGCGAGGCCCAGGCCTGCCTGCTGGCCAACGCGGACCTCGCCGGCGCCCCGTCGCTGCAGCCGCCGCCGACAATTCCTGCAGGATTCTTCGAACTGGCCGGCCGTGTCGTGTGCCACACCGATCCCCTGCGCCATGCCCTGATGTACCGCATCGCTTGGCGCCTGACCCACGGTGGCGAGCGTCAACTGCTGCTGCAGCCAACCGACCCCGACATCGATGCGGCCGAACGCCTCGCCGGAGCCGTCGCGCGCGATACCCACAAGATGAAGGCGTTCGTGCGCTTTCGCGCGTTGCCTGGGCCGGACGAGGCCTTCATCGCGTGGTTCGAGCCGCAGTACTGCATCCTCGACCGGATCGCACCGTTCTTCGTACGCCGGTTCCACGCAATGCGCTGGGCGATCCTGACCCCATACCGGCGTGCGGTCTGGGACAGCGTCGAGTTGCGCTTCGGCGCCGGCGCACAGCGCGGTGAAGCGCCGTCGCAGGACGACCACGATGATCTGTGGCGGCTCTACTACACCAGCATCTTCAATCCTGCGCGACTCAACGAGCGGGCGATGCAGCAGGAAATGCCCAAGCGCTACTGGAAGAATCTGCCTGAAGCCCGACTATTGAGCCAGTTGTCGCGCGACTCGGGCGCGCGCGTCGAGAAGATGCTGCGCTCGGCTGCGAAAGCTGAGGCCGCTCCGCGCCAAAGAGGACACAAAGACCCAGCCGGAGGCGCATGAGCCACCCGCGTCACGCACATGCTCCAGCACCGCAGCGCGGTCGATGCCCTCGATCACGAAATCTTATCGCCAGTGGCGAGATCAGCGCCACCGGGCCTTCAGCCCAACCTTATCCAAACGGCTCATGAAACTAATCTTGCAATACCGCGAAACGGCCTGTATCCGCTCAACGAGCGGCGCCTTCTCTATCAAGGCGGCGCGGGACAATGGCTACGAGATTTTGCCCATCACGGGACCGAACCGCCCGCTCCGCTAGGCCAGTAGTTTAGTCTCCGTCTGCATCGATCAGGATTGTCGGCCGGCCATGCAAGTAACCTTGCTGAAGATAGATTCCGGGCTTCAGTAGAGCCTCGGCATCGGCTGCCGTCTCCACTCCCTCGGCAACGACCTCTGCCCCCAGATCCAACGCCATCGCCGCGGCGTACGCAACCACTTTTCGACGGACCCGTTGCGCCGAGTCCGAGACTCCCTGCACCAACCGCATATCCAGCTTAACCAAGTCGGGCACGTAAGCGGCCAGCACCGATAGGCTGGCGTAACCAGCGCCCAGATCGTCCAACGCAGTTCGAAAGCCCGCGGCGCGCAGCAGCATATGGCTCGCAACCCATGCAGGCACATCGATTGGTAAGTGTTCGGGGAACTCCAGAATGATTCGACTTGGTGACAGCCCAGCACGGGCCGCCATGTCCGCTAAGTAGTTGAGCGCTGCTTCGTTTCCGAGCAGGGTGCTGCCGAGGTTGATGCAGAGATAGCCGGGAAGCCGGTGTCTCGCCGCGGCCGCCATTGCCTCCCAGACCAGCCGCCGCTCCATGCGGCTGAGTTCCTGCCCTTCCAGGTTCAGGAAGACCTCAGTCGCGCTCGTGCCACCGGGACGGCGCGCAAGCGCCTCATAGGCGTAAACACTGCCGCGCACGACATCCCGGATCGGCTGGAACGCCATCCTCAGCTCGCCCCCGGCCTCCACCGGATGCGTCGCGCGCGACAGCTCCCCTAAATCGGCCATGCTCGCCTCCGCCGTCCGTGTGGATCGACAGTTGATCCGCCAGTTGAGGCGGCCGTGCAACCGCCCGGGCGAGCGTAGCAGGATTTCT
Organism: Lysobacter enzymogenes; assembly: GCF_023617245.1. Lineage (NCBI taxonomy): Bacteria > Pseudomonadati > Pseudomonadota > Gammaproteobacteria > Lysobacterales > Lysobacteraceae > Lysobacter > Lysobacter enzymogenes. The sequence continues at coordinate 5,537,463 of NZ_CP067396.1, forward strand.
GTCCGTCGCTAGGGGTAGAGCCGAGCTCCCTCGTCCCTATTCGTCCAGCCAGCCAGCGTATGGCCGCAAGTCCTCGATATAGGGAAAGAGGTCGCCGACCTCGCACTCAAGCGCAATGGCCAGCTTGACGAGGGTGATGATTGAAGCTGCGGACTTCCCGTTCTCGATCAGGCCGATGTAAGCGCGATCCATCGGAACACCGTACGCCAGATCGTCCTGGCTGTACCCGCGCTGCTTACGAACCTCGCGAATTCGGGCTCCCACAGCCTGCAACAACTCGGACGGGGGAGATTGTCGCTTCTTCGAAGGCGGCTTCGTCTTTGCGCGAGGCAGACGACGGGTCGCCGAGGCGGTCTTCTTGGACATTTCCAACGTTCTTGGATTTTTCCAAGAAAGCTATGCCCAGACGGGCGATTCCACCTCAGGAGTCCGCCCGTCTGGAGTCCCCCATCATTTTGTAAGCTATTGATCTGCATTGACTTTGACTGGATTGGATGGCCATATCCGACCCGTCCAATCCATTGGGCTATCCCAAAAAGCGCCGAGTGCGCCGCCCGGTACGCGCAACTCTCGATACGAACGGAGCAGCCGAATTCCCTGTCAGAAGTTGCCGATTCTTGTGTCAGAAAAATCTGATAGCGCACATCGGACGAACGGTAACTGCAGGGGCCAGCAATAGGAAAACACCTTGTTTTAAGGCTCGGCCCAAACCCCGAACGAACTCCAGGCTCGCGTGCAACAGAGCCTTTGGAGTGGAAGCTGTGGATTTCCTTGGATTTTTCGCAGAGACAACGACACCGAGTTGAGGCAGCCTAGCGGTCCGGCACGGAAGCCGAGGTGTCCAAGAACACAGGGAACCTGCATGAAGTACGTCTTGGCAGAAGACTTCCCCTCGGTCGTCTTCTTTTTGAAGCACCTCTTGGTCGAGAGGATTGGCGTCGACCCGAAGGACATCGAATCGGTAGGCAACAGCGATGACCTTCTCAGCCTAGTTGGAAAAGAAGAGTACAGAAACGCATTCCTGCTCCTCGACCTGTCGATGCCCGGGCGGTACCGGCGACTGGTACTGGTCAAAGAGCTGTTCCGCCGCAACACGTCGCTCAAGATTGTCGTCTACACCGCATACAACAGTGCACACCTCGCAAAGGACCTGCTGCAACAGGGCGTCGCCGCATACGTAACGAAGGGTAGTGCCCCAGATGTACTTATCACTGCAACACGCGCGGGTCTCTCGGGGGAAAAGTTCACCGATCCGAGCTTGAACCTGAGCGCTGCCGCTCTGGCGAACTGGTACGACCTCACACCGAGCGAAATGGAAGTGACCATCGCCATCTGCAAACAGCTGTCGAACCAGACGATCGCCAAGCTGCATGGGGTTGGTCCGAAAACGGTCTCCGCTCATAAGCGAAACGCAATGCTTAAGCTCGCGATCAGCCGGGAGACGCATCTCACGGCCTACCTCTACGAGCAAGGACTGGACTACCTGCTTGACGAATAGGAGCTACGACAAATGGAAGGCAGTGCCAACAACGTCATCGCTCTTCGCCGGAACGGCATCGCAGCGGAAGATGTGGATGCTATAGAAATAATCATGCGTGTCCATGTCGGCGAGGATGTGTCATTGCGCGATATGGAAATTACCGACGAGCCCCTCGAGTCAATCGCCAAGCGAATGGCTGCGGAGCCCGGCGCAGCTCAAAGCGAATCTCGCGCTTGGCGCTTTCCCGTCATGGAGTGGCGATTTCATCCATACGACGGCAGCCGCCTGGTGTTGACCGTCATAGACGAAGGGCGCAGGCGGATATTTAAACACCGCATCGAATCAGTGTCTGACTGACGAAACCTCGCTGTCTAACCTCAAAAACGGGCGTCTGTGGCATGAACTTCATTAGCTTCCGCCGGATCTCGACCTTGACCACAGTCATCGTTCTCGCGGCTGCGAGCATGCAACAGGCTTGGGCGATCGATATTGTTTTCGACCCCAAAAACACTGCTGAGAGCATGAAGCAGTTGGAGGAGATGAAGCGCTCCTACGACAAGCTGAACGACCAGTACAAGGAACTGCAGAAGCAGTACAACCAGCAGTTGGTCAGCGGACAGTCGTACTTCGGCCGCGACGGCGTGAAGGTCAAACTCGATCGCCGCCCTCTCGGTTTCGGGGTCGCCGAACGCTGTACGGACGTCAAGAACCCGGGGCCGAAGCAAAAGGAACTGTGCGCCGCACTGATGCAGACTCAGAACCGGCAGTTTAATGCGATGGTCGACCTGCAGGAATTGACCGAGACCCGGGAGGGTGAGCTGAAGGACATCTACAAAGAGCGCTCGGAGATCAAGCCCGACGAAGCGGGTCGCCTGCAGGCCAACAGCAATCGCCTGCTCTCGTTTCAGGCCCGCACGCAGGTCGACCTCCAGAACGCCCAGAACCTTCTGGAAGCGTATGACGGGCAAGTGCGCGTGCTGGAACAGGAACACTCGAAGGCTGCGCAGGCAGTCATCGACGGAGAGCACACCGGCAGCAAGCTCGACCTGAAGCGGCTGGGACAAGGCGGAATGCGGGCAACTGCGCTGAAGACCGCCTTCGACATCGCGAAACGGCGCGAGCGCTGATCGTCAGCTGCTCACCTACTACCCAACGGACCTCTCTATGTTCGACCTGTTCGCCGGTGGCCTCGCCCACCTCCCCAGCCTCCAGCAGGCCGCCATTCCGGACGGCGTGGACAGCCTCGGGTTCTTCGCCCTGTTCAAGGATTTTCTGGACGGCGAGATCGCCGAGTACTCCCGCAACCTCCTGCGTCGAGTCGGCACGCTGTGCGCATTCGCTATCACGCCGGTTGTGATCTTGTGGATCATCTATCAGGGCTTTTTGCGGGTGACGGGCCGATCCCAGGAGTCGATGGCCGCTCTCCAGGTCGACGCTGCTCGTTTGGTGCTGATTGTCGCGGTAGCGGGCGTCTCCGCTGGCTTCCAGCCCACCCTGTACAAGAGCATGACCGATGGCATGAGTCAGGTCATCAACTACTCCATCAGCAGCAACGACGAGACAAGCGTTTACGACGACATTGACCAGGCACTCGCGCTGACGCAGCTCGCCATGAGCAGCATTGACCTGCTCGACGTCGGGGAGAACCAAGCCGCGCTCAAGAAGCGCGATCAAGCCAGCCTGATGGCGGGACTCGGCGTCGGCGGACCCGCCGTGGTCGGTGGATGCATGTTGATCTTGAACAAGTTCGTGATCGCCATGCTGCTGGGCGTGGGGCCGTTCTTCATCCTGTGCTTGATCTTCAAGCAGACCGACGGTCTCTTCAAAGGATGGCTCAACTCCTTGATTGGGTCGCTGATGGCAATGGCGTTTCTGAGCGTGGCTGTGACGCTGGCGATGGATGTGACGCTCGCGCTCGCCGGTGCCTTCTGGGCGACAGAGGGGCTGTCGCGGCTGCTCGGGATGGGGACAGCGTCGGACGGCATCAGCAGCGTCGTGCAAATGCAGGGCGTGCTGGGCTTGGTTCTGTCGACCCTGATCATGGGTGCTCCGCCCGCGGCGGCCATGCTGTTCAGGGGACTGCTGGCCAATTTCAATCCGTACTCGGTCATGGCCGGTCCAGGCGCTGCCTCCAGCGGTCGGGCCGGATCGGCCCCGCCGTTGGGCAAGGCACCGTATTCCGGTGCCGCGCCCCAAGGCGCCCAAACCCCCATCGACCATACTCGTATCGCGGGCCAGGCCGCCAGCCGACCGCGGCCCGACTCCGCAGGCTAACGCAAGGAATGCCTATGACTCCGAAACTCCTCTTCTGCGCTCTCGGCGCCCTGTCGTTGAGCTTCGCGGGACCCGCGCGCGCGGAGGGCGACTGCCCCGCTGGCTTCTTCCGGTACTCCAACCCTGGCCAGCCGGGCCACTGCGTCCCCATGCCGGCGACCGCGGAGCGGCAGCCCGATCGCTGGCAGACCCGATGGGGCGCGATCGCCATCGATCCCACGGCGTCGCGCGGCGGCGCCGGGTTCGTGGTCGGCGAAGCCAGCAAACGCGCCGCCGAAAGGAGAGCGCTGGCGAAGTGCAAGGAGACCGGCGGCGGCCCGACGTGCGCGGTCACCATCTCGTTCAAGAACCAGTGCGTCGCGACGGCCTGGGGTAGCAACTACACCCGGTCCATGACCGCCCCGACCCAGGACGAGGCGACACGACTGGCGATGGATGACTGTCGCCAGCACGACCAAGCCTGCGAAGTGTTCTACGAAGCGTGCAGTTACCCAGAGCAAGTTCGGTAGCCGCTCTACCAGATTCTCCAAGCAGTCCCCTCAACCAGACCACAGCCGCACTGCTCTCGAAAGAGCGGTCAGGAGGGCTTTGTGTCCCCAATTCATACACCGGCAATGCAACGGATGCTGCCCTATTGGCTACGCCGGCTTTTTACACCCGGTAGGCCAGCGCCTTACGGCGCTCTCAACTACGAGACCAAGCTCCTGGCCGCACGAACGCTGAGCTTGGCCTGGGGGGCAAAGCTGCCCCGATTTGAGACATCGCCTACGAAGCTGAGGCAGGCTGCGCTGCCTGTCGTTTCCGAGCACCTCCGCCGGACGCTCGGCCATCTGGATCGCAGAACGGTGGCGGACCACCGCTTCGGGCTCACCGTTTTGATCCGCGACCTTATTGTGCGCGAGCTCCAAATACCGGCACTGCTGACCGCGGGATTTGTCTACCAGCAAGGCGAGCGCCTCAACTACACCCCGATCGAACAGGTGGAGAGGCTGCTTCGTGCCGGTACCGTCGTGCATGCGGACTTTCCACTCCATGTCTGGATCACGCTCCCTAGCCACGAAATCGTTGATGCGACCTTCTGGGCTCTGTTTCCCAAGCTCGCAGTAGGCGACGAGCGTTCGACGTACGGCATCCTACTCGACCCGGCATTTGGTGGGACTCGCAGCTACCACCCCCAGTGGCTCGGCGAAGGGGTAGCCAGGAGCCTTGGGCTACTAAAGGAGTACGAAGGATGGTGACTCCCGTGGTGGTCCGTTACGACGTGAAGTACCGCGGCGTCCTGGATTGGCGCATCTACGTAGACGGTGCAGACGATCCCGCAGCGTTCGCGACTCGCGCTGCGTGCGTCGCCGCAGCGTGTAATCGCGCGCGCGAGCGACATACCCGCAGCGGTTCAACGACTGAGGTCTGGGCGCCCGGTCTGGGCGGGGAGCATGTGTGCGAGATCCGTTACATGAAGCCGGAAGCCCTTGAGCACCTTCTGCAACTGGCGGCGCCGGACTCCAATCTTCTCGGCGCCAGCTACGCCTATGGCCCGCTGTTTCCTCCGGCGACGCGTTGACAAGCTATGCCAGTGATTTCTCGTAGGCCTTCCGAAGCCATCTACATCGGCGAAAACGTCGAGGTACGCGTACTCCGTGTGCGGAACGGTAGCGTGCGCCTTGGCTTCACCGCCCCTCGCGACGTATTGATCTTCCGTTCGGAGCTACTGGACCTCCTCCGTCGAGCGGAGAACCCGTGTGGCAAGTCGCAAGGAGAGACGGCCGCTCGCCGCTTCCCCCCTGAATCGGCAGAGCGCTAAGGCGGTGGCGGCAGCGCCCGCCGGCAATGGGGCCGGCGGGCAGCGCTCCGCGTATTCCTTCCACAGCAGACGGTCCCATGAACATCGAACCCTTGATCTGCCGACACCTGGGCTCGGCGAGCGAATGGAAGCGCCTCGCGTTCATGGCGCCCTGCTGTGAGCCCATGCTGCTGAACTTCCGTCTTTACCACGAAGCCTCGCGGTTGGGCTTGCCCGATCTGCTTCGGCGAGGACTCGACTTTGTTTGGCAGACCGCCAGCGACGATACCGTCGACGGGGAAGCCGACGAGTTGGTCAAGCAGAGCCGCCTGCAACCGCCGTCTCGGCATGACGAAGGGCACTCGTTCGCCCAAGCCGCGATCCAGTCCTGTTTCGCAATCTCCCATACGCTGCGGAGCTTGCGCGGCCCTCACATTCTGGACGCGCTGGACGTCGCAGACGCCGCGATCTACGCCATTGAGCTGCACTACCGGAACGAACTATTTCTTACGAAGCGGACCAGGTCGGATCGCGAGTTCCTGCGGCGCACTGAGATCATGCGCCTTGCGCACAGCCTGGAGCGCTTGAGCGCGGCATCCGAATCCGACCGTCTGAAGGCCGTTGCCCGGCTGCGCCGCTCCGCCCAGCGCGTGCCCTCCACTTTGGTTCGGGCATGACTTGTGGCCGCCACTATCTCGTGGTACGAGATGCCTATTCGGGACAGTGCCTGCGAGGCATTGTTCTATGGCTCCACGGATCAGGCGGCCGGTTAGCTTAGACATGGAACGGTCCTATGCTCCATCTTGGCCTCATCTACGACCACCCCTCACTTTATGGGGCGCATCGCCGTACCTCTCTTTTTCTCCTCCCTAGCTCAGGCCCCTGCCTGTGCTGCTGCACCGTGCCAAAAGGAGTTGTCTCGTGACCACAAGATCGAAGCGCCCTATCGCGCAAAGACCATCGCCCAGCCAAAGTCCACCCCGGCGAAACCGTCTTTGGCCCTTCGCCCTCGCGCTGCTCGCCGCCACGGCTCCGTTAGCGGCTTCCGCTGCGGAGATAAACAAGGTCTGGAGCACCAACGACGCGCCCGACGGCCCGTACCAAAGCGAGGCCGCGGCGCAGCAGGCGATCTTGGACAATCTGCTGCCCGGTGTTCGCGAGAGCCGACCGCTGAACTATCACGTGGCCGGCATGGTGGTCTTCAAGAACCGGGTCGACTACAAGTACGAGCTGAGCCCGGAAAAGATCGTCACCGGCTCGTGGACCTACATCGGCGGCGGCACGACGTTCGAGGAAGCCGAAGCGCGCGAGAAGGCCAAGTACGACAAGCAAAGCACCGATGCCGGTTGCGCACCCAACACCAGCTTCGTCTGGGAAACCTGGCAGCCGCAGGCCTTTGGCCCGAACGGCGACACTACCCTGGAAGAGCGCAAGTACACGGTCAAGTACCAGGTCAAGGACTTCGGGACCGTCTGCAAGAGCACCACCCTGCGCAATAGCCTGACCTACATCATGCGGGGTCGGGACATCGCCTGCCCCAACACCATGGCCACAATCTGGAACGCGAGCCAGCAGGCCTGCGTCGGCATCGTCAGCACGGCGTTCGATCATCGCAAGCGCTACTCCGGCCCAATCTTGCCCACAAGCAAGTGCGACGTCGGCAATCCCTGTGACCCCTCGACCGGCGACAAGATGCAGCCGGAGCCGGACTTCGACCTGGGCTGGATCAGCTTCACCCGCTACTTCCACTCGCTCACCACGACGCCGATGAGCAGCTTCGGCGACGGCTGGACCCACTCGCATAACCTGCGGCTGACCGCGGGCGAGGACCCGACCAGTTCCAGCGGGGCGATCCATGTCGGCCTGATCGAAGCCGACGGCTCGCAGCTGTCGTTCACCGAGATCGGCAATGCGTACGAGGCCGATAACGGCAGCGGCGACCGCGTGGTGAAGGACAGCGGCCTCTGGTACCTGTATCGCGGCGATCGCGTCCTGTTGTTCGATGCGGACGGCCGCCTGAAGGAGCAGCAGTTCGAGGATGGCACCGGGCTGACGTATGCCTATGACGGCATGTCGCGCCTCAGCGCCATCACCCACAGCAGCGGCCGCAGCCTGACGTTCGAGTACGCCGGCGACAATCGCGTCGCGCCGCTTTCGGCGATCCGCTCGGCCGGCGCCGCCCTGGCGACCTACACCTACACCACGGCCGGCCAGGTCGAGACCGTCACCTACGCCGACGCCAAGACCCGCCGTTACCACTACGAAGACACCCGCTTCCCGCGTTACCTGACCGGCGTCACCGGCGAGGACGAACAGCGTTACAGCACCTTCGCCTACGACGCCAAGGGCCGGGTGATTTCCAGCCAGCATGCCGGCGGCGCCGACGGCGTCGCCCTGAGCTATCCCGCTACAGGTGGCACCGTCGTCACCGATGCCCTCGGCGAAGTGACGACCTTCGGGCTGACCGGCGACACCACCGCACCGCCCAAGATCAATGGCATCAACAACACGAGCGGAACCGCGGCCACCACCTATAACGATGAGGCCACGGACTTCCGCCGGCGCGTGGCGAGCATCACCGACCGCAAAGGGACCGAAACCCGTTACGCCTATGCCGAGGGCCTGGATCCGGACACCTACGATCCCAACCGGATCGAAACCATCACCGAGGCGTACGGCAAGCCCGAGCAGCGCGTCCGCACCGTGGTCACCGACACCAAGTCGAACCGGCTCAGCCAGACCACGATCGGCAACCGGCTGACCCGGATCAACCGCAACAGCCGGATGCAGCCGGACACCGTGACCGTGCGCGATACCGCCACCAACGCGGCGCGCACCACCACGTACGCGTACTGCGAATCGGCCGATGTTTCCGCCGCCAACAGCGCCTGCCCGATCTTGGGCCTGCTGAAATCCGTGGACGGACCGCGCACCGATGTCAGCGACGTCACGACGTTCGAGTACTACGGCAGCGACGACAGCACCTGCGCGACCACGCCGGCGCTGTGCACCTACCGCAAGGGCGACCTGCGCAAGACCATCGACGCGCTCGGCCGGGCGACGGAAGTGCTGGGGTACGACCCGCAAGGCCGCCCGCTGTCGGTGCTGGATGCCAATGGCGTGGTAACGGACTACGAGTACACCGCGCGCGGCTGGCTGACCGCCACGAAGGTGCGTGGTGCCGACAATGCCGTCGAGACCGACGACCGCATCACCCGCATCGAGCACGAGCCCGACGGCTTGGTGAAGAAGGTGACGCTGCCCGGCGGCGTGTACACCCGCTATACGTACAACGCCGCGCGTCAGCTCACCGATGTGATCGACAACGCCGGCAACACGATCCACTACACCCTGGATCTGGCCGGCAACATCAAGCAGCAGGACACCAAGACCGCCAGCGGTGCGCTTAAGCACACGTTGTCGCGGGTGTTCAACACGCTGGGACAGCTGCAAACGCTCAAGGATTCCGCCCAGAACGCCACCGGGTTCGCCTACGACAACAACGGCAATCCCCGCGAGGCCACTGACGCGCTGGGGCGCGTCACGACCCAGACCTACGACCCGCTCGACCGCCTCGGCACGACGCTGCAGGACGCCGGCGGCCTGGCGGCGGAAACCAAGCTGCAGTACACCGCGCTCGATCAGATCGCCAAGGTCACCGACCCGAACGGCCTGAGCACGGCTTACGTGTACAACGGTTTCGGCGACCGGACCAAGCTGACCAGCCCGGACACCGGCATCACCAACTACACCTACAACGAAGCCGGCCTGCTGGCGACCAAGAAGGACGCCAACGACGCGGCGGCCAACCGCTACACCTACGACGCGCTGGGTCGCCCGAAAGCGATCTTCTACACCGCGGCCGGCCCGGCCGATGTCGAGTACGACTACGACACGGTCAATGCCGAATGCACCGCGGGGCAGACGTTCGCCCTGGGGCGCCTGACCGCGAGCCGGACCGAAGGCAACGAGCTGAAGTACTGCTACGACCGCTTCGGCCAGGTCGTGCGCAAGGTGCAGATCGTCTCCGGCAAGAGCTTCACCCTGAAGTACGCCTACACCATCGGCGGCCACCTCTACACCGTCACCTACCCCGACGGCACCACGGTGGATTACGCCCGCGATACGCAGGCGCGCATCAAGGAGATCGGTGTCCGGCCGTACGGCGGGACCCGCACGGTGCTGCTCAACAACGCGGCCTATGAACCGTTCGGTCCGGTCGCCGGCTGGACGTATGGCAACGGCCGCACCCTCAGCCGCACCTACGACCTGGACTATCGGCCGAAGACCATCTTCGACGCCGCCAGCGGCGGGTTGTCCCTGGGCTATGGCTACAACACGATCGGTGAGCTGATCGAGCTCAAGGACGGCCTGCAAAGCGCCAGCCTCGCCGGCTACGAGTACGACACGCTAGGCCGCCTGACGAAGACCCTCGACGGGGTGAATCCGATGGAGACGTACAGCTACGACAAAACCGGCAATCGCAAGAGCCTGCTGCACGGCGGCATCACCGATGCTTACGTCTACCCGGCCACCAACCATCGGCTGAGCAGCGTGGCCGGCGTGGCGCGTGCTTACAACGCGGTCGGCAACACCACGAGCGTCGGGGGAACGGCGAAGCAGTACGTCTACAACGCCAACGACCGATTGAGCCAGTTCAAGCAGGCTGGCGCCATCAGGGCCAGCTACCGTTACAACGCGATCAGCGAGCGGGTGGCGACGACGGGCGCCACGACGACCGCCATCGACACTTACACGCTGTACGACGAGAGCGGCAACTGGATCGGCGATTACGACAGCGCCGGCGCGGCCAAGCAACAAGCCGTGTGGTTCGGAAGCGCGCCGGTCGGTTTGGTCGTCGGCAGCGGTAGTACGCAAACGCTGCAATATGTGCAGCCAGACCACTTGGGCACGCCGCGAGCGGTCATCGACCCGAACCGCAACGTCGCGATCTGGACCTGGGACGCCAAGAGCGAGGCGTTCGGCAATAGCCCGCCGAATCAGGACCCGGATCTGGATGGCACCGCGTTCGAGTTCAATATGCGCTTCCCCGGTCAGCGGTATGACGCGACGAGCGGTCTGATCTACAACTACTTCCGCGATTACGATCCGAGCGTCGGCCGCTACCTGCAGAGCGATCCGATCGGGCTTCAAGGCGGCATCAGCACCTACGCCTATGCCTTCAATGCACCTGCTACCGAGTACGATCCCTACGGCCTAGCTCCGCCGGGTCGCACCGCCACACCGACTCGCCCGAGACCGCCGGTTCTCGATCGAATGGCGCCTGGCGCTAGCCGTATCTACACGCGAAAGGAATTTACAGAGCGTTTCGGCCCATTTACTGGTGAAGTGGAGCGTCAGTTAGATCGCGGGTGCGTCGGCGTGGCCTCGATCTATCAGAATATGGGGTTCAACATGCCGGAGAATGCGCCGGGAGCACAGTGCTTCAAGACGCAAGATGAAGCTGATCGCAAGGCGAAGGAATGCAAAAGCGATATGGTGTGGGTGAAGCAAGGCATTTGGCGCAACAAGAATGAAAGCACTATCACCCCTCACTCAATCATGGGAAAGAAGGGAAATGACCCTAACAACCCATCCGAGGCTTTCAACTACATTACTTGGCTGCCCGACGAAGAATTGTACGTCATCATGAACTACAGAATCGAGGATGTACCAGCCAATGGTCCGCAGCTAATCGAAGTTCGATCCTCACATAATTCTCAGATCACGCCTAACAGCACATACCCCAACCAGATTTTCTGTACAGTTTGCTCAGTGAACAACAAGTAGCCTGTCCATTCACTCTGTCGCTAGAGGCGCATAATGAAGAACCTAGCTCTCTCCTGCCTGATCATGTGCGCGATTGGCTACGACGCTTCCGCACAACCCTCCACAAACAAGGCGGACATAGCCGAGTTGAAATCTCAGTACGCCAAAGCTCCGACCGAGGCTAAGCGACTACTGACGTGCATTGAGGCCATTAATAGGCGTCTGATCTGCAAAGGCTGCGATCTTGAGACGATCAACCAGTTATTCAACGCCCACTTTTCAACGGATGATCACGCCATCCAGGGCGACGACAAGTTGTTCAATGCGGTCGTGCCGCTCAGACCCTCAACTACCGTCAAATGGGACCGAGCCGATAGCAAGACTCCGTCCCCGCTTCCGACAGAAGAGAACCCGCCATCCGCCACTGCTATCAGCGGCTGGCGTCTCGAGTTCAAGTACGACGCCTACGGGAAAGTTAGGTCTTACTACCTATCCAACGCCACGCAGGCGCCTATGGGATTCTGACTCGAACAGCGTCATGTAAGTCTCAGCAGCGGTCAGCCCCACATGATTTGGTTTTCTCCTAGCCCTTGGAGCCCGGTCACAGCGGATGCTTCACCATGAGAGGGGGCCAGTCGGGGCATCGCCTTCTGAAATCTTGCTCGTCCGCTGTCGTCACACCAGCCTGTAGGTCATGGGGAGGAGCATCCGCTCCTCCCTTTTTTGTTTATGCGTCCGAGCAGTATGTAATGTTGTCCAGTGTCAGCCATGCAACTTGTGTACTCGGCGGCAGGCCAACGAACACTTCTCCATTCGTCCGAACGTCAATCCGCGTCGGCGTACCTGCGTCGCTTAACGTCGTCATGATCAACTGCGCGGACGGACGACACGCCGCGGGCAGCACGAATACCACCGTTCCGCCTGCCCCGCCCTTGACCACGCCGCGCAGCTGAACGCGGTTGCCGTCCTTTCGATAGCCGGCCGCAGCGAACACGTCTCCGAAGTTCGTCCACGGCGCATTGAGCGTCGGCGCTACCCACGCGCCCTTACGCGCATCGGCCAGCGCCGCGACGGTGCTTCGTCGGGTCTGCCCGCCTTGCACCACCGGCACGATTTCATCGCCGGCCAGCGCGCTCGCCGCCGGCAGCTGGGACAGTTTCAGATTTGCCATGTCATTCCATCAGCAGGTAATCGCCGGCTTCGGTCACCAGCTCGTCGCTGGTCTCCGACCGCAGCAGGCCGTTTTTGAAGTCGAAGGTATGCGTGGCCTTCTGCCAGCTCACCAGACCATCGCGTGTCGAGCCAACCTCGGCTCGCAGCCGGTACACACCCTTGAGCGCAGCGGTGTAGCTGGTGCCGGTGATCGGCGCCGGGCTGTCGAGGGCCGTGCCGGCAATGGCGTCTAGCAAGCGCAGCATATAGGAGGTGCCGGCCTCCGGTCCGATCGAGCCTTGGCCGTGATCGACCAACTGGTCGCTCTGCAGGCGCCGGTCGCGATGCGCCCAGCCCACCACCAGGTCGCCGTTGACGGCGGCCGGATAGCGGGCGCCGGCCAGCTTCAGATCGCCAGGCGGGTACGGCCGCGCTTGGCGCTGCGCCAGTTTAACGCTGTCCACCGGCGCCAACGCCGGGTCCAACTGCGCGCTCGACGTGCGCGTCAGCAGCTTGGCCTCGACGGTCTCCCCGGCGCTGTAGTCCGTTGGGTCGGCCGCAGCGAAGTCGTCGTAGAACCAGATCCGGGCGCCTTCGCCGTGGGGCACCGGCACGGTGTCCGCGCACCCGCGCGCCAGTGCCGCGGTCTGGGCCTGCGGGTCGATCGCCACCACGCGGGTCAGCTCGTCCTCGATCCAGGCCGCGGTGCCGACCGCCACTTGGTCCAGCGCGCGCCCGGCCGCCAGCTGGGCGGCCGTCGTCGTCGCCGACAACGCGCCGGCCAGGACCGCGGTCGGGCACCAATCGCCGGTGCCGGCCTCGCTGTAGGCGCCACCTCCGACCCGCGTGCTCAGGATGTAGTTCAGCGCCAGGCCGCCGGGCTGTTCGCCCACCGCCAGGACCAGCCCCGCGTCCGCCGGCAACGCCGCCAGCGCGGCGGAATCGAGCGTGGTGGCCAGATCCCGGTAACCGGCCTCGAAGAGTCGTCGCGTCGGCGCCGGCTGCGGGTTTCGGTCCGGCGGCGTCCACACCGGCGGCTGCGGTTGCAAATAGCTCGTCGCCGGCAGACCAAAAACGTCCTGCACCGCCGCGACCAGGACGGAGCCCTCGGCCAGCTTACCGTCATCGAACGTGCCCGCGCGCAGCACGAGGGTGCCGATCTCGCGGAACGGGTCGCGGATGCAGAACACGCTGCCGGGCGCGAGGACGCCACCGCGGCGATCGACCCGGACCTTGAACCGCTTCAAGGCCGAACAGGCAATCGACAGGTCGCGCGTGCCGACCCGCGCCGCGAGCTCGGCGGTCGGCAGGCCGCGGTACTCGGTGGTGGTCGAGGCGACGCCGCCGGTCGCTTGGATGCCGGCCAAATCCTGCACCCGGATCTGCCGTTCTTCGTCCTTGATCGGGTCGTACCAAGTCACGATGACCTGATTGACCGCGCCGTCCTGCGCGCCGCCCTCGTCCTCCTCGATTGCAAGCAGGCCGGACTCGTAGTCGAACACCGGCAGGTCCTCGATCCGGTAGTCGTCGCGTAGCAAACGCAGCGTCGAGCGGCCGGTGCTGCGATCCGTATACTGCGCGGCGCCGATGTGGTCGATCACGACCTGCATGAAATCGCTGATCGAGGTCTGCCGCGCCCAGCGCAGGCACAGGCCAAAGCCTTCAGCGTGCAGTGTGTCGGCGGCGCGCCGGTAGCTGGCCTCGTCCAGCAGGCCGCGGTCCAGGCCACGGCCCCAATCCCGGTTCGTCAGGCACTCGACCAGGATGTGCGCCGGGTTCATCGCGCGGATGGCGCCATTGGCGAGCCAGATCACCGCCTTCTCAGGATACCAAGGCGCGCCGTCCCACCCGGCCAGCGCGCGGCGCGCGCGTTCCTTCCAGGGCTTGGGGTACGGGTTGTTCGCCGCGATCTGGCCGTCGAAATACTGAGTGGCGCTGCCGCGGAATGCCGGGGTGGGCGTGCCGTGCAGCGCGGCCAGGGCCGGCAGCACCGCTTGGTCGGCGTCGCCCATCAACACGTCGAGCGTGCCCTTGATGCCACCCTCGCCCTTGTCGCCGCCGAACAGGTCGGGCTTGTTGATCAGAATGCGGCCGCTCTTGGTGATCGAGCCTTTCCAGGCTTCGCGGTCCCCGACCCGGATCTCGACAATCTCGTCCAGCGGTCCTCGTGCGAGGCCCATGTGCAATCCGAACAGGTAGCGGTACCCGACCGTCTGCTTCTTGCGACTACCCACGCACGGCCTCCGCGCGAGCGAACGCGACCAGGTGCAGGCCCAGCGCGTCGCCGGTCGCTTCGATAGCCTCGGCGTCGATGCCGTCGCGCACGAATGCGCTCCAGTCCAGACCGTAGTAGGCGAACCATTCGCGACCGCCTTGCGCGCAAAACCCCGGCCGCGCACCGAATCCCGGCGTGCGACGTAGGTGATCCAGGGTCACGATCACTTCTTGCCGCCCTTTTGCTTGATCGCCTGCGTGCGGTACTGACCGACGCCGAGGACCATCCAGTCGGAGATCCAGACGTCGCCGAAGATCACCGCCTGCGGCGTGCCCTCGGTGGCCTGCGGGAACTGGAAGTCGCCGAAGGCCGCCGGCTTAGGCTGCGGCGGTTTCGGCCGTGCGGCCGCCGAGACGAAATAGCTGACCAGCCAGATCGCGAGCTGGACCCAGACGTTCATGGGGTGATCCGAAAGTTAGAAGACGGGGGTGCCGTCGAAGGGGGATTTACCTGGCAGTCCCGGCACGCCGCCGTAGTTCGGGGCATTGGCGAACTTGCTGTGGCAGACGGCGATGGTTCGGGCGCAGCCCGGATAGGCGACGAGGGCTTGACCGACGCGCAGCCCGTCGCCGGCGCCGAGCAGGATCAGCCGCTCGCCCTCGTGGAATCGGATGCCGCGCCGCTCGATGCCGGCCTCGCCCAGATCCCAGGCCAGGAACCCGCCGGCCAACCAGCCATCGGGGAGCAGGCCGAAGGCGCCGGCCGTCACGACGTTGCCGGCGACCGTCGCCAGCGTCGCCGGCACCCGATGCGCCTCCGGGTTCACGCGGCAGTTGCGGTCGTACAGCGTGTAGGGACACGGGCGCGTCCAAGTCAGCCGTAAGCCCGGCTGGCCGAGCGCGGCGTCCAGCGACTGGCAACGCACCTCGCTGGTTTCCAGCTTGGGTCGATTGACCCCCGCGATGCGGCCCACCCAGGACACGCGGGCCTCGGCATCGCCTTCGTGGATGTCGCGGACGAACACAGCAACCTCAGTCGACGGCGGCAAGCCGCGATAGAGCCGCGCCACGTCGAAGTCGCCCGGCGCGGTGATCGTCAGCACATCGCTGGCGACGTGGCCGGACTGGCGGATGCCGTCATCGCTGATCGCGATGGCGCGGAACGTCTGGGTGTCGAGCTGGAAGTCGCGATCACCGCCGGTGTATCGCCAGCGTTGACCACCGCGGACGAACTCGTACAACCGCCGGGGATTGCCCGCGGCAGTCGAGCGCTCGAATTGGTCGAAGCTCATGCCGGGGCGGGTCCATCGTCTTGGTCGGGATCGCGCACCGCGCGCAGCACGACGGCCGCGTCGGCGGCGCCGTCGCTATCGGTGTGGTGCTCGATTTCGGTTTCGTCGCTGTCGGCGCGCGACAGCGCCATGAAGCTGATCCGCTGCACGTCGCGCGGCCGGACTTCCGCGCCCAGCGCGGCGTTGAACGTGATCCGGTCCACGGCCTCGTCCAAGCTGACCGCGGCGGTGATGCGGCGATGGAAGGCGCGGCCGTCGCGCAGCTCAATGCGCAGATCACGGCGCCCCGGCCGCAGACCGCCGAACCGGGCAAGCCCGACGTTGGCCACGTCCGCCGCCGTCGCGGTGCCGGCGACGGTAGCCAGCAAGGCCAGGTCGTCGGCGTGGGTCGGCCGCCACACGGCGCGTTGGCGGCCGCGCAGGGCGTAGAGCCAGGACCGGACCCGCGCGCGCTCGGCCCGTCCGTGCGTGCGCCAGCGGTGCGATTGGGTCACGGCCGCCCAGTCCGCCGGGTCGAGCACGAACGGGGCGCCGAACTCGTTGTCCAAAAACAACAGCGCGCGCTGCCATCCGGCCGACAGCGATTCGGACTCGTAGGGGCGATCGGCCAGGACGGGATGCCCGCGGTAGACCGGCGCATCGATCAGCACCGGCCAGTCGCAGGGCTCGACCACATCGAAACGCACCGCGAGCGACGCCGCCCGATCGGTCAGGCGGGTCACCTTGGGCGCTTCGGCAAGCCGGGCGGTCCGGACCGGATACAACCGGGTGCCGCGCGGCCAGGCCCGCGTCGTCGGATGCCGCAGGACGACGCGGTCGGCGCCGATGGACTCGATCTCGGCGACCTCGGTGTCGAATGCGGTCGCGCCGCGCAGCAGCAGCAGGCCACCGGGTCGAAAGTCGCGATGGGTCGGATCGCAGGCCAGGACGCGGACCCCGAGCGCATGCTCGGCGCCCAGCCATTGCCCGTCCGGCCAGACCGGCAGCGCCCAGGTCCGCCCGCCCCAGCCGAACACGGCCAGATCCAACAGCACCCGCTCGCGGCCGTCCACGATCAGCGTCGCTTCGAACGACCGCCGCGGCGTCGAGCGCAGTCCGCGCCGCTGCTCAACCTGCAGTGGGCTGGTCAGAATGTCGGTGCGCCAGGTCAAGCGCTCCAGCACGCCGCGCGACCAATCCGGCACGAAGGCGAAGGCAACGATGCGTTGGCCGGTGATGACGACCGGCAGCACAGGGAAACCATCGAAACGGAACCCCAGGGTGGCGCCGATCACCGGCGGCCCATCGGTTCCGACCGCGACCTGCCACGTTCGCTCCGACAGCGGCGCGAACGGCAGCGGCGGCATGCCGGGCGCAGTCAGGACGATGCCCTCGCCCCCCGACAGAGCCGCCTCGGTCAGCGTCAGCGCCCGGCTACGGAACGCATTCCAGACCCGCACCGCCCGGCGCTGCACGCTGCTGATACTGCCAAGGTTCAGTACCCGCGGCTCGACGTGGATGCGGTCGAAGAAATCGTCGCCGAACAACGGCTGCATCGCGCCGCGGCGTTGGTCGCCGATGTGCTGGGGCACCTCTACGGTGCATCGCCCATAGGTTGGCTCCGATCCGAGTACCCCGGACGCGCGGCCATCCCAGAACGGGGGAAATCGGAAGTAATCGCCCTGACCGCTGAAGGTCAGCGGCCACAGGCCATGCCACATGCGATGTCCGCTACTTACTCGGTGATGCGATAGGCATACCCGTAGACCCCGCTGTTCGGGGTGCCGGCCGGGCCGTTCTTACGGTGGACCGGGAAGACCTTCCAGCGGTCGCTGCCCAGCACCAGATCCTCGCCGGGGGCATAACTGTCCAGGCGAATGAAGCGTAGGTCCGGCGGGTGGCCGATGTCGGTGATCAGGTCGCCGCCACGCGGCACGGCGCACCACAGCGGCTGGCCGGGCGCGCGGCCGGTCAGCGTGCTGTGCCCGATGTCCTTCAGCAAATTGGTCGGCGCGCCGCGCCGACGCCAGCCGCAGTACAGCGCGCGCGTATCGCCTGCGCTGTCAGAGACGCCATGCCAGCGCGGCGTAACGCCATCGAAATCTGCGCGCACGCGCGTGGTCGCCGACATGTAGTTGGTCCAGTAGTCATCGAACGCCAGCGCGTGACGAACATCGTCGGGGTTGTTGATGTAACTGGGATCGTAGTACCACTGGCTGCCGTAGACGTACTGGCCGGTACTGACCACGCCTGCGGTTACCAGCCGTCCCGTGCCGAAGTGCTTGAACGTGCCGGCCTGGGTTTCCAACACAATGTGCAAGTACGGCTGTGGCGCCGTTGAGCTGAAGAAGTGGACCGCGCTGTACGGACCTTGGACGTAGTTCGCCCAGACCTGCGCGCTGGCGTCGGCCTGAAGATCAGCGTTGGCGTTCGCCGCGAAGCCGGTGTGGCCGAACGTACCGACAAAGGGCGGCGGCCGAACGGAATCGCCGCCGCTCAGCTCCGTCAAGAACGTGGCGTACAGCGAGCCCGCATGCACGCTCAGTGCCTTGCCGACGCGGACGGTGCGATCGCGCCAGCCATCCACCGCCCAGCCGTTGCTCTGGGCAAACACCCGCAGCTTGTCGAGCAGGTCATTGGGATCATTCGCGGCAGAAGTGGCGTAAGACATACCCGTCAGCCTGACCCACGTGGCGCCGACGTGGCACCAGAACCCGTCGGCGCAGACTCTATGTAAAAGCCGGTTCGCTTGAGATACCCCCCATGCGCAGGCAGACTAAGTCGACTCGGCCTCGGAGACAGATCCATGGAGCAGTGGATTGTGCTTTTGGTCTTGATTGCACTGGCGGTCGTCATGGGGAGCATAATCCATCGTCTTCGGAACATTCAGCGCGACCTGGACGTCATCAAAGAGCGCCTGTCCCGCTCCGACCAAAGCAGCGGGAAGCACCACGACGCATAGCGTTGTGGTTACGCCCGCTTGTCAGTCCAGCTTCAAGGCGAAGTAGTTGTCGGGGGAAATGCGAAAGGCGTTCTGGAACGCCATCCAGGCCGCGCCGTCGTGGTCGATCCGCGACTCGGAGGCGGTGTTGAAGCCGGTGGTCCAGCCGCAGCCATCGAACTCGCCGAGCGTATGCCGCGGAGACGAATTTCCCAGAATGAGCGGCAGCACCGGCGACGTACCGTCGAGGTTCTCGCGCAAGCTCGCACGATCGCCCCAAGTCGACATCGCGCTGGGATAGACCTTACCGGACGTTTCGGTATCGCCGATATCGGTTGCCCCGGATGCATAACGGTTGGCGTGCAGACGCCAGACGTTATCAGGGTAGTTCACCGCCAAGCCATAGCGCCCCGGATCGAAGAAGCAGCGGAAGCTGGCATCGGTCGCATCCGGGGTCAGCGTCTCGACAGAGCCGCAAGCGCCGATGGCGAGCGGGTACTCGTGGATCGAGGGCGGCTCGTAGGCGTTGATGAAGCCCAGGTACGCGCTCAGGTAGACCGTGCCGACGCGCGCCACGATCACCACGCGCTGGCCATTGATCGCCAACCAGTACGCGAAGGGGCCGTTGCGCAGCGGCAATCCACGCACGCCGCTGACGTTGGTCTGCGTCCGCACGCCGCGCAGCGGGTTGTGCGAGCGGAACCCATACCAGTTGAGGTTGTAGGCGGCGCGCGCGGCGTCCTCGTACAGCTCAGCGCCGATGAAGATCGCCTTCTGCCCATCCAGTCCCGGTGCCTGCACGATCCATTGCGCCCGGTCTTCAAGGTCGAAGTCGGCGTTGAGGTCCGTGTGGAAACTGACATCGTTGACCTCAAGCGGGTCGGCGCCGGCCGTGGCGGTGATCAGGACGCGCCAGAACCGCGCCGCTGCGGGCGCGCCGGTGATCGGATACGTCCGGCGCATGCGCGCGGTGGGCCAGACCTGGCCGGTCCAGGCTTGCACCCGCGACCAGGCCGCGCCGTCGTCGGAGCGCTGCAGTTCGAAGGCCGCTGGGCCGCGCGCGCCGTTGTCGCCGATGCCGAGCGTGATCGCCCTGATTGCCGCCGGACCGATCATCTCGATACTGGTGTGCGCCGGCAGGTCGGCGACGTGCCGGCTGCCCCAAGTATCCGTGCGGCTGTCGAACACTGAGGCTGAATTATTCAGGCTGGTAGTGCGGACGCTGGCGTTGCGACAGCCGGTGCGGCGCACCAGTGTCCAGGCTGGCGACGTGTTCAGGGTGAAGCGATCGCCCGTCGCAAATGGAACCGAGCCTGCGTTGATGCGGAACCGCAGCCGCTCGGAATCGAAGGGCTGGCCGACCTGGGCGATGCCCAGATCGCCCGCGACCGCGCCGATCACCTGGAATCGACCGGCGTCGAGCGCGGTGAGGGTGAAGCCCTCGGCGACACTGGCGCTGCCACCGCGATAACTGCCGGTGGCGCCGTCCGGCCCGGTCAGCGTGCCGTTGCCGGCGCCGGCATAAAGCTGACCCCAGGCGTGGCCTTCGGCACAGAGCGCGGATTCCAGGCGATTGAGGAAATCGTAGTAGTCGGTGGCGACGGCCGAAAGTAGGGTCATAGGCGCAAAAAAACGCCCGGCCATGGGCCAGGCGTTGGGAGACTAAGTTCGTTCGCTCGATCAGTCGCGTAATGCTATTGAAACAACTGGAGCACCTGCGACTTCCTCATCATTAGCAGATGCGTACTCCACCCTGGCCACTTCTTCGGAATAGGGCGCTGCTTCATTTTCCAAATTGACCAGATGGTGGGCAGACAGCATTGAGAATGTTGCGGCGAGTGTAGCGATCAGGACCACTACTCCGACCAGGAATGAGAGAATCGTATCGATAGCAGTCGGAGCCCAGACGGCGCACGCGATGGCACAGGCATAGCCGGACACTCCGACTATCAAATTCAACACGGACCAAACTAAAAAGCTAGAGCGATTCTTCGGCCCTCTTCTGTTGTCCAAAAAAATCCCCCCTTCGCGTCGAACGAGTGCCCCAGCATTCATTGCAAGCCGCATCACCCGATCACCATCCTGGCTGCGCAGCAGCGCAAATTTGATCGTATCGGGAGAGGGAATGGACTGTTTTCCATAATAGTCGCGTGCTGCATGGCTCAGAACCATAGGGTGGACGGTTTTCCAAGCCCCACTTTCCAAAAGCTCCAGCCATTTCTTCTGTCTGCTTTGCCTAAATGATGGCCGACCAGCCAGCCAGACGCCGACAATAGGAATCACGACAGAAAGAATGGGGATAACAACGTTCTTCCAGAATTCCATGGTTAGATCCTCGCTGAGCGAACGTCAATATCATCCCATCATCTCACTGGCTGAGACGCCAGGTAACAGTTGATCCATTCGTTCGTGGGCCCGCCACCGTCCAGTCTTTAGCCCAGATCTTGACGAACTGTTGGAGCATTGGCTCGGATTGTGGACAGAATCACCTGTCGGCCGGCCTGCGTGCCCATGACGTTTACGATCTCGCGTGGGTCCAGATACAGCACATTGGTGATTTGCGAGGACCGCGGCTCGGGCGCACTGGCCTCCGATCGCTCCGAGACCGGTCGGCGCACAGGCGCACGCGCGGTCGGAGCAGGCGATACAAAGCCACCACTCGCGAACCCACGCAGCCCGTTCAACGCCGCCATGCCTACGCGGTTGAAACGTTCCAAGAAGGACCGCGCACCTGGTTGGCGCACAACTTCCCGGCGATTGACGAATTCGCCGCGGTGGACGATGCCGGCCGGTGCGTACTTCGGGCCGATCCCGGTAAAACCACCCGCCGCGAAGAATCCGCTCGCGCCCTTGGTCGCATTGGCGGCCGCCAACGTCGCCGCCGCGGCTTGCATGGCGGTGGCAGCCTTGAGCACCACACCGCCGGCCACGCCCAGTGCGGCCGACGCGCCCGCGATCGGGGTGGCGTAGGCGGCGCCTGCGGCCGCCGCTTGGACCGGGTCGGGCTGGGCGATGTCGGGCGTCTTACCCCCGCCCACAATTTTCCCAACGACCGACGTCAGCTTGGCGATCGCCAGCCCCGCCAATTGCTGCGACGCCAGTTGCGCCAAGGACCGGGCCATGTCCTGCACCAATCCTGTCAGCGCCTGCCGCAGCGTCAACGTGCCGGTGGCCAGTCCTTCCAGCGCATTGCCCAAGCCCGTCTCAAAGCCATTGGTGAGCGTCACCACCAGCTCGTTCGACTGCGTCTTCAGCGCAGCGATCTGTGCTGCAAGATCCTTGACTCGCTCGATCACTTCGGGCGAGCCGGTCTTGGCGGCCAGGGCATCCACCTTGGGGAGCAGTTGGTCGACCTCGGCGGCGGTGCGGCCATGCAGATCCAGCAGCTCGCGGCGCGCCCCGATCTCGGTCAGCAGGCCCGCCTGTTGACGGGTCTGGATCGACTGCTCTTGGCGCGATTGATCGCCGAACACGCGATCGACTTGCGCCTGGAGATCGTCCAGCTGAGCGCGGGCCACCTCGGTATCGATACTGAGGTTCAGCTTCAGCCAGTCACTGGTCCGCCCACGCTGCAGTAGTTCGGCCAGCGAGTCGCGATGCTCCAGCAGCAGCTCGCGCTGCCGGGCCGCGGCCGTGTCGCCCCGATTACGCAGCAGGTTGGCGTCGGCCTCAGCTACGGTCCGGTTGAGCTCGTCGTCGGTCTTGCGCTCCTTCTTTTCATCGCGCTCGGAAGCCTTCTCTCCTTGCTTGGCGAGCCGTTCGGCCGCTTTCTGCGCGCGATCGGCTTCGCGCCTGGCCTCGGCTTGAGCGCGATCCTCCGCGGTCGCCGTCTTCGCGGCCTCTCGCTCTCGGACCTGTTCATCGATCAGCTTCCGAGTCGCCTCGGTGAGCCGCGTGGCATCCTTGACGCCCGCAGCCTTGGCGGCCTGATACTCCAACGCGGCACGGAGGCCCTTCTCCCGCTCGATCCGCTCAACCTTGAGCTTCTCGTTCTGATCCGTCAGAGACTTAGCAAAGCCAGCAGCGTCCTTGCTGGCCTGCTGCGTGGTACGTCCCCCGCTCGCCTGAGCTGAGCGCAATTCAACAAGCGACTTACGAACGGTATCGAACTCGGTGTTGGTACGCTTCAGCTGCGCCTGGACACGAGAAATCTCTGCATCGACGTCCTCGCCCCAGAGCCAGCGCATGCTGCTCTGCCCCGGATTCTCATGGATACCACCGTAGACCGAGCCGGCGCCTTGCCTCAGGATCTGCAGGCTTTCCAGTTCCTTCTGCAGCTGCTCGCGCTGGGCGATTAACCTCTTGCCTACGTCGACGCCCGCGTCGATGTCCTGCTGCTCACGGAACTGCTGAGCGGCTTTGATAGTCCCTTCGAACTCAAGTTTCGCGGCCCTCGCGTTGGCGCTGGCATTAGCGAACGCGGTCGCCAACAGCGTCACGCCTGTAATGGCCAAACCCAGCGGGCCGCCCATCAACGTCAGGACGGAGGACAGTGCGCGCACGGCGACCGCTTTTGCTCCGACCGCTACCGTCGCGGCCCGGGTTGCCGCCGCAGTCCGCGCTTGCGCGGCTGCCAAAGCGGCCTCGGCCGCCGCCGCTCGCGCACTGCCGGCCCCGCCCAGCGCCAGCGCGCGGGCACGACTGAGCTCTGCCTGGGCGGCAGTCTCAACCGCTCTGGCTTGCGCCAGTTCCTCCTGCGCCAGCCGGCGGGTTTCGCGCATGCTCTGGACCTTGGCCGCGCCGGCCAAAGTCAGCGTCGAAACAAGCCGGCCCAATGCAGCGACAGCAACCACGCCCACCGCACTGGCCAAACCGTCGAAGTTTTGCGACACCCCCTGGATCGCTTGAGCTACCGTGGAGGACACGCCGCTGGCTCGATCCTGCTGACCGATGAAGCGGGTGAATGCGTTGTCGAGTTGCGTCAAGCTGCGTTCGATCGTGAGCGGCAGTTGGCCGAACTCGGCCGCGATCTTTCTGGCCTGCTCTCCCGAGAACGCCTTGCGCAACTGCTCGCTGGTGAGCTTGCCCTCCTCCGCCAGCTTGCGCAGCTGACCGACCGTGACGCCCATGCTGTCGGCCAGGGCCCGCATGAGGCGCGGCGCTGCGTCGTTGACGGAGTTGAACTCGTCGCCGCGCAGTGTGCCGGAAGCGAACGCCTGGCTCAGCTGCAAGATGGTCGAGGCGGCCTCGGCCCCCGTGGCGCCGGAGACCGCCAGCGCCTTGTTGATGGTCTCAGTCAGTCCCAGCACGTCGCGCTGGGAGGTGCCCTGCTCGCGCAGCGCACTGCTCAGTCGCCCGAACAGGGTCGCGGTCGCATCGAGCGAGGTGGAGGTGCGCTGCGCGACTGCGAAAACCGTCGCCTCGGCCTGATTAAAGCTAGCCTGCGACGTCGTGGCCAGCTTGATCTTGGCCGACAGGTTCGCGTAGCTGTCGGCGGCCTTGACCAGTCGCCCGACAACATCGCCCAGCCCTTGTAGCCCGAGGAAGACGACCAGTTGGTGCTTCGTCTGCGACAGCTGTGAGCTGATCGCGGCAACGCTACCGCGGACTTGGTCGAACTGCTTCTTGCTCCGGGCACCCGCTCGCTCGGCATCCGATGCGAAACTACGAACCCACGTCCCGGATTGCTGCAACGCTTGGTTAAGCTGGGCCGCGTTCGCGCGCACCAACAATGTAATTGTGGTGTCACGATTCGCCATTGGATTCAGCAAGCACAACGCTCTGCGCGCGGCAAAGCTAGTTCATTCTCGGAGTGGGTAGTGTTTCAACGCGTCCGAACGGCTGCGGCCGGCAATGCCGGCCGCGCCTCTTCTAGTCACGTCTTCTATCAGCTGCGCGGCGTGTCGTCGGGCACGCTCAGATCGATGTTCGCCGAAGATTGCGCTTCGTGGGGCGGAACGCCGTTGGGCAGATAGTCGCAGCCGGCCAGAACAAGGATGGACAGCAGCGCAAGGGCGACGCAGCGGGAACGGTTCATTGTGGTGTCCTCGGGTTCGTTGAGTAGACCGGCCCGAAAGCGCACAGCGACCGTCCCCGTGCGCCGGCCGGCCGCTTCAATGTAGGCCAAAACCCAAATCATGCCTTCCAGGCCAAATCGCCCGCGCCGCCTAAACGCGGAAGCGCTCACATTCTAAGCCGCCCCACCCTCAGTCATCATGGCGACGTCCGTCACACGCCCGCGTCCCGCGTGCTTGCTCGCGTACAAAGCCGAGTCCGCTCGTTCCAGCAACTCGGCCAAGGTTTCCGCGGGCCGTAGCTCGGCCACGCCCACACTGATGCCAATCTTGATTTGCCTTCTATCGTTAGGCATTTCGACGGCCTCGAGAGTTTCCCGCAGGCTTTCGGCAAATCGAACCGCACCAGCCGCATGGGTGCCGAGAAGCGCGACAACGATTTCATCGCCGCCGAATCGTCCGAGCAGGTCAGACGCCCGACTGCGTTTCCGCGTCTCGTCGCCGATGACGCGCAAGACATCGTCTCCCGCCATATGTCCGTGCTGATCGTTGATGTGCTTGAAATGATCCACATCGAAGAACACGATCGATAGCGGCGCCTGCCGCGCGTGCGCTGAGACCACCGCCGCCTCCAGCGCTTCGATCATGGCCGCGCGCGTCATCAGCCGCGTCAACGGATCAAACGTCGCACGATACCGAGCGGAATCCCGGTCCCGTCGCAACTGATGAAGCTTGTCGGCAAGTCCGACCAGCAGTCCGATGCCGCCGACGGTCATTGCATTGGAGTACCCGTACTCCATCCAGTCGGCGGTTGGCCACCACTGATGCAATGCGCCGATGCGCGAGGTGATCACCACCAGCATGGGCGTCCAAGCGAGCAGCAAGAAGATTGCCTCGCGCTGCTTCTTCAGAAGCGCAATCAAGATCGCTGCGGCGACCGACCCGACCACGACGAGCAGCACCATGTTTCCGAACATCGCGCTGGATCGCCACACCGCAAACAACGAGACCACCAGCAGGCCGCCGAGCAACGCACTGCAAATGTCCAGCACCCGTGTCAACCGACGCTGCCGCTGCCTCAACCCCAAAAAGAAGATCAGAAATCGAATGCTCGCCAGCACCGCTGCGGTGTTCAGCACGATATTGGTGCGCGAATCCATCGCCAGCTCGGACAGCAGCGACCAACCGCGCAATTCGCCACCTTCCGCCATCAGACCAATCATCTGGAGTAGCAAAGTGACGGACAAATAGGCGTAGCCACGTTCGCGGAGGCTCACGAACAGACAGAACGCCACGAACGCGATGAATCCGAGGATGGTCATCTGCACGCTACGAACTTGAGCGTAGTGAATCTCTTCCTTCAGCAACTCCTCTTGAGACTGGAGAACAACGACCGAGCCGGTCAGATTCACCGAACTGACGCGCAAGTACACGACGTCGCCTGGCTTGACGCTCTTGCCTAGCGGGAACGAAAGAACGCGCGGTGTGTGGGTGAGGTCCGCATCTGGGCCGTAAACAGATCGCCGAATGGGGTTCTTCGAGCCCGAGGCCCAAAGCTCTACGGTCCGGCGCTGAGGCCACTCCAGCACCAACTGCGGATCGTCCTTCTCCGAGAGGGCCCGATTGAACGTTACGCGCCACCAATAGGGTCCACGACCGTGTGCCGTTAGTTCGTTCCCTATGACTTGGCGGAACAGCGCATCGGATGCGCCATCGACCACGCGCTCAGGAGACGGGCCGTGCTTTTCCGCAATGGTCGCTAGGAGCACCTCTTGCCCGCTCGCCGATGCAAACCAGCACAGCAGGACGAGCCCCAAAAGGGCCCGGTAAAAACTGCGGGGTCGCTCCATGTCCCGTCTCATAGGCCGCGAGCATAGCCAGACACCCCGGGGTCTAGTCGGCACCTAGTCACGGTTCCCGGCCCGCCAGCACGCCAGGACACCAATAATCAAACCAGTAGCGCGCAGTTCTTGGAAATTTCCAAGAAAGTGTTAAGGCGCTATGGTAGCCCTCGCTGTTCGGCCGACCAGCCACACAGCCTCTCGCCAGCCCTATTGTGAACCAGTATCTGGCTCGCCGTGGAGTCCGTTAGCACGTCCTGCCGCGACACCAGGATGGGCCGCGCTCAGGCACAGCCGCCGCCTTCAATCGCGCGACCAGTCGTCGCGCAGTTGCTCAGCAGCGGTGCCAGGAGCAGCATCAGCTAAGGCACTGCCGGTGCCACTCGGAAGTCGCAACACATCATTCTCTATCTCGGTTCGGATACGGTTATCCGCCACATCGCGCTCAGCTGCGGCAACCCTTCGCTGCTCCTGTTCGATGCGTTCCGCCGCTTCTTGTTTTGCGCGTCGGCCACCCAACACGCGTCCGATCCCGAAGGCCGCCAAGACGGCGACGACCGCAGACGCCGCTGCGACCGCCCAGGCTTGCAGGCGCGCGATCATGCGACCTGGCCACCGGCTTTCTGGTAGACGGCCAGTAGCGTTTCCAGGGGCAGCTCGCGCTGCCCGTAGCCCGCATTGGGTAGCGATGCCCAGGTCTTGCGGGACTTCCGGATTGCGGAGGCGACCCACCCCCTCTGGATATCCGCCAGCGAGCCGTTCTCGCGGAGCAACTCGATCGCCGCGCGGTCCTGCGAAGACGGACCAAAGTCAGGCAGATCGAGCCGCGTCTGCAAGCTGTTCCAGGTTCGCCAAAGGAACTGGTAGCGTCCCGCAGCCGTCGAGTGAATGCGGTACTTGGGTAACCAAACCAGCAGCCGCGGGTGCTTGGCATAGTCGGTGAAGCAGTCGCCTCCGACCAGCACGTCGTACCCGTGCTGCTTGCTGAATCGCTCAACGCCTTCGGCGTGGGCGATCATGTCCAGAAATGCGACAACGTTTTGGCCACCGGCCTGATCAGCGGTCAATCGTGCCATCGCCGCCTCGCTGCTGGAATACGCGACCGATCAATCCGAGAAACAGCACGCCTGCGGTGACATAGGTTGCCGCGCGGTCGGGCACGTGGGCGCGCAGATCGTCCGGGATGTTCAGCCAGGCACCCTGCACGGCCAGCGCAAGGCTCATGGCCTGCACGCTGACGAAGCGCCATGCTTGGCGCCAGTTATCGATGAGCTTCATGGAGTTTTCCGAAGGGATTGGACGAAGGCGTTGACGTCGCGGCCGCCGGCAAAGCCGGCGTTGACGTCTTCGATTCGATCGGCGCGCAGCACCCGCTCGCGGTAAAGCGCGACGCGATAGAAAAGGGCCAATTGCCGCGCAGTTGCGCGCTCGATCCACGGCCAGTCGTGGCCGTGATCGATCAGCGTGGCGAGGACGCTGGGCCAGTCGCTGCCGGTGCCACGCGCCTCAGCTCCAGCGCCGCCAGCACGCGCTGCAAAAAAAAATCGGCATTGACCGCCCAGAAGGTCAGCAGCAACAGATCGCCGTGGGCGCCGGGCAATGCTTGGACCCATGCGGCCGGCTGATCGCAGGCTTGAGCTAACAGCGCCACGGTCGCCGCAGGCTGCTTCGCACACACGAGGTGCAGGCGCGCGAGATCGATGCTGCCGTCCTCGGTCTGCTCGACCAGGTCGGCGACCAATGCCGCGATGGGGTCGTGCAGGCTCAGGCTCTCGAAGAACCCGATCTCGCGCACCGTCACCGTTCGTCCGCCGATGGGCAGCGTTCGGTTCGGCTGCAAGACGACGAGATCATCCAGCGCCTCCGCGGGAGCACGGGGCTTGACCTTACGCGCCATCAGCCCCTCACCAGTTCGATCCGGCCGAAGCCGCCCAGATCCGGGTCCAGCGCGCGCGATTCGTCGAACAGGGCGGCGCCGGACAGTTGCAAGCTGCCCCACTCCTCCGAGATCAGGTCGAGTTGCTCGATGGGGTTGAAGGTCACCCGATACAGCGTGACCCTGGCGCGGCGACCGTTGACGGTGTTGATGCCGTCCAGGAACAGCATCCGTTCCGGCGGCGGCGTGGTGAAGAGGGCGATGTTGACGGTCTCGCCGTGCTTATAGGCGGCCTTGAACGGCTGGGTGAAGCCGTCGACCTTGCGCAGGCCGATCAGTCCCGACGACGCGGACTCGGTCCACCAATTGGCGGCCGGGACGGTCACCGGCGGGTTGGCGCTGTCAGTCAGGGCCACATCACTGACCCAGCCGCGATCCAGGGCGACCAAGTCGTTCGCCTTGAGGCCGGTCGGGAGCAGTTCGCTGCTAACCGTGCCGGCGGGCAGCGTAGCCGGCACCGAGTACATGCCCTCCGCCAGGTTCTCCGGCGTCGCCTCGTCCAGCGTCAGGTTCACATTGGCGGTCTTCGACTGCACCAGGCGGCCGTACAGCAGGCGATTGCCGCTGAACGACTCGGTCTTGTCAGAGTTCTGGACTTCCAAGGCCAGCTGAAGCTGAGGGGCGTTGCCGACCCAGCGTAGCGGTCCGGACTTGCCCGAGGCCTGGCGGGTGGCGAGGTAAACCTTGCCCTGGAACGAAAACAGGTCTTGCGCGGCCATGTGGTCGCGTTCTCCTTTAGATGGGGTTCGCGCCGCCGCAGGGGCAGCGATGAGTCAGCGGCGACGCGCGCGCAGGACTTGACGGTCGATCTCGCCGGTGATGACCGCCAGACCCGCCTCGGCCATTCGCTGGGAGCGGTCGCCCTTGCGCAGCATTTGCGCGATCGAGGGGCCGTACAGACGTCGGATCGGGGTCCGCGGCACACGCTTGTCCCCGGTGACGGGCGTTCGTTCGAAGGCGATGTCCGTGCCCCGGTGGCGACCGTGAAAGCCGCTTCGCTTGAAGCCGCGCTTGCCCTTGATTGCAACGAAGTCCAGGCCGCGGTCGTCCGCACTGCGCTTGGAGCGGAAGTTCCGAAGGCCAACGCCGCGGGCGGTGCCAACCAGTGCCAGGCTTTCGTGCGTGGTTCGAACGCTCAGGCCGGATCGAATGCGAGCCGCGGTCAGCGCATACTCGGTTTGGATGTCCCGTCGGGCGATCACCGGCCAACGCCGTCGCAGCGTACCCAGCGCGCGGCGCTGCGCGAGCGCGATCTTGGCGGGAATCTGACTCAGTTGCCGTGCCGCGTCCGACGCGCCATCGGCGTCGATGGTGATCATGTGCGGTAGCGGATCGACAGAGCGACCTGGACGGTAACCACCGGCAAACCCTCGGGCCGATCCAGGAACACGATGTCCTCGACCTGCACCGGGAGCGCCTTCGACAGCGGAATCCAGTCCGCCAACGCTGCATCGACATCGGCCGCAATCGCATGACACCGGGCATGGGCATCGATCAGGGACGCCGGCACCGTGGCCTCGGCCAATGCGGAGAGCACCCGGTGCCGTCCGTGCGGTTGATTCGCGTCGCGTTGGATCGCCAGAGCGACCAAGGTCAGACCTTCGACCGAGTCGTCTGGATGCTGCGCGGGCTCTAGCGCCACGGCGTCGCCGATATTGGTCCGATACCCGTGATCCGCCCGGATGTCCGATAAGCGATGTGCGACGTTGACCAGCAACGTCCAGGTGGGCGCTGGCTCAGCCATGCAGCACCGCCTCGTTCACCCGGCCGTCGTTGCGCACCACCGATTCGACTGCTTGGGACCGGCCGTCCAGGGTGACGACGTCGCCTCGGCGGAAGACCCATTCCCGGTTACGGGCGCAAACGTGCCGGACCAGGCCGATGACCTGCTGGTACTCGCCCAAGCGCTCGGCGCCGTCGCGCACGACGAGGGTCGCGGCTACCGGGGGGTTATCCGAGCGCTGGACCTGAGCGACGGCGCCGAGCACTTCGAAGATTACGTCATCAGCTACTGCAAAGGCGTTCATTTACGCCTTCAGCTTCACCAGCAGCGCCGGACGATGGCACATCGGCAGTGGATTCGACTGCGTGTGCAGGTCGGTGCCGCGGTCAAACTTACGGGGTGCCTGCTTGCTATACAGCAGTTGGCCCAGGGTATTGACAGTTTCGTTGAAGTCGGCCGGCGCCACGTAGGTGGCGAACGTGTCGAGGGTGCCCAGGGGGAAGGCATGCCCCTCACCCGCCGCGATAAAGCGCCGACTCTTTCCTTCCGCATCGCTGGCTTCGCCGGAGTACTCCTCGAAACGGACACCCGCGAAGCGGAAATCCGACCGCATGTCGTCGCGCAGAGCCGCGCCCTCTTGCCACAGGTGGTAAGCCTCCTTGACTTTGTCGTGCCCCGACAACGCGTCGAAAAACTCCGGAGACACCAGCACATGAATCCCGCTCATGCGCTCACCCTTCAGCGCGTTACTCATGTATCGCTTGAGATCGATGCACTTCTGCCGAACGTCGGTCTCTTTGCTGGAAAGTTGGAAGTCGAAGGTCTTGGGCGTGATCCCGAAGATATCGAACAGATTTGCTAACTCACTGCCATCTGCGTCCAGCATCACGCCCTTGAGGGCACCCATTCGCAAATGCTCCAGGGTGATCGCGTGCTTGTTGCGCATGGTCTGCAAGTGATCGGCCATGACGCCTGCGATCGTTTCCAGCTCGGACTCGGTGCTGAAGGCACGGACACCGATCACCTCCTCCGGCAGCACGACATCCTCGTGCGGAATGTGCGGAACGTTGAAGGCGCGCAGCGAGCGCTTCCCGCGCTTACTGACCGTTCCCGGAGAGCCCACCGGCTGAGTGGGCAACAGGGACAAAACGCCATTACGCTCTTCGACCGTCACCTGGCGGGTCCGCACCGGCTTGATTGGAAACAAGCCCAATTCGTCCAGACGACCGTACTGGTTCGGAAGGATATTGAGTGCCGCAGTCAGCGCACTCATCGAGAACGCGGGGTTGTGAAACGGATTGTTCGTCGACATGGATCAAATTCCTTGACGCACAAGCACGCCAACAGCACGCAACTGCTCGATGCAGGCCGTTCGTTGCTCGGGGTTGATGCCTTTCGGCCAGACGAGGGCGTGGTCGGCGACGGTCGCATGGCGCGCGACGATGACGCCGTCCGGGCTGGGTGCATTGGCCGTGATGATCGGCACGATCACGACACCCTTAGCCTGCTCGCGGCCATCGGTCGCAGCCAGGTCGAGTGCGGCCACCTGGCCGGTCTCGGTGATGCGACCCACCACATGGCCGAGTTGCAGCGCCTGCTGCGCGGCCACGGTCACGCGATCGCGCGAGTAAAGGTTGTCGGCCTCGAACTTGAGCAGATCACCCAGGTTGTTCGGCTCGGACTGGGGCGGATAGACGGTGATGCCCATCTCAGCGCTCCTTCTTCGCTCGCGCGGCCCGCGCCTTGACGGCGTGGATCAGCGGGTTGTCGTCCAACGACTGCGTAGCGGCGGCAGGTGCCGCGGCCGGCGACAGGTGGCTGGTGATCTCGGGCGACTCGGCACGCAGGCCGAGCAGCTTCCGGCGAACGTCGGCGGTACTGAGCCGTTCGCCCAGGAACACCGCGGTCAGATCGGGGCGGCCGGCGAGCGTGCACAGCTCGGCGATCGCCAGGGCATCGCCGTGCGCTTGCGCGCGCACGGCGTCTACGTCGACAGCGGGCGCCGTCGATTCGGGGGTGGACATCGTGGGGGACTCCAGGGATAGGGGACGCGCGACGGCGTCCAGTTCGGTGTGCATTTGCTGCACGGCGTCGCCGAGCGTGCCGATGCGATCGGCCAGGCCGGCATCGAGCGCGTCCTGGCCGAAGAACAAGCCTGCCTCGGTGGCGCGAATCGCTTCCGCCGCGGCCCCGCGCTGCTCCGCTACTGTCAGGACGAACAGCTCGTAGAGACGGTCGACCTCGGTTTGGATCGCCGCGCGCGCCTCGGGCGTCAGCGGCTGATGTGGGCTGCCATCGTTCTTACGGGCGCCGGCGAGGATCGGGGTGTAGCTCAAGCCGGCGTTGGCATCGCGGCGCGATTGGTCAACGTGCAGCGCGATCACGCCGATGGAGCCGACGCCGGCCGTGCGGGTGACGAAGATCCGCGTGGCGGCGCTGGCCAGGGCATAGGCAGCGGAGAAGGCGGCGTCGTTTGCGGCTGCCCAGACGGGCTTCGTCTGCCGAGTCGCGTGGATCTTGTCGGCCAGGTCGAACACGCCGGCGGCCTCGCCGCCGGGACTGTCGATGTCGAGCACGATGCCCCTTACCGCAGGATCGGCTAGAGCGGCATCGAATTGCTGCGCGATCGCCTGATAGCTCGTCAGGCCCGATAGCGCTTCGAGACCGGCCGTCCGCTGCACCAAGGTGCCGTGAATGGGGATGACCGCGACGCCGCGGTGATCTGTGAATCGCGGTGCCTGCGGCATCTGCGGCGCCATCTGCGGCGGCGGCAAGGTCTGGAGCTCGAATTTAGGTTCGAGCACGCTCAGGATGACGTCCAGCTTGGCGCGCTGGATCAGCAGCGGCGTGTTGAACACGCGCGCCGCCAGGTAGGGCAGTCCGGTCATTCGATGGTTTCAGGTTCGGTCGGCGCCGGCTCAGCCGGCGCAGATTGGAAGGCGCCGTTTCGGGCGACGCGACGCGGGTCGGTGTCGAACACCAGGCCCAGGCGGTCGGCGCGTTCTGCGTCGGCCGCGATCTCGCGATCGATGGTCTCGGCGTCGTAGCCCGAGCTCGCGATGGCCTCCGCGCGCGAGAGCAGGCCCGCGCGGATCGCCAGGATCATGGCGTTGAACTCTTTCTCGGGGTCGACCCAATTCCAGCCTTGCGGTACCCACTTGCAGGCGCGGTACTGGCGCTTGCGGCGGCGATAGCCCGGCAGTTCGATGGCATCGGCCAGGACGGCCGCGTCCACGAAGGCCGCCCAGATCGGCCGGCACATCTGGTAGACCAGGACCGAGTGCTGGACCTGCTCGCAGCGACGCCGAAATTCCAGCAAGCCGGCGCGGATGGACGAGTAGTTGACCCCGGTCAAGTCGCCGGTCAGCTGCTCGTAGGTGACGCCCATCGCCGCGGCGACCGCGCGGAACTGCGAGCGCAAGAACGCCTCGTAGCTCGCGCCCACATCGGCGGGCTGGGCGAATGCGACGTTCTCGCCCGGCTCCAGGATCTGCAGGCTGCCCGGCTCCAGGCCGAGCGGCGCGTTACCGTGCTCGTCCGGAGGTGCGTCGCCCGGAAGCGGGTCGTCCGGGCCGTCGCGGGTAATGAAGCCGGCGAACATCGCCGCGGTCTTCTTGCGGACGAGTTCGGCGTCGTCGTACTGGTCGAGCTCGTTGAGCTTGACCAGCGCGCGCGCGAGCCAGGGTTCGCCTCGGATCTGCCCCGGGCGCAATGGCCGGAAGATGTGCAGCACTTCCGAGGCCGGCACGCGGATCGTGTCCAGGCCGCCATGCCGGGTCATCGGCGCCATCGCCCCGTCCTGCGGATGCGATAGGTAGAGGTGATACGCAACGCGGCGGCCCAATCGATCGAACTCGATACCGGCACGGATCAGGTTGCCGTTCGGCGCTTCCCGGTTGAGCGCGATCGGCAGGTGCTCGGGTTCGAGTACCTGCAGTTGCAGCGGCACCGCCAAGCCGTCCTCCGGCCGGCGCGGGCGCAGGCGGATCAGGCACTCGCCGCCCTCCAATAGCGCGCGGCAGGCCAGGGCTTGCAGGCCGTAAAGATCGGTCAAGCCGGCGGCGTCGGCTTCGTCCACAAAGTCCCGCCATAGCGCCTGAAGCGCTTCGCGCTGCGCGGTGTCCACGATCAGCGATTGCGGCTTGATGCCGGTGCCGACCGCGTTGGCGACGAAGGCCTCGATCGCGGCGTTGGCCCACGCATTGCGGCGCACCAAGTCGCGCGAGCGCACCCGCAGGGCATCGCCTGTCGCCAGCAGCGCGGCGACCGCACCTGGATTGCTGGGCTGCCAGGCGGTCGACCGGCGACCGTGGCCCGCGACCTCGTGCACGGGTGAACCGCCGAACATCGCGGCCCGGAGCTTTCCCCACCAACCCACGGTCAGAACCCTTTCGACGTCGTGGTCAGCAGGCGCCGGACCCTGCGCGGACGCCCTTCGGTACCGGCCAGGGCCGCCTCAACCTCGCGGATCGCCGCCAGCAGCTCGTCCACCGACCGGTACTCGACCAGGCGGTCGCCGAAGCTGACGCGACGTTCGCCGCGCGCCAGCGCCGAGCGCAGCGCCTGCAATTGCTCGTGGGTGTAAGGAAGGTCGCTCATCGCATGAAACGGCTGGAGATCACCCGGCGGCGACCGGAAACAGAAAGGCCGCCCGGCGAGGCGGCCTTCGACGGAATGGGTAGGGGTGGTTCGGTTGGATCAGGCGGGCGTGGCGGTTGCACGCCCAGTGATCGCTCGAGCTCGCGCCAGTGGCGCTCTTCGAAACGATCAACGCCGGCCTGCATCGCGGCCGCGCGTGCCATGACGTAGCAATCCAGCGCTTCGTTGCGGTCCCGGCGCTTTTCCCACACCCGTTGCGGATAGCCGTGCCGGTCCCGACGGGTGATCAAGTGCTCGGCGGTCAGCTGCTGCACGAACTCGCTATCTACCTTTGGTAGATGGACGTAGCCCGCAGGGAACGCGGATTGGCCGTCCGGCCCGATCTCGATCGACAACCGCAGCGCGTTGTACAACTCCAGCTTGGCGATGCCGCCAGCCACGGCGAACAGCTTCAGGCCGCGCCGCAGGCGCTTGCCCGGAATGCTCACATCGACCGCGGTCGGGATGCCGATCAAGGCGGCGCCGCTGCCGACACCCTTCATCGGCAGCAGCCGCGGATCGTGCGCGTCGCGCGCGAACGCGTAGGCCTCCTGGGTGGCGTAGCCGGTATCCAGGCCCAGCCGGGTTAGCAGCAACAGCGCGCCGGATGCATGGGTCCATTGCTCGCGCAGCAGGTTCGCCAACTCCGCCCAGACTGCTGCGCGCGCGGTGTCGCCCATCAAGACACGATGCTCGACCAGCCAAGTCTCACGCTCGCGGCCGAACGCCCAGACCGAGACCTCGATACGGTCCTTCTGCACGTCGGCGCCGCCGGCCAGCAGGAGGCCGCCGGCCGGGACGGTGCCGATCCGGTAGTCCTCGCGCCGTTCCAGCAAGCGTTCCCAGTCGGGAGCTTCACCCTCCTCTTCCCAGGTCTCGCCCAGTTCGGTGTTCTTGAACGCCTTGAGCGCGGTGGCCGAGCCCTGCGCCGCCTCCCAGGCCGCGGCGATGTCCGCCCAACTGCGCCAGCCGACCGGCGAGTACAGCGAGGACAGGTGGTAGCCGGCGGTCTTGCCGCGGTTTTGCGGTGCCGTCGCGACCCACTGGCCGCCCGCGAGCATCGCGGTCTTGTGATGTTCGCCAATCAGCTGCTCGCAGGACTCGCAGATGTAGCGCGTCGATCGCGGGTCACCCCACGTCCAGCGCAGTTGGTCGAACCGCAGCCATTGTTGGTGGGCGCAGTGCGGGCACGGCACGAAGAATCGCCGCTGGTCCGACGCCAAATACTCGCGCTCGATGGTGCTGGCGCCGGCGATCGTCGGCGTCGACACCAGCAGGATCTTGCGGCGGGTGAAGGTCCGGGTGCGGGCCTCGGCCAGCGCGACCGCGTCGCCCTCGCCCTCTACGTCGCGCGGATAGCCGTCCACTTCGTCCAGGAACAGGTACCGCACGGGCATCGACCGCAGACCGACCGCACTGTTGGCGCCAGTCAGGACCAGGACGCCGCCACGGAACTCCTTGGCGAGGATCGTGTTGCCCGAGTCCCGCGCGCGCGAGGGCGCGATGCGCTCGCGCAGCGACGGCGACTCTTCGATCAGCGGGTCCACGCGCTGCTTCGAATTGCGCTTGGCCATCTCGACCGTGGGCGCCACGGCCATCATCGGCCCTGGCGCGCACGCGATCACGTAGCCGATCCAGTTGTTGCCGCACTCGGTTCCACCGACTTGCGCGCCTTTCATGAACACGACACGCTCGGTCGCCGAGGCCGGCGACAGGTCGTTCATGATGTCGCGCAGGTACGGCGTGCGCGCGGTGCGCCAGCGACCCGGCTCCGACGATGAAGTGCTCGACAGCACCCGATCGCGATCCGCCCAGTCGGAGACATCGAGGAACGGATCGGGCGTCAGGCCATCGCGCCAAGCGCGCGCGACGTTCTCATGGCCGTCGTACAACGATCACTCCAGGCGGGCCACGAAGTCCCCAAGTTCAGACAGGTGTTGCCGCACTTCGCGCTCCAGCGCGACGTGCATCGCATGCGGATCGATGCCCAGCTCGGCGGCGAGCATCGAGCTGATCCGCGCGGGCCAGTTCAACCAGGCGTCTCGCTCGGCGCGCGCCAAGGCGAAGACCTGGCCGACCGCCTGCTGGCGGTCAATCAGCTCGCCGCGTAGCTGCGCGATGCGCAGCTTGTGGTGCTGGGCCTTGAGGACTTCGTTGGCGGTGCGGGCCTGGGCGTAGCTATTGCCCGACGGCGCGCCGGGCGCGCCGTCGTCTGCGAAGGCGGCAGGTCTCGCGCGCGCCCGCGCGGGGCGGGTCCGCGCGCCCAGGGTCGACTGCGCCGGGTCGGTGCTGGCGGCCCACTCAGCGTCGGCGCGGGCCGCGTCGATGCTCCCGTCCGCCAACGCGGTAATCCGGCCGGACTTGATGGCTTTGTGGACGGCCGTATCCGACACGCCGCGATGGCGCCCGTAGGCGCGAATGGAAATACCCACAGATGGTCAATCGCAGTTGGGCCTCCGCGACCGCCGGCCTTCGGCGCAGATTCGAAAGGGGAAGAGCGCACACCCCAACGCCCTGCCGGGCGTTGGGGTGTGCGCTCTCAGGCGCGGCGTTAGTTGCGCGGCTCGTATTCCGCCGCGTCCCGCGCCCGCTGCAGGTTCTTCAGTGCTGCGCGCAACGCTTTTTGGTAGCCGGCGTCTCGCAGTTCCCAGACCTCCAGCAGCCTGACCCGTTGCAGCAACCGGTCCAGTTCGGCCAACGGCAGCGCGCTGTACTCCGGCTCGTCACCTTCGAGATAGCGGTAGATGTGCGTCAATAGCGCGCGCAGTGTCAGCTCATTCGCGCTGAACTCGTTCGGCATCAGCCGCCGCTTGAACCATTCGTCGGACTGCTCGATGACCAACTCCAGCGGATCTAGTTCGTAGCCACAGCCCTCCGCCATCCAGCTGATGACTTCGGGGTCGCAGCGCCCCGTATGATGCCCCGTGCAGTGGGATGCCAGCAGGTGCGAAAGCCCGTAGCAACCGTACAGCTGAAACTTTACCTCAGCGTCGAATGCAGGAACCGCCGACATCAGCAGCCGTTCGATGCGGCTACCCAGCGCGCGCAGATCTGCATTCGACTTCGTGACCAGTGATTCCATCTTGCTTTCCTTGTCGTCGCCGCGTCGTTGCGGCCTAGACATGAACGCTTCACCGCGCGCGAATCGCAAGCGACCTCAGCCCATCCCAGGCGTGCAGACAGCAAACGGACAGGAAGGTGGCCACGCCAGAAGAGGGAATACCCCAGCGCCCGCCTAGGCGCTGGGGTGCGTCCTCTCCAGGTTCAACGACGGGGCAGGCTTGCGATCACGCTCCGCATCAGTTCTCGCGCATCCAGGTGTTGGTCCACCTCGACGCCCGCGTATTCGCACAGCAGCGTCAGGATGTCGAAACATTGTTCAGCCAGATTCTCGGCGGCGCGCGCCTCCTCACGGCTGAGGACAAAGACGTCGTCCTCGTCTCCCGTGACCATCTCTTCGATGGTGTTCCTGCAGTCGATGAGGTCGCTCAGCGTGTTCTGGAACTTGCAGTAGGACATATTGCTCATGTCGATCACTCGATGGTCGCCGCGTCGTTGCGGCGTGGACATGAACGCTTCCTTCTCGGACTTCATCAAGCGAACCAGCGACAGCGCGCCGGTGCAGACACGCGGCAGACAGGAAGCGGAAGAGGGAACACCCCAGCGCCGGGTCGGCGCTGGGGTCTGACCTCTCCCGCTCAATCCGCGTCGTGCGGCATCCAGAGCGCGTCCATCAGCGCGCCCGGGGATTCCTGATCATCCCGCCAGAGCTTCGCCATCAGCTCCTTCGGATCGGCTTCTACACCCATCGTCATCCACGCGCTTTACGCCGCGTCTACCCTGGCAGCTGCCCGAGCGCTTGCTCCAAGCCGCTGACCGCGACGCTGATGCCGTGCTGGTACTCGGCGTCGCGCGGCTGGAGCACGTACAGACGCTCGGCCAGATCCCGAGCCTGCTCCACCCACTGACGCGGCGTGAGCGCGGGGCGACACGCAAGGTAGTCCTCGATCTGGCGCGCGGCGTCCGCGAAAGCGGTGGCGACTGCCTCATTGCGCCGTTTCGGCCGGCGCTTGAGGGGCTTGAATCCGCTCCCCACGCGTCGTTCCCAGTCCTGCAGTTCCTGGTCGGCGGCGCTGACCCGAGCGCTCAGTTCCACCGCTTCGATGCGCCGTGCGCGGTCGAGTCGCGCCCATGGTTTGAGAAATCGCGCGAGCGCCGCGCAGGCTTCCACGCTGGAGACGCCGTACTCCCACGACGGCGCCAAATCCGTCGGTGCCTGTTCCAACAACCATCGAATCCGTTTGGGCAGCGTGCCTAGAGTAAACAGTACGTCGTCAACCGCTTGCATTTTGTACGTCCTCCGGTCACCGCCTCTTGCGGCTCGGCATGAACGCTTCAATTTCGATGGAAGCCAAGCGACGCCTCTAGCGCTCGGACAGGCGTCGGACAGCTTCTCCTGCTCCCTGTCCGTTAGCTGTCTGGCATTGCCCAGCCATCGTCTATTGCCCGGAAAAGCGCTTGGCTTCTGGCCGAACCGAAGCGTTCATGCGTCCACCCAACGCGGCCAAGGAGGCCACCATGAACGACGTGCTCTTCAACGACATCGCGCTCCATCACATCGGGATTACCACGCTACAGACACGAAAAAGCACCCACCTGGACTTCTACAGCGTCGCAGTGTGGGAAATACACGCCGCCTTGCGCGCTGCGTATTTGGCTGGCTACGCCGCCAGCGTCCGGGCGGCATGCGGCGAAGGCATCGCCTTGCCGACGCAACGGCACACGATGCTCGGCGATGTATGGCTTGGCGAGGGCGAAGCCAGCGACTTCGCCCAATCGGGCGCCGTCCGAACGGTCACCACACTGCCCATCCCGGAGACCGAGTTGTTGGCGTACCGCTGGCAAGAGCGGCGCGCGCTCGACTTTCTGATCCCCGAAGCCGTCCGACAGCGCCGCATCGACTGATGCAACACGACCTCAGAGCCCCGCCCACGCGGGGCCTATTTGTTCCTGCACGCCGAATCTGTCTGACACCTGTCCGTGAACGAGAACGCTCGTTCTTCATCGCTAAAACCGCTTGGCTTCCTCCTAGAAGGAAGCGTTCATGGCCCCACACCAACGCGGCCACGGAGGCCACCACGATGAAGCAGAACGACGTGTTCAAAGAATGCCTGACCCAACTCCCCGCACCGGTACTCGTGGACTTCGGCCCTCTGACCGGCGGCGTCCTCAGCACGCTGGCGCAACAGGAACTGCAGCGCCGGGCCGCGCTCGCCCTGCAGAACATCCCCGTGGATTGCGTGGTCGACCTGCTGCTGGGCCGCGCGTACCCGAGCAAGACCGTCGCCGATGTCCTCGCCGAGTGACGCGGACCTCTGGTTCCTGAAGGCAACGGCGGCGACGGTCCTCGTCGCCGCCGCCAACGGAACCCTCGACCTCAATCGACTGGCGCGCGACGAACTGATCCGTCGCGGGCTGGACCCCGAAGGCGAATGGGTCGGTCCCAGCCGCGCGCGGGAACTGCACAACCCCAACCACTAACTAGGAGCAAACCATGAGCAAAGTCGAACTCACCACCAACCAGCGCGCTGTTCTGGAACTGGCCGTGGCCACCGAAGGCCGCATCGAACGCTATCCCGCCGGCTTGCTCGGCGGCGCCCGCACCAGCGTCGTGCGCGGCCTGCTGCGCAACGAACTGGTCGAGCCGCACGACGCCGGCTACCGCCTGACGGCGGGCGGCTACGCGGCCGTCGGCACCGAAGCGCCGGCCGACGACGAACTGGGCGACGAGGGCGCCAGCGGCCACGACGCGCCCAGCGAACCTGCGGGCGATGCGGACACCGGCCAGAACGATGGCGCCGCCGCCGCGCCGGCCGACAGCGTGTCGGCGGCAACCACGCCGCCGGCGAAGCCCAAGCGCACGGCGCGCGGCGACACCAAGCTCGCCACGGTCGTCGGTTTGCTGATGCGCCCCGAAGGCGCGACTATCGCGCAGATCATGGCCGCAACCGACTGGCAGCAGCACTCGGTGCGCGGTTTCCTCGCCGGCACGGTGAAGAAGAAGGGCTACACGCTGACCAACAGCAAGGAAGGCGACGGCGACCGAGTTTACCGCATCGCGACCGAGGAGGCGCAAGCGCGCTCGGCCGGCGCCGCCACGCGCGGCGACGAGGAGGAGTGAACCCAGCAGCGAGCCGGGTGAATGCCCGGCTCGCTGTCTCGTAGCTGTACAACGACGAGATGCATCGAAGAACGCTGCGCGTTGCGCTTGATGTTCCTTCGAATTGAAGCGTTCATGGCCTCCCAACCACGGAGACCCACGATGAAGAACGCCACGCAACACACCGGCCCGGACGAACTGCTTGCCACGCTCGACGCGCGCATTCTCGACGCCGTCGAAGCCACGTTGTCGAACGACGAAGGTTCGACGGACGCCGAAATGGCGCAGCACCTGATGGAACTTGGGCTGAGCGAGGCGCAGTCCAAGCGCGCGATCTGCTACCGCGCGCTGTACACCCTCTACCTCTGGGTGGGCGAGTTCACGCCGATTCGTTCCGGCATCGGCTTGCGCTACAACGGTACAACCGGCCAGTTTGAAGTCGCCTGAGCCGCATGCCGCCGCGTTGAGCGGCGGCATTCCTGTCCGACTGCTGAGCGGCACCGGCGAATTCGAGAAAACGCACTTGGCTTCCAGCTGGGCGGAAGCGTTCATGGACTCCCCAACCGAGGCTGCACGCATGCACAGAACGATTGTCCCGCCGCATCAGATCCAGGTCCGCTTCAGCCACAAGCCCAAGAACTCCCGCGCTATGCTCCGCGGGCTGAGCGGCTACCATGTCGACGCGGAACAGGTTTGGGTGGTCGAGCGCATCACCATGACGCAGGCCGAGTACCGCATCTTCGAACGCGATTTCTTCCAACCGCAGATTTGGATTGTCCCGTTAAATAGCCGTCCCGCGCATTGCATCGTAGTCGAAGCGCCGAGGATGCTGACCCTGTACGTCAGGGCCGAGGGGCACAACTATGCTCACTACGTGGGGCTACCTGCCGAGGAAACGTAAAGCTCGCCCAGACGTCGCGAGTTGCGTAGCGTCACGTGTCTGGCGGAGCAGACGGCGCAAAACTCGCCTCCGCTCGCTCACTGATGGCTTGCGCAACAGCGCGCGCCTGCCACTCCGTAATGCGGCCCTCACGCCACGCCCTCGCCACCGCATCCAGATCTGCGCTCCTGACGAGCGCTCGAATCAGCTTCATCTGATCGGTCCATGGCCTCGGCTTCCACATGACGTACCCCTCGTCATTTGGTACGACCAGCCTATCCCGGCGGGATTAGGGCCTCAAGGCTCGCAGAATCTCGGCCGCCACCTGGGGAACGATCGCATTGCCGGCGGCGCGCAGTCGAGGTACTCGGGCGGGTAGCCCATGAGCCAGAAGACGAATTCCGGCGTCAGGGATCCGGCGACCGGCGAGGGTTCGACCTGCCTGCCAAGCAGCCCATTGACCGGTGCGCTGCCAATGCTCGTCGCGTCCTTGTGATCCCGGCACGTGGGCGTTGCCCACAGAGCCGGCGGCGCCAGACCCAGCGGGTCGCCGTACAGCGCGGTTTCCACCGCCAGCGCCATCGGATGTTTCACCGGCGCCAACGGGCTCTCCTGCGTTGAACTCTCGTGCGCTTGCGCCGGGAGTGGCGCAGTCGCCCCGCTCCCAAAGGATTGCTTCGGACTGCCCTTCGCCCCGTCGCTCGCGCGCGGCGTGCTCCAGACCGCCTTCACCACGCCCGGTAGGCCGTTGCGCCGCTCGGCCGCGAAGTTGCCCCGCTTCTCGGGGTCGTTCGCCGTCGCGGTCGGCCAGACCGCCTTCGCCGCCACCTGCAAGCTGGTGATGGCCTGCCGGGGCCCCCCCGGCATCCGACGCTTCATCGCCAAGTGCGCGGCCGGGGATTTGTTGTCGTCGCTCGCCACTGCCGTCGGCCAGACGCTGCCCGACGATCCAGACGCGGTCGCGTCGGTGCGGGGCGTTGACGGCGCAAGCTGGAACAACAACCGCCCGGCTGGCGTAGCCTTCGCCTTCCAGGTCAGCGAGAACTCCGTCGAGGCCCAGCGCGATGAGACCAGCAACGTTCTCGCCCAGGAATAGAGCGGGTCGCGCTTGTGCAATAAGGCGATGCAACTCCGGCCAGAGGTGGCGGTCGTCGGCTTGCGCGCGCTGGTTGCCGGCGACGCTGAACGGCTGGCAGGGAAATCCGCCGGTCCACAGCGCCGTGTCGTCCGGCCAAGCCGCGAGCCGGGCGGCGTAGGCGAACCCGCCGATGCCGGCGAAGAAGTGGCATTGGGCGTAGCCGCGGACATCGTCTGCGGAAACAAATCGGATGTCGCGGTCATCGACGTCGCCGGCCGGGATCAATCCGGCCCCCATCAAGTTCTTCAGCCACTGGCACAGGTACGGATCGATCTCGTTGTAGTAGACCGCCATCAGGCAGCAACCTCGACCTCCGGGTCCGCCGCGATGAACGCGGCACCATCGGATCCACGGACGGCCTGCCGGCCGGTGTAGTCCTGCCAGCGCCGGACAATGACATCGACGTACTTCGGGTCCAGCTCGATGAGGCGCGCGCGGCGGCCGGTCTTCTCGCAAGCGATCATCGTCGTTCCCGATCCGCCAAACGGATCGAGTACCAGGTCGCGGGTCTTGCTGCTGTTGCGAATCGCGCGCTCGACCAGCGCCACCGGCTTCATCGTGGGATGCAGTTCGTTGCGCGCAGCTCGGTCGATGAACCAGACGTCGCCCTGGTCGCGCGCGCCACACCAGAATCGGTCGTTGCCGTCGCGCCAGCCGTAGAGGATTGGCTCGTACTGCCGCTGGT
Organism: Lysobacter enzymogenes; assembly: GCF_023617245.1. Classification (NCBI taxonomy): domain Bacteria; kingdom Pseudomonadati; phylum Pseudomonadota; class Gammaproteobacteria; order Lysobacterales; family Lysobacteraceae; genus Lysobacter; species Lysobacter enzymogenes. Next base: position 5,581,299 of record NZ_CP067396.1, read on the forward strand.
AGTCGGCGTGACCGAGGGTGAACTTGTTCTTCGCCCAAATGATGAAGGTCGACCAGCGACCGCCCGCAGCGCGGAACGCGGTCTGCAACCGGTCGAGCTCGGACGACGACATGGCGATGTAGATCGCGCCCTTCGTCACCCGCAGCATCTCGGCGCAAGTCGCTTGCAAGAAGGCCCCGAAGTCGTCACCCAAGTTGTCGTTGAGGATCGGGCGGCGTTTACCGCGTAGCTTGTCCTTCGGATTGTTGGCGTAGTCGACGTTGTAGGGCGGATCGGTGAACGTCATGTCGATCAGTTCGTCCCCGAGCAGCGCGGCGTAGTCCTCAGCGCGCGTGGCGTCGCCGCACAACACGCGATGCTCACCGCAAATCCAGACATCGCCTGGGCGCGAGATCGGATGCTCTTCCGGCTCGGGTGCCGCGTCCTCCTCCGTCTGACCTTCGCCCGAGACCGCAGCCAGCATCTCCTCGATCTCGTCGTCATCGAAGCCGGTCAACGCCAGATCGAATTCGAGCGCGTCCAGGTCGGCCAGCTCCAGTTGCAGCAATTGCTCGTCCCAGTTCGCCCAGGTGGCGGAACGGTTCGCCAGCAGCCGGAAGGCTTTGACCTGGGCCTCAGTCAGTTCGTCCGCCAAGACGACCGGCACCGATTCCAGGCCTAGCTTGCGCGCAGCCTTGAGACGGAGATGGCCGTCGACCAGTTCGCCGTTGCTGCGCACCACGCACGGAATTCGAAATCCGAACTCGCGGATCACCGCGGCCATCTGGTCTACGGCATGGTCGTTCTCGCGCGGATTGCGCGCATAAGCGATCAGCCGGTCGACCGGCCAGTGCTCCAGTTGCAGGTTCATTTCGCTCGCAGTGGGCGGCGCGCGCGGCCGAGCGCACCGGGCACATGCGGCCAAGTGTCGCCGACCACGGCGGAGTAGATGGTCATCATGGGCAGCCGGTAGGTCTGCGCCAGTTCGTTGTAGCGACGACCCGCGCGCCGGTGATCGCGCAACTCGGTCACCAGGGATTCGGTGAGGTTGGCCGACGGATGTCGCTCGCCGCGGTTGTCCGGCGACGTACCGTGCAGTACCCGGTCGGCGCAATTCTCCTTCGGCGTAGCCCAGCGCAGGTTCGCGACCCAGTTGTGGCTGCGAACCCCATCATTGTGGGCGACTTGGTGCCGCGGCGTCGGCGGCGGCCCCAGGAAAGTCAACGCCACTAGGCGATGAACATTGAAGTAGCCGTACCGGCCGTCCCGACTCAGCGCAACCTGCAGATAGCCACCGGTGTCCGGTTTCGGCTTGAGCAGCTTCCCGGCCGGATGCTGTCGGTATGCGATTGACCGCCGGATGTTGCCTCGGTCGGAAACTTCGTAGCTCGGATAGTCCGAGATCTGCCGCCAGCGCTCCGCGCCACCGTCGATTAGCGATGGTGGACGCGCGTTGGGAATCATGATTTGCGCCGTGCTCGGCGCCTCGGAGTTGACTTATCGGGACGGCGCGAACGCGATCCGCAAACCTCATGCAAGGGTTGACGCTAGCGTGATTTTGCGGCTTGGCCCCCCGCATGCCCTGATGGCGAGGAAGGACCCGGTCAATTCTTAGCCACCCCTCGCCGCCCCGCCGCGCGTCCGCGCCGCGGCCAAGGGCGATAGGGGCCCACCGGCGCCTTCGACGCGCCGCGCCGTGTGCGCCTGTGTGCGCGCCACGTCAGGTCGGCGTGATGCGACGTCACTCCCGGCCGTGCCGCCTATCGCGATCTGACGACGCTGGGGTATTACCCCCTAGTCAAATTGCCTACGACGCGCTTTGATGCTCGCGAGGCGAGGAGAAGCGCCATGCTCCGATACCAGATCGTCCTGCGTCGCCGGCTCGGCTCGCTGCTGAATCTGCTTCCGCTGCGCGTCGTTGCCTTAACCTATGTCCAGTCGCTCGAAGGACTGCGCGATGTCCAGCTGGAATACGCCTCTAGGAAACACGCTGTACTCAGCGTCGCCTGGCCAGGCGAAGGCACACCAGTCATACCGGAGGAGTATCTTGATCGGTACGGACTGGAGCGCACAGAGCTTGCCGAGACCGTGACCTAGTTCGCTCAGCTTCCACGTGAGTCCCTATGGGGAGGGGCCATCATGCAGGCGTCGATCAGAATCCGCAGAGCGTGGAATGTCCAGCTCGTGACCGTGCCGATCGAGGAGCTAGCCATCATTGCCCTTCAGGCGGTGCCGGGTATCCGATCGCCCGTGGTCGAACGTGAAGATATGCATGACGTGGTGCTTACGTTCCAGTGGGATGGCCAAGGGACGCCAGACGTTCCAGCCGACTACTTGCACCGCTTCGGCCTGGAAATCGCACCCGAACTGGGCACGCCTTCCGACCAAGAAAAAGGCGGCGGTCCAATTTGAACCGCCGCCCATCCCGCTGCGCCTACACCACCACGTGTCGGACATACCCGCGTCAGCATGGGATCTAGGCTAGGGCAAATCCGGGGTTTTTGGGACACCCCATAACGGCCGCGATCATGATCCTGGATAACTGTGGATATCGCAGGATCCGTTCAGTGAAGAATTGTCGTGTCTGCCGACTGCTCGCAGGCGGCAAAGCGCGGCAATTGGCCATTGAGGTGAACGACTACGACCGCCAGCGCGTGCTGGTAGCGGCGCCACGCGGTCTTGCGAATCAGGCCAGTGCGGTGGCTGATCTCACGCCACGGCACGTACTGCGCGCGTAGCCAGACCAGCCGACGCTGTTCCTCCTCCAGCCAGCGCAGCCATCGCACCGTCTCGCCGAAGCGATCGATCGCGCCGGGCGACGCCGTGAACCGAAGAATGATGCGCTCGTCGGCATAGCCCTCCCACGACTGCCTGTTGATGTCCGGCCAGAACGCCGCGTATCCCTGCACGCGGGCCGGCGGCAGCCGGCGCGCGGTGATCGCGGCCTCTTGGAATCGGTCCGTGACCTGCTGGATGTTCCAGATGGTGCTCATGCTTCCGCCCCTTGCGACAGCGCCCAGTGCAGCAGGGCGAGCGCGTCGGCCTCGTTGTCGTCGGTCGGCGCGTGGCCGCGCCGCTGCATCGCGGCGATCATGGCCGCCTTGTCGGCATTGCCCTTGCCGGTCGCGAATCGCTTGATCGTGCCGACCGGCACGCCCTGATACGGAATCCGGTGCTGCTCACACCAGGCCGTCAGCTGCGCCAAGAATCCGCCGTAAGCGTGCGCCGCATCGACGCCGCGGTGCCGACGCACCTCCTCGAAGTAAATTGCCTCGACCTGGCCGACAAATGCCTGGGTCTCGTCCAGCCAGCGGCCGAATCGCAGGTACCGCATGCCGCCGCCCTCGAACCGGCCCGGCCGGAACGCCTGGGTGCCGCTGGCGATCTGGCCGCCGCGCGCCAGCGCCCAACCCATCGTCGTGCCCAGGTCCAGGGCCAGTGTTGTCCTGCTCATCTTGCTTCCCTCGGGTCTCGCTAGGTGACGGATGTGGCGGGTTTGCCGGTTAACGCTTGTATGTGCGTGCGCGCGCACACGCGAGGGGTAACTAGCAAACCCGTCACATCCGTCACCCACGCTTGTTATGTGATTGAATTATTTAGCTTGCGTAGCGAGTGAAGCTCTTGGGCCGCAGACTGAGTCCGAGTACATAGCGCGCCCCTTTTCCGCCTCGGCGTCGCTCGTACTTCCGCGACTCCAACATCTCGGCGAAGCGCTTGATCGATCCGGCGAACTCGCCGTTGGCCATGCACCACTCCTTCCAGTCGGCGAACAAATCCGACACGAGTGCCTGAGACTGCCTGTGCTCGTGGCACCGCTCGTCCACCCATCGGCCGAGCGCGTCCTCGGCCTCGAAGTACTCGTCGGTTGCATCGAGAACGCACTGCGGCGGCTTCAGGCCAATACGCTGCCACTCCAGGCAGCCTTCGACGGCCCACGCCAACACCCCCTCGCGTTCGGCGAGCAACTTGCGCGCCAAGTCGCGGTCACGCCGCTCCGGCGGAACTGTTACGGTGAAGGGGATCAAGTGCAGACGACGCTTCATCGCCTCGTCCACATTGCGGATGGCGGGCTTGTGGTTGCCGGCGATGACCAGCTTGAATTGCGGGACGTATTCGAAGAAGTCCTGCCGCATGAAGCGCGCCATGATCTTGTCGCCGCCCGTGATCGCTTTGAGCTTCGATTCGTTCCAGCGCCGCCCCTCTTCCGTTTCGACCGAGGCGACGAAGCGCGCGCCGCGCAGACCCGCCAGTTCCGTGGGATGCCGCTCGCCGCGGCTCTCCATGAACGTGTCCATTGGCGCGCTGGTGGCGTAGTCGCCAAGGATGGTGGCTAGCGTGTTGACGAACACGGACTTGCCATTGGCGCCCGTGCCGTAGAGGAAGAACAGCGCATGCTCGGTGGTCACGCCGGTCAAGCAATAGCCTGCCATGCGTTGCAGATAGGCCTGCAGTTCGCCGTCGCCGCCGGTGACGTCCGCGAGGAACCGGCGCCAGAGCGAACATTCCCCGTTCATTCCCGCCGTCGCCATCCGGGTAAGGCGATCCAGCCGAGCGTGCTTACGCAATGCCCCTGTCTTGAGATCGATGGTTCCCGCAGGCGAGTTCAGCAACCAGGGGCGGGTGTCCCACTCCTCGGCATCGGAGGCGTGATACCGGTCGCTGCGGGCCATGCGCTCAACCGCGGACACGGTCGACGCACTTGCCAAACGCGCCTGCTGACTTCCGGTGTTCGCGTAGGTGGCCGCCACGCGGCAGACGCCACGCACCAGGTGGTTGACCGTCAGCGTGCGATCGGGGTTCCAGCGTTGCCCGCTCCACACCATCCACTGTCCCCAGGCGGCGCAATAGCGCCAATCCTCGTGGTAGCGGTTAGTGAAGGCAGTCGCCAGGCCATCGTCGGTATGCCAGCCGAGCTCGCCGAAGTCGATCGCTTCTGCCCGTTCGGGCCGCGTGATCGGCGTGCGCTCGCCAGCGCGCAGGAAGCCGATGACGTCGAAGCGCTCTTCGACGGCGTCAGCAGCATCCCAGCCCTGCTCCTTATCTTCGGGCGGATACAGGATCGCGCAGGAGATCGCGCCGGCCGCGAGCGCGGCGTGGGCGACGGCCAGCGCGTAGTCCCAGCCGGCCTTGTCCTTATCCGGCCAGATCAGCACGTGCTTGCCGCGCAGGGGCGCCCAATCCGTTTTCTCGACCGGCGCCTTTGCGCCGTTCATGGCTGTCGTGGCAGGCACGTCGAGGGCGATCAAGGCATCGGCCGCCTTCTCGCCTTCCACCACCACCACATCGAGGGCCGCGGCGAGACCGGGTTGATTGTAGAGCGGCCGCGGCTCCGGCGCGGCGTGCTTGCGGCGCTTCGCATCCCAAGGGCGATATTCCTTGCCGGTCGGCGGATCGTAGCGGTACACGCAGGCGATCAGCTCGCCGTCGGCGCCGAGGTAGTCCCAGCGCGCGGTCGCCGGCCCGAGTTCGTCCAGCACGGGCTCGGCGCGACGGCGCGGTCGCGGCGCGATCGGCGACGGGATCGGTGCGTGTCCGGCCAAGTCAGCGGCCCGCGCCAAGACTGCGGCGAAGTCGTGGCGGCCGTCCAGACCGGCCTGCGCGGCAACCAGGTCGAACACGTCGCCGCCCTCGCCGGTCGCGTGGTCGGTCCACAGCCCGGCCTTCGGCCCAGACAGCTCGACCTCCAAGCTGTCGCCCTTCTCGCCTTCAACGTTCCCGAGATGGAACTTTCCGCGTCTGACGCGCCCGTGCGGATACAGTGCCTGGAGGATACTCTCCAGGCGTTGCAGCAGCTTCGCTTTGACGGCATCCCGCGACGGACGCTCGGGCCTAGGTTCGGTCGGAATCTCTGCGTCGTTGAAGTCCATCATGCCCGTTCCTCGATGCCCTTACGCAGCGCGGCGTCGAGCTCGCGAATACCGGCAGTGGCCTTCAAGACCAGGCCGAGTTGCCCCTGTAGTCGCGGGCTGTCCCAGTCCATCTCGGCCACGCACCGGCGCGCGAATTCCTCGGGCGACTCGGCGGCGTCCATGCTGTCGGTGGCGAAGCGTTCTAGCCGGACCAGCACTTGGCTGCCGTAACGGACCGTGGCTTCGACAGGCGCGACGAACTCAGGGCGGTCCACGCGGTTTCGACTCGCACTGCGATTGAGTGATGCCGAAAGCTCGCGCTGCCGCGGCTTGCGCTCCTCGATCGCCACCAGCCGGGCCTGCGCTTTCGGATTCAGCGAGGCGATCTTGACGCCTTCGTGCACGCTGATCGCCCCCGCATCGATCTTGGCGACTAGCTCCGGGATTCCGGTCTCTCGGATACGAACCGCATTCGCGATCGTTCGGTCGGAAACCGCCAGCAACTTGGCTGCTTGGTCACGCGTCACAATCTCATTCTGCAAATTTGCAGAATGAGAATAGCTGCCTCCGACCTGCCGGTTAGCCAAGCGGGAGGCCACCATGCCGCGTTGCGATTCGCTGAGGTGCCGCCGGGTGACGTTCTCGCTGATGACGAAGGCCAGGGGATCGTCGCCGTCGAAGGTGACGAACCGGGGCTCGATGCCGCACTCCAGGCATGCTCGATACCGGTGCCGGCCATCGAGGATGGCCCCTTCGAAAACAACGACCTCATGGCGAAGCCCGTGGGCCCGGATGTCCTCGACCAGTGCCCGAAACGCGTCGTCGGCCATGTCCGGCAGCGCCAAACAGAGCGGGTGGAACTCCATAGTCATCAGATTAGCTCCGGCAGCTTCTCATCGGCGCGGGGGAACACCGCCCGCCAAGAGCGGACCTCCCGCCTAGCGCGATACAGATTCCAGGCCTTGAAGCACGCGTGGATCTGGACGCCGTCGCGGATCGCTCGGCCCTGCATACGGGATTCCATGAATTTGTTGCGCAGGTGATAGATCGACTCGGTCATCGACAGTTCCCCGCCAGTGAACAACGCCGCGAGGAAGTCCTCGGCGTCATCCTGATCGATCTGAGCAAATCGCCAATGCAGAAACATCGCCTTGGCATGCGTGATCGGCGGATAGCGTTTGGAAAGCAGGGCGGCATATCGGCTCGCAGGCTGCACGTACGGATGCTGCTTCCAGAAGTCCAGTTGTGCCTGGTTCGTCGGACGCGCCGAACTGTGTGGCGGCAGACCGCGGCTGTAATTCACAATCATCGGCAGCGCTGCGGCGGCGGTCCGGGCTTCGCTGAGCGAGATGCCGTCGATGGTCAAAATGTCGGAGCCGGTTCGTTGCCGGCCGGTATCGATCACGTCGAACGATCCGTCCTCCAACCCGGTATTCACGACGACATCGATGGTGGCGTCCGCTTCCACAATCGCAGAGAGTCGATGCTGTCCGTCCAGCAGGCGACCGGTCCTACTGAACTTGATCGACTCGCCGGTGCTCTTCCAGTGCCCACCCAGCATGTCGTTGGCGTACTGCGTAACCGCCTTGAAGCGGATGGGGCGATTGTTGCTATTCCGATGCAGCCACGCCGACGCGACGGCGGCATTGACCAAGACCACCTCGATCGAGCAGCGTTCGCGAGTGGGCAGTGCGATGGCCTCGGCTTCGGACTCGATCGTGATGGGCAAGGTGTGGACGTTCTGACTCATGGGAAGTCCTTAGTGGTGGGTGGTGGGGATGGACAAGGTCCAGCAGCGGTCCTGCCAGGCGCAGCCACGACACGTTTGGTGGGTCGGTGTCGTGCTGATTCGGGGGAGAAGTTCGGCGGCGTCGCAGGCACGCAAGATTTCGACGGCGCGATCGGACGCGCGCTGGGCCAGGCCGCGATCGAAGACCACGCGCTCCGCGTAGATCGACATGTCGTCGGCGCAAATAGCGGTAAACAGCGCCGGATGTTCGTGCAGCCCGAGATAGGCCTGATACAGCGCGATCTGGGTGGCGTACACCGGCCGGCTCAACGCCAGCCGTTTGCGTTGCAGTTCGCGGTAGGTCTTCGTGCCGACGGCCTTGTTCTCCCACAACATGGGATAGCGGAAGCCGTCAGGGCCACCGACGATGACGCCGTCGATATGACCGCGCACTCGGCCGCCCGCCGTCTCGAACCCGAACTGCTGGCCGGCCTCATCGTGGGTCCGCAGGTCGAAGCCGGCCACACGCAGCCAGTCGGCCATCCAATCTTCCATCTGGTGGCCGCGCTGGAAGACGCGCAACAGTCGGCCCGGGAAGTGGCGTCCACAATCCTTGGCCGCGTCGAAGAACTGGAACTGCAGGCGGCGGCTGCACTCCTCTCCCAGGCTGGAAGCGCCTAGGTATTCACGCGCGGGCCGCGTGGCGGCGTCGCGCTCCATCGCGGCGTCGATCAACGCCGTCAGCTGCTCCGACAGGTCGTGCGAGTTGAAATCAAGCATGACGTCGCTCGAATAGGTGGCCAATGCCAGAATTTTTCTGGCGTGCCATTTCTCAAAAGGGGATCGGATCGTCGAAGGGTCGGTCCGGATCGAGCGGCGGCACGGGCTTGTTTCGTGGATCAGCCTGCTCGCGAAGCGTGGACTCGTACGCCATCGTCACGGCCTCGACCACTTCGGTGGCTTGCACTTGCGTGTACTGCGCCAGCGGCACGTCGAAGCCGACGCGCTCGGCGACTTGCGCCAGCGCGGATAGGCAAGCGCGCTGGGCTTCATGGGACAAAGGGTGTGGCACGGGCAAAAGCTCCTCCACCGCGCTCGGATTCGTCCGAGCTCGGGTCGCGTAGAGTTGGTGAAAGGCGTTCTGGCAGGCAGTCGAGCAGAACGCCCAGCGGTACGGCGTGCGCCGTGGATCAGCGATGCGGCGGCGCAGGTCCATGTGGCCGAACCCGCGCGCGGGTCGGCCGCAGCCCCAGCACGGCGTCATCGGCCATGCCGCGATCGATCAAAGACATGGTCGCGGTACTCGATCAGGGCTTGCGCGTGCTCGTCGTGGTGCTGCGCCAGAGCAATGAGGCGCTGGATCTGCGCGTCAAGCTCGGCGCTGGACAACTCGCGCAAGGGGGTGAAGATGCCGTCGCCGTTCGGGTAACGGTCCTGGAGGCGGGAATTTCGCGGCATGGTGGCGTATGCCCATCACTGCGCCCACGTCGGACGGCCGGCGATCGGCGCCTGCGCGGCCTGGTTCGCAGCGTGCGCGATGTGCGCCGGCATCGCGGCGGCTTGCGCCGGCAACGGCTGCACCGCGCCCATCACCTCTTTGTACTGCGGGTGGTCGGGCATGATCGGCACCTTGATCACCGCCTTGTCTTCGCCGTAGCTGTCCTTTTCCCAGTCGACCTTGCCGACGAACACCGTGCCGTCCAGGTCGCCGAAGCTCTCGATGCACCGGCCCTGTTGCGCGGCCGCGCTCATGTCGTCGGGATGCAGGGCGTTCGCGGAATTGAGGACGCCCTTGATGAAGCTGCGCCCCATCTGGCCCCAGGTCGGCCCCTTCGGGCTGTGCAGGCCGATCAGGGTCCACAGCTTGCGGCGCGCGTACTTGCCCTCCAGCACGACGAACTCGGCGTTCAGGTAAACGGCGCCGGTGTCGCCTCGACTGGCCCAGCCGTGCAGCCAGCCGTTGGCGGCGTCGCTGTAGCCGCCGGGCTTGATGGTCATGCGCACCTTAACCAGCGTGCCCTTTGGGATGAGGGAGAACGCCGGGCTCTCGGCGTCGTTGAAGTTGTTCCAAGCGGAGGACATGGATGACCTTTCTTATTAGTGGAGCGTGGGGGGAGTGGGCGCGGCCGCTTCCGGCGCGCCGAGCTTTCGCATGAGCTGGCCCAGGTCCGGCGGCTCGACCATGTCGAGCCGGCCGGATCGATCCTTGGCGGGGTAGCCCCAAGGATTGGCGGTGTGGCAGACGAAGGCGCGATACGCCGGCCCCTCAGTCGCGGGAACCTTCGCGAGCGTGATGACCTCGTCCACGATGCCCGGCAGTTCCAGGCCGGTCTTGGAGCCGTCGATCTGCAGTTCGTGGGTACGGCGACCGAAGTCGTCCACCCGATCTTCGAGAATGCCGACGAACCAGACGTGCTTGCCGCGGACATGCTGGAGTTGGGTGAGCCAGCCGACCATTTCCTGTCCGAGCAGGCCGTAGGCGCCGCGGTTGTCGGGCTTGCCGGTCTTCTCGGAGAACGCCTGCGGCTGCCCTTTGCACCATTGCAGGCATAGCCGGCCGGCGACGGTGATCGAATCCACGAACAGGGTCTGGTACTTCGCGAAGATGGCCGGGTCGCCGTAGCGCAGTTGCGCGGATTCGAGGTGCCATTGGCTGTAGGGCTGGTTTTCGCGCAGCGCCGGATTCGCGCCGCCGAGCAGGACCGCGATGTCCTGGCAGTCCTCCCAGGTGCGCGGGCGGATGCTGTCGCCGGGCCAGCTCATCACCGGCAGGTCGCCGGCTTCGATGTCCACGAACAAGGTCGTGGCCGGATCCAGCGTCCACAGTTGCGAGGTCTTGCCCAGCCCCCAGCCGCCGACGAGCACGCCCTTCACGCCGCGGGCTTCGGCAAGCCGCTGTTCGGCGGTAATGATCGGAAATGCCATCAGACGGCACTCCCGGTCTTGCGCAGGAACTCAGCGACCGCTTCGGCCGCCTCCGGCGTCACCGGTTCGTGTTCCTCGGGACCGTCGCTCAACTCCGTCAGCGCGTAGGTCGTGCCCAGTTCGTGCACCGCGGTCATGAGGATCCAGCGGCCCCAACTTACAGTTGTGATTTTCATCACGCTTTTCCTTCGGTCAGCGACAGACGGAACACCGGTTTGCCGGGCTTTAGGGTTCGGGCAGAATCGAAGGACGCGCGCATAGACGCCGGCCATGCCATGTACTTGCTCTCGCTGACGCGATAGCTGATCTCTACGAACTCGGCCGGGTCTTCGCCGGCGCTGCGGATTCGCTCCACGATCCGGCCGAGTGCCGCCTGGTCCCACTCGACCTTCTTCGGCACCTCGCAGGAAATCCGCACGGGGCCTTCGGTCAGCGTGACCGTGCCGGTGTCCTTACCGGCCGCGAAGCGCTGCTCGGCGGCGCGCTTGCCGTAACGGATGTCGAGCGCTTGGTCGATCTTGTCGGCCTGCGCACGCGCCGCGGCAACGGCCTCCGCCGCCTGCAGCTTCAGGTCGAGCAGCAGGCCAGGCTCGAAGTCGGCAAGTTCGCTGGCCGGTCGGTCGATGCATCGAGCGAGCAGGTTCATGCCGACGCTCCTTGCGCGGCCGCCGCGGCGCGCTCGCGCTGCGCCGCCAGACGCAGGTCGTTGCTGGGGATGCGCGCGTTGTCGGCGGTGGAGGTGCGCATGGACTCGGACTCGTACAACTCGATGTCCTCCAGGCGGTACTTCACGCGCCGGTCGACCAGCTTGAAGAACGGCGGGCCGATCGCTTCGGTGCGCCAGCGCGCCAGTGTCTCGGTCGTGACGTCCCAGCGCGCAGCGAGCTGTTCGGTCGTCAAAGAGTTGTCGTTCATGGGAAGGTTCTCGTCGTCGACGTGGCGCTGTCGGGACGAAAGACTGCGCGAAGACGAGCACGAAAGAAAAGTAGCAACAGCATAGAAACGCGTGGGCCGTTTCTATGCGTTTCTATGCACGATCATCGAAACCGCTAAAAACCCGGCGAAACGCGCATAGAAATCGATCTGCGCCGACGCGAAAAAATTTTTGCCGAGCGCAATCGCTGATGCGCTGGCTTGTAGCAACAGCGCGATGACGGAGTCCGTCCAGGTCGACGCGGATGTCGAAGCAGATGCCGAAGCCGATGTCGTCGCGATGGCAATTGCGCCCGACAGTTCGAGCGCGACGAGCGGAGGAGGTCTGGCCGCGGGTGGAAAAAAATAGAAATCGGGGCCTGTTTCTAGCTAATTCGCATCTGAACCCGAACGGACCGTGAACTCGCATCCGTGACTTGTGGGGGATGGCGTTCAGTGATGTTGCGCACGACTTCCGCGGCGCGCTATCTTCGTTAACAAGAAAGAAAGCCCACTCGAAGTGGGCCGCACAATGAAGGACATCACCGATGCGCAATGGACTGTTCGACCACATCGTCGTGGCGGCTTCGCGCAACCACGGCAACCCCCTCCCCCGCTGCTACCGCGCGCCGAACATCGGCTGCGTGCGAGACCGGATCGGCGTAGGCGCAGGCCTACGCCACTCGATCATTGCCACGCACCCGATAGCGCGCCAGCCGATCGATTGATCGACTAGTTCGTTTCGCCCCCTGCCGTACCCCGCTTCAGACCTTTCTGGCCTGACGGGCAGCATTTGCCCCGCAATACCCAAGGATTCCGCGTGCTCAACAGAGTCATCCACTGGTTCGAAATCGGACCGGTCGGCACCCTGCTGCCTTACGACAACGATGCGATGGAGCCGTTCGTAGTAGTCGGTATGTTGACCGAGCCCAAACGCGCCCGGCATGTCGAATGTCGGAGCTGCAAGCTCAAGAAGTCGTTGCAAATCGGTGTGTGGGACGAGCGCACCGTGCGATGCAGTCGATGCGCGGGCGTGGTGACGCTGGGCACGGAGTACTTGTCGGTCAGCGTAGTCGAAAGCTGGCTGCCGGCCTCCTTGGCGCGCCAAGTCGAGGACCTGGATGCTCTGCCCGAGACGCTGATCGAGGGACGCCTGTGGCGCCTGTCCCGAGCCGATGCGTCGCGCACCTGCGTGTACCTATTGCGAACCGCGCTCCATCCAGACCTTGCTCCAATCCTTCAGGCGCTGGAGCGCGACAGCGGAACGCGTCGGCGCGTCGTGATCACCTCGTCCCCCCTCGCTTCGCCGCCCAACGGCGATCCCAACCAGACCTTTGTCGCATTGAACTCAATCTCTCACATGGACGTGGAAGGCATCCGCTTGGACACCGACAAGTTTCTGCACCTGCTGCGCGAAGACGCCACGCTGTGGTTCGACCTGCCGCCGCCCTACAACCGGTTAACCCTGGGTGGCGAGTCGCTGGAGCTGCGTCGCAATCAACGCGAGTTCATGCGCTTGCTCAAAGAAGCGCACGCATCCGGTCAAGCCACGACCAGCTGGCGCGCCCTGGTCGAACGCGCCGGCTACGACACCGATTACAACTACACCAGCATGTGGCAACTGTTCTCGAAGAACGCCTCGCGCTTCATTGCTTGGTCCAAAGGCGAAGTGTGGATTCGCCGAGCGCCGGAGCCCAGATCCGCCACCCCACGCGCGGGACCACCCCGCAGGAAAAAGGACATCTCATGAACGATTCGATACGCGCTTCTGCCCAGCAGCGACTGTTGATGGTCGCCGAGCTACTCGCCACCGGCCTGCTGCGCACGCGATGCAAAAACTCCGCGTCCGCGCACCGCCCTGTGGACCTTGATAACGCCTCCGAAGAGAGGGTGACTGTCCGCGCCCTCAAACCACCACGGAGAGACCGACGCGATGTCCATTAACCCGCTACCTGAAAATGTTATCGCCCAGATCGAATCGCTCTACCAGATGAAGTGGATCGACCTGAAGGCGATGTGGACGGATCGCTTCGGCGCTCCGCCGGGCATCAACAACCGGCGCTACGTCGAGCGGCGTCTGGCACACCGAATACAAGAGGACGCCGCGCGCGCGGCCCGTTCTTCGATTGTCGCCGCGAACGACGATCGCATCCGCCACCTTCTGAGCACCGGAACCATGAAAGCGCAGGACAAGAACCGGCTGCAGCCCGGCCTCGTGATCACCCGAAACTACCACGGCGCCCTGCATTCCGTGCGCGTCCTCGGCAAGGATCGCTTCGAGTACCTGGGCAAGCCCTACTCCAGTCTGTCGGCGATTGCGCGCGAGATCACCGGCACGCGCTGGTCCGGCCCGCTCTTCTTCGGCATCAAGGCCGATGCCGCTTCCGGAAGGAAGACCCGATGACACCGCCCCGCACCGTCGCCTGCTACATCCGCACGCCCAGCTACCACTCCGACGCCTTGACCCAGCAGATCCGGATCACGCGGCAGTTCCTGCGCACCCAATTGGGCGCTTACGCGAGCGTGATCTACTGCGACGAAGCCCATTCGGGTACGACGCTGGACCGGCCCGGCCTGCAATCGCTGCTGGCGCACGTCGAAGCCGGCGGCGTCGAAGCCGTCGTGGTCGCCGAGTACCACCGCCTGTCTCGCATTCACACCCAACTGCTCACCGTGCAGATGAAGCTGGAGCGCGCCAACGTCGCCCTCTGGGTCGCCGCGCCGCACCCGCGATTAGCGCCTGGACTGCCCCGGTCCGCACCCCACTCCTTCCTCTACGACGCCCCCATCCCGGAGGCCCGCCCATGACCACGCCGCTGCGCATCGCCGTCTACTGCCAAACTCCCATCGCCTCGCCCGACCACATCACCGTCCAGCGCGTGACGCTGGTCGAAACCCTCAACCGCTGCTGCGACGTCACCCCGACACTGTCGGTCTACGTCGACGACGGCTACTGCGCGCACAGCCAGAATCGCCCGGGATTGCAGCGCCTACTCCAGGCCGCTGAGGCCCGGCAGATCGATTGCATCGCCGTACTCGGACGCCAGCACCTTTCAACGAGGACGGCGGATTACGACGAACTGCTCCGGGTGCTGGAGCAGAAGTACCATGTGTCGGTGATGGAGTGCGAGCTGGCGCCGGCGCGGATCGTCCGGGGCGCGGCATGAACGGTCGCGCGCGCCTGCGCTGCGCGGTGTACACCAGAGTCTCCACCGATGAGGGCATGGGCCAGCTGTACACCTCGATTGACGCCCAGCGCGACGCCGGGGAGTCCTACATCGCCAGCCGGCGTTCCGAGGGCTGGGTGCCGGTGGGCGAGTTGTACGACGATGCCGGCTACTCGGGCGGCACCCTGGATCGCCCTGCCCTGCAGCGGCTGATCGCCGACGTCAAAGCCGGCCGCGTGGACGTCATCGTTTCGTACAAGCTGGATCGCTTGAGCCGTTCGCTGCTGGACTTCCACGACCTGATCAAGGTCTTCGACGCCCACGACGTGACCTTCATTTCGGTCACGCAGCACTTCAACACCACTGACGCGATGGGGCGGATGCAGCTGAACATGCTTCTCGCCTTCGCCCAGTACGAGCGCGAAGTGACCGCCGAGCGTATCCGAGACAAATTCGCGGCCAGCAAACGCAAGGGCTTGTGGATGCACGGCATCCCGCCGCTGGGCTACGACATCGAGCAGCGCCGTCTCGCCATCAACCTTGAAGAGGCCGAGATCGTGCGCTGGGCGTTTACCCAGTTCCTGGCACTGAAGTCCATCCAGAAGCTCGCCGAGCAAGCGCGCGCCCTTGGGTACCGCAACAAGTCGTGGACCACGAAGGCTGGGATCTTTCGCGAAGGCAAGGTTCTGGACAAGAGCGGGCTGCACAAGATCCTTCACAACCGGACTTACCTCGGCCACTTGAAGCATGGAGACTCTGAGGTTCCCGACACGCATCCGGCCATTATAGATTCGGACCTGTGGAAAGCAGTCCATGCGCTGCTCTCGACCAACTCGGTCGCGCGCGGCAACGTCACGCGCTCGCGCATCTCCTTCTTGTTGAAGGGCCTGGTGTTCGCGGCGGACGGCCGCGCCCTGATCCCCTGGCACACCACCAAGGGAAACGGACGGCTCTATCGCTACTACCAGACGCGGGAGACGATGGAGCGCGGCCGCCTCTCCGAGTCCGTGCTACCCCGACTTCCGGCCAGCGAGCTGGAAGACATCGTGCTGCAGCAGCTGCGCGACATCTTCAAGCGCGAGGACGTACTCGCCGAGGTAGTGAAGGCCGCCGTCGCAAAAGACCCCTCGCTGGATGAGGCGCGGGTCACCGTCGCCTTGCGCCAGATCGACCGCATCTGGGAGTCGCTCTTCCCCGAAGAACAAGCCCGGCTGGCACAACAGCTGATCGAGCGCGTCGTGGTCACACACAGCGCTATTGAGATCCGCATGCATGCGCTGGGGTCGGCCACGTCGATACAAGAACTCATGAAGGACAACGCATGAACGAACTCGTCATCCAAGTCGGCGGCGACGCCGACATCGTCCAGATCAGCAATGGCGACACGCTCATCCGCGTTCCCGTCAAACTTCGCCGCCGGTCGGGTAAGCGTCGTCTCCGCCAAACCAAGGTTCAGTTCGCAGAGCTTTCCGCCGAGCTCACTGCGCTCCAGTCCGCGCTCGCGCGCGGCTATCGATGGCGCGCGATGCTGGACACCGGCGAAGTCGCGTCCATGAAGGACATCGCGGACAGCGAGAATATCGACCGCAGCTACGTCGCCCGCATGATCAACATGACGCTGCTCGCGCCCGAACTGATCGAGGCGATCCTGGACGACACCGTTCCGGACTGGACGTTGGACGACGTGGCCATCGCTCCACCGGATCGCTGGGATGAGCAGCTAGCGAAGTTCACCGCGCTCAAGCCCCATTTGTCCGGCTACAACTAATCGTCTAGTCTCGAATGGCCACAGCAAGGATCACCCATGCCTAACATCGCTACGATTCTCAAAGCCGAAGTAGCACGACTGACGCGCAAGGAGCTCAAACTCCAAGTCGAACCGTTGCGCAAACAAGTGGGCGCGCAGCGCAAAATGATCGCGGCACTGCGCGCTGACGTCGCCAAACTTCAAAAGGGCATAGCCTCAGGAAGTCGAAACGCGGTCGCTGTCCAGCGCGCGGAAGACGCTCCTGCAACACGCTCGCGGTTCTCCGCCAGCGGGCTGAAGAAGCTGCGTAAAAAGCTTGGGCTGACGATGGAGGCATTCGGCATCCTGCTCGGGGTCAGCGCCCAGGCCATTTACATGTGGGAGCGCGGCCAGAACCGTCCGCGCGCGGAGTCAGTCCAGAAAATCGCAATCGCGCGCGGCATGACTAAGCGACAGGTCCAAGATCTGCTGGCTCAGCATGCGCCGTCGGCCAAGCCTGTCGTACGTCGCACCCGGAAGCCGTCGGCGAAGAAGGCTGCTCCGATCGCAGCGAAAAAGGCGTCCAGTAAGGCAGCAACTGCGGTGACGAAGAAGGCAGCCCGCAAGGCTCCGACCGCGAAGAAGACGACTAAGAGCGAATCGCCGCCGGCAAGCAAGCCAAGACAACGCAAGGGCGAACAGAAGGCGAACGGGGCAACCACGGGCCTACAATAAAAGATGCCCGCCGGTTTCCTTACCGGCGGGCAACCAAGGTGAGCGGTGACGCGGCGGCTGTGCCGAGGAGGCATACCACGGCGCCGCGTACCGCTCATGCCAGTTTAGCAGGCGGCAATTTTTCGTCCAAGATGCACAGGCCACCTTCTCGCGCTGACGCTAGTGCATGATGGGCTTGGCGCGCTGCTCGTCCTGCTGTCGCTGCGTGGCCTCCATCGCTAGCTGCTGATCGCGCTGCTGGTTCACCATCTGCGTCTCTTTCAGCGTGTCCTGCATGTTCGGAGCGGGGCCGTTCGCGGACACGGCTGCGTGGAAGCCGGGAGTCACACTGCCGACCCAGAGCTTTCCGTCTGCGACGCCGACCTGACCCACACGTTCCACGTCGGGGATGCCGTTACGCTTGGCCTCCAGCATGGCCTTGGCCACCACCTCGTCTGGAACGCTAGCAGGGGCGGCGCCCCGGATCTTCGCGAACATTGCTTGGTCGGCAGGCGATAGGCGCGCCAGTTCGCGTTCTGTTTCCCGCCGATCTTGAGCGGGTTCGCCTGCAAGCTGTCCGTGGACGGCACGCGAATCGACAGGTTTGCCGGGCTCCGCTTGCGAGTACGACGGTTGCGCGGACTCCCTAGCCCCTACGTCCGCCAGCATGTCCGAGACTTGGGTTTTCGGCGCAGCCACGATTGGGTTGTTTTCCGACGCCGCGTAACCCGCCAATGCCGGCGCCGGTGCCGCGCGGACCTCGGCTGTCGGCGCAATCGGCGCGGTTTGCTGCGGCTCGTTAGCGAGAACGGTCTGCGGCTTCTGCCCGCCCGTTGCCTGCGCCGGCTGCCCCTGCACCTTGGCGACTTCGGCCCCGTCGGCCTGCGGCACTGCTTTCTGAGCCTCGATCTTGGCCTGCTGGGCCACCGCGAGCGCCTGGAGCGTATCGGGGTCGACATGGCCCGTTTCAGCCAGGCCGTGGTCGCGCTGGAGGTGGCGCACCGCGTGTTCCGTCGCGGCATCGAAATGCCCACGCTCGGGGACTGGCGCATCGTCCGGGCCGCGATAGCCCACCCGCTGAAGCCGGTACTGCAGCAGCTCGACCTCCTGCCCGCGGTCGCCGCGCTGCAAGGTGCTGTCGTCCGGTGCTGGAGCAGGCGCCACAGCGACCGCGGGCGCAGCCGGCGCCGGTGCGCCGGCCTCCGCGACGTCCGGTTTTCCCGTCGTCGGCGCCGGGGTTGCTTCTGCCGGCGACGACGCAATGCGCGGGGCGGACTCGGCCTCCGCGACCGCCTGCGGCGCAACCCGGGGCGCCGCGGCGGCCGGCGCCTCCACGGCCGCGCTGGGCGCGGTTTCGGGCTGACGGGGCGGCGGGACAGGGTTGGCCGACTGGGCCGCGATCACCTCAGGTTGCGGCTGCTGGTCCGGTAAGCCGGAAGTTTGGCGCTCGGGCTGCTGGGGAGGAGCGGAAAATTCCCCGTTGCTTACGGTGGGAGCCTGCTTAGCTTCGGGACTTACCGCCGCGGGTGTAACAGGCGCCGACGTGGCCGATGCTACCGGCGCTCCGCTGGAACGGTCCGGCACCGCCTCGGCGTCGCGATGCCCAGGCTTTGACGGTGGTTCCAACGGCTTACTAGCCGCCAGATCTGCTTCGGCGGGTTTCGGGGGTTCAACCGGCGCCTGGTCAACGGCCCGCGGCACCTCGACCTTCGTTGGCTGTACTGAGCGCTCCGCCGCCACGGCGCCGATGACGATCTCAGGCTCCACGTCTGCACGGCCAGCTGCCGCCACCGCTTCGCGCGCGGTGCCCTGCACTTCGTCGCGCGTCAGGCCGACGCGATTGGCTTCCCGGACGACCTGCTCCAGAGCTTCCTGCTGCTTGGGCGACAGGTTGGCGATGCGCAGCTCCGGCGCCTCTGGCGAAGTGGGCGGCGGAGACCGCAGATCCAGCATGGCGAGTTGCACTTCCAACGGGCTCGTCACGGCATGGACCCGGTTCGCGCCATCAGCATCGCGGCCGATATGCTCGATCGGGCTGTCGATGTCGAAGTTGCCCGCGGCATTGCGTCCGAGGTGCAGGGACGTAGCAAGCGGTGCGACACCCTGCTCGTGCTGGGTTCGCCTGACAGCCTCCAGTGCGGCCTCCAACTGCTGGGGATTCGGATTGACGTTGTGGACCTTGTAGGTCGCCATCAGATCCGCGCGCTCGATGTCCTCCAACGTGGGCGGCTGCCTCGTAGGAATGACCGCCAGTTGCTGCTCGTGTTGCGCCAATTGCGGCTGTAACGCGGTGCGTGTGCCTTCCAACTCCTGACGCAAGTTCCCTGCGGCGACAACGGACTCGCCGTTGCGCTGCCACTGACCGTCTGCGGTGCGCTGGTACAGCTTGCCGTCGGACGCCACCAGCGAGTCGTCGTGCAGTGCGGCGCTGATCGAGGCAGGGACAGTGCCAAACCGCTCCCATCCTTCGCTCCGATGCGCCATCGCGTATCTCGCCGCCATCGGCGCCGGTCCGTTGGCGATGTTGTCGAGGATCGTCTGCTCCGCCGCACGATTGAGTTCGTCCGCGCGTTCTGGGCCGGCCGAGTCGATCCGGACCATCGGCACGCCGCGCTGCTCGAAGCCGACCACAACCTTCCGGCCCCATTCGCCGCTCACCGGATTGCGCTCCCAATCTGCGCGACGCAAGCTTGGCGGATCGGTCTCCGCCGCGGCCTGTGAGTATGGGTTGCGCGGCGACTCCAACTTTCCGATTGCTAGTTCGGTGGCCGAATTGCTCGCCCGATAGCTCAGTTCGTTGGCCTTCTCCGGATCGGCAGAGAACGCCTGTTTCACCGGATTGTTCTGACCGTCGTCGCTCAGATCGCCCAGATCCTGCCGCACCCACTGTCGCCCGTTGGACTGCCAAGCAACGCCATCGCGATCTGTCTGCTTGAAGGTCTTGTAGCTATCCAGCACCGTGGCGACATGCTCTCCTACGTGCGCGCCGGCCACGGCCGCGCCGC
This sequence comes from Lysobacter enzymogenes, assembly GCF_023617245.1. Taxonomy (NCBI): domain Bacteria; kingdom Pseudomonadati; phylum Pseudomonadota; class Gammaproteobacteria; order Lysobacterales; family Lysobacteraceae; genus Lysobacter; species Lysobacter enzymogenes. Next base: position 5,601,305 of record NZ_CP067396.1, read on the forward strand.
CGACGACGATGAAGCTGACCACGCCGGGGCCGGTTGCTGCGGCCGTGGCGACCATGCCCGCTGTCGCGCCGCCAATCCAGCCGCCCGTGCCGCGGGCGGCGTAGTGGGTCAAAGTTGATTGCGCTGCTGACAGATTGTCTTGAGCGAGCAGCGTACTGGCTTGGTTCGCGCTTGCCTTAGCATCCGCGATACTTGCAGCAACGCCAGCGACGCCCGCTGCCGCCATTACTTTGGCGCCAGGACTCAACTGCGTCGGAGCTTGATATGGCCGAAGCTCGACGTTGCCGACCTTCTTATGCCATTCCGCCATTGCCTCTTCAGCGGGAGGCGCAGCAAATCGCTCAGGCAAACTACGGACCACCGGCGTAGCTCGTTGGGCCACTTCGGCTACGGCCGGCGAAATGGGCTCTGGCCGACTGCGAATTGCAGCTTCGATCGGGTCATTTATAACCCGCGCGCCGTCGTCCGGCATCAGCTTTGTCACCTCGCCCTTAGGCGAATCGCGCTCCACCTTAGGCCAAGCGCGGAACAGCACATTGCCTTCTTCTGAGCGATGGATGACGTTCAGACGTGGATCGTAGGTCTCCGGCAAACGCCGCAATAGCGGCTCACTGAAGAGCGCGTTATGGTAGTCCGTCATCAAGTTCTGACTGCGCGTACCTAGACCATTGCGCTGATAGCTGCCGCCGATGTCAGAGTGCGCCCCTGCAACGCTGACGCTCAGAAAGCGACCATCCTCCGACACGCCCGCGGGAATGATGCGGTCCACTGGAAATAGGCCGCGCCGCTCGTCAGCGGCGTTGATCTGGAATCCAGAGACTACCGATGGTGGCAAGCGCCGGTCCAACTTTTCCATCGCGCCGGTAGGCACGGGATCGTAGAGCCCCACAGTCATCGGAGTGTGCCCAGGGAACTGATGGAAGTGCGGATACGTCTTAGTGAGCTTGCCTTGCGCGTCGTGGACGTATTCGGCGCGATCCAGATTGGGGATTCCGCGCTCGTGAATCATTCGCGCTAGCAAAGGAACTTGGCTAGCGCCGCGACTGAATCCCTCGGCATGAATCGCGATTTTCGCGTCAGGATCGAGCCTGTATATCTTCTGCGCGCGCTCCACCAACTCTTGATATGTGCGCTCTGCGATTGATTCGCTGGTTCGACCTGTGGCTGCGTCTATGGTTTCAGCTACAGTATTTTTCTGTGTACCAGGACCGGCTTTGTACACGACATCGATATTGACGCCCGAATGCTTTAGTTTTTGGACCTGCGTTTCGAATCTCGCGACGTTGGTGGCATGCAGAGGATCCTTCCCGACATCGTTACCGGTGCCATCCATCAGCCCGATCAATAGGTACGAGTGCCGGTCCTTAGTATCCAGCAACGGAGGTACCTTGAACTTGTATAGCTCGTCGGCAGCTCTGTCGTAGCTCGTCAGATGCTCCGGCGTGGCCGTGTAGTACGAGACATCGGCCTTCGGAAGTCCGTCTTCGGCGAGTTGAACCACCTTCTTCTTGTTCTTTGTGTCTTCCATGGCGCCGCGCTCCCTCAGAAGGTCTTCGTCCAAGCCAGGATCAAATCCCAACGGCTCTTAACGTCGTCGCGTCCGGGAATCGGGAAGGATTTGGTCAGCACATGCGCGCTCATGTAGACATTGATGGTTCGGTCATTGACCTCCATCAGAATGTCGGGCGGACTGGTTTTACCCCCCTCAAAGCGGGCCCAATCTTCGTTGATATCCTCTTTGGGGACGTTATGCAGTACCCGCTGATCAGGGAATATGTCCCTGATGAGGTCGATTTCCGCGTATCGTTCCGCGCCGTCCAGCGGAGTCCACCGAACTTCAACCGGGCCGGGCGGCATATCTTCCGCCATGACGATGTAGCTGGCGGTCCAGCGCTCCTTCCAATCGGCTGATCGCGGCTGGCCGGACGCGCCATCAATTTCGTCGTCTAATGCGAACTGATGGTTGTCGAAGATGATGTTGCTGGCCAACGTGTTGTAGCAGCGAACGCCGAACGAGAACGCTTCGAAGGTCAACGGCCAAGGGAAGTCAGCCTGGACGTTGGCAGGGGGGGCGCCTTGAATCATTGCGGTATGTCCTGAGAGAAAAGTTTCGAATTCGGACGAAGCTCATCGCAACCGCGCACACCACCTGCACCGCGAGCGAGGCAGTTCGGGATTCTTGGTGCGCGGGAGAAACAAGACATAACCGTCCGTGTTCAACTGTCGGGCCGTATCGCCCATCCTGGGCGATATGGAGTTGCTGCCGATTGGGCTCGATCATCCAAAGTGTGTTGCGGTCGGGGACGCCATCGTTGGCGTCTCCCTTAGGTCTGCGGTCTTGCCCGGCGAGATTGATCCGACGCGCGGGCCGGCGTCAAGCCTAATCGTGGTCGATGCGACGTAGTTAGCAGGTTGATCTTGGAAATTTCCAAGAAGATGTTAAATCCGCGCTCAATCGCTGCCATCTGGGCGTGCTTGTAGAGTCTCAGCGGACGAGATTCCAGAGCGGTAATTTCCGGCTCGGCTTCGGCGGGGAATCGATGTATGCCACCAGGCCCGCCTCGCGTTGGACTGCCCCCGCTCCCGGCGCCGTGTGTCTGGGTGTGCCTGGAGCAGTGCCGGCCTGCCTCTACGGACTGCATCGCCATCGCCTGGGGACCGGGCGGAAGAATAGTGGCCACCGCGGGGCGAAGTAGCGGGAAGTCATGGACAGTTCTAGGCACCCATCGCGCGCTCCGCAGCACGCAGCACTACCGCGAGTTCACGAGCTACTCGACCGCCATGAGCTACCTCGCCGCCTGGGTGACCAAGTACGCGGATCAATTGATCGCGGAACTTCACACCACGCATTTGCAGTACCGAGACTGAGTATGAATCAGCCCGCACCAGCCGACCTCGGCATCTGTGTATCCCGCTACGAGTGCCGCTTGCGCACTCGTAGAGAACCGGCCGCCTACAACGACCAATCCTCCTTCGCGATCATCGAGGAAGTCCGCGAAAGGGACGAATGGGGCAACCCCGGGCGTCTAGTGCGCCGGAAGTTGCTGTCCGTCGAGGGGTCGTTCGGACCAACCTGGGCGGCACACCATCGATCGAAATATTCTGGTTGGCGGCTTGAGCTTGGCCCTCGCAGGGGACCACTGAGTTGGGCGGACGCGGCCGACCTGGTACCGGCCTGAGGACGCTTTGTCTCTGGCTTCCGGCATATTTTTCTGACTCGGCAGTTGTGCATTCCATCTATTAACTACCGTTACGCTTTCCCCAGCGCGACGGGTGTAGGCTGGCGCATCAGTATCTAGGAAAGACACACAGGGGCGTGGTAGAACCATGTTGCACAGTGAATTTGGGAAGGACCCGGCCAGCGTGGAGTTGCCGCGCGGGAAGTCGCTCTGGGGCGATGCACTCTTCTTCCGCGCTACGAGCGAACGTGAAGAAGCCGAATTGTTACGCAAGCAAATAGGTGAACGCCCGTACGCGGCGACAGGCACCGGCGAAAGCTGCGACCTGACGTTCTTGCGGCCCGGCGAGTGGGTGTTCGCGCCGTTCAAGGAGGCGCTCATCGCCGCTGTCACGCGGTGGGATCAGATCGGAATCAAGACGCGATGGTACGACTGGCGCGCGGACACGAGCGCAGTCCCTAGCTACGACGACTTCGTGAGCGATCACGCCGAGCGCCAGGAGCGTTTCGACAACAATCGATTGACCGTGTTCGAGGCTCTGGACCACGTCACGTACACACCGGAGACCTTCACCGGCTACTGGCTCATCGAGAATCTGCCGATGGGGATGAGCATGTTGGACTGGTACGGCCCGCGATATCGCCATTGCATCAAGCGCGATGCGAAGCTCATTGAGGCGAAGTGCATCATGCAAGAGGCGACGTTCGACCATTGGCGCTACGCGCCACGGAAAGGCCTCAAGCTGCTTGACGGACGTCGAGGCGAGTGGCGTTAGTCGGTACTGGCGCCCCAGACTCGCGATGCGACGGCCTAACTGAAACTACTTGTTGGCACCATCGCGAAAAATGCGCTTGCTCTGCGCCACCAACTCTGGATCGAAAATTCTCGCGTTGATCCCTCGCAAAGTTCGCCCTTTCTTTCGTGGTACCCAATGGGTGATGCAGCCGCAGTCTCTGCAGCGAAGGAAGTCCACATTTCGGCCATTCCACGCATAGGCGTCTGTGAGCCCGGGGTCGGGCAGCTCCAGTACTTGGTCAGCTTCGACGTAGGCCCAAAGCACGCCATAGCGGCGGCATAGCGAGCAATTGCATTCGGTGATCGTCGGCGGGAATGCGCCGAGGACGACTTCTACCGTGCCGCAATGGCAAGTGCCACGGATCGCCGATTCGGTCACGACATTTCTCGCAAGGGAGGCTCTCATCCTACCGGCGTGTCGTTAAATTGCCGTCGCATGACACCTGGCGCCCACCGGGCTGAAGCCGATGCTGCTTGACAGGCGCATGGCCAGAGTCGGAATCTGGAAAGCATGAACTTCAATATCGACCAGCTTAGCCTACGAGAGCTGACATCCCTTCCTATTTCTGCGGAGAAGCGAAAACAGTTCCTATCAAATCGTCGCACCGCCGCTTCGGTGCGCCGGCAAGCGGTCGCCCTTGCCGAAAATCATGGCTACACGATAGAGGATCTCTTTGGCGAGCAGCCTGCAGCCTCGCCGACCCGGCGGAAAAGGCGCTCACACCGCAAGCCGATCAAGGTCGCGCCCAATTACCGCGACCCAGAAAACGAACGCAACACTTGGTCAGGCCGGGGAAGCATGCCGCGTTGGCTAGCCAAAAAGATCAGGTTCGGGCATGACGCTACTGATTTCTTGATTCCGGGCATCGCGAAACCCACCGCGCGCAAGACCAATTCCGTAGGCAAACGGACAGTCGTCAAGCAAAAGGACCTGCCGACCGTTGCCTGACCAATGTGGGTAACTACGGTGTCTTGGCCCGAGCCGCCGCTGGTTCAGCAACGAGCCGCTGCATGTCTTCGGACGGAAGGACGATACCTTCCATCGTGAGGATGCGCTGGAATGTTCCGTCCGTGTTGAACACCAACATCACGCTCTTGGTCGAGCCCTTCACATTGCCTGTCCACATGCTCGCCTTCGTCACCACGTAGGTCCATGTATGTCCTATCACGCCACTCTGACCGACCTGCGTGCTGTCGGCTGGTCGACCTAGCAATTTCGTGGCTTCAGCCAAAGTGGTTTGGCCGATCTTCAACTGTGGCAAATTCGCCTCGTTGAAGTTCGAGCCAACGGTGGCTTTGAAACCACACATCAACAGCACGAGCAAAAAACAGCCGAGAATCCTTGTCACTTGCTGCCTCCTGGATTAACAACCGATGCGGGCAATATTGAAAAAGGCCGCCTTTAAATCGGAGGCTTTATTTCGATGCCGAGCCAGAGCCCTTCGCAGTCTGGTCGAAGAGATTGGTCAACTCCTTCGCTATCGACAGCTCTTTACGAAGTTTGGCGCGCTTCACGAAAACCATGATTACGAAGAAGACGCAGGCAAGTGCCGCCCAGTAGTTGTCTCTGTTGAACTGCCCCGCAATGATAAATAGAGGCAATGCAATTGCAATGAGTGTATGAAGGTAGTTGAGGAAGTCTATATCAGCGTTAATTATCTCCGCCTTGTTTTTCAGCGCCAAGACCAGTCCAGTTGTTCGTGTGATGGAAAGCTCCTTACCTCGCAATCTCGCAAAGCCCGCAAGCTCCGAGAGGCACTTGGCGTAGAAGTCCTCGTCCTGCGAGATAAGATCTAGCTCAGTGAGCTTCGAGTTTTTACGCTGTCGCCTAAAGCGCCGTTGCTCTTCAAGATGCTCCTCGCGTCTGTGTCTGTACTGCACGATAAAGTCTTCGATCGGATCCGTCATACTCGATATCCGTGGTTTAGGTTTTGAGTCCTGGCAGGCATGTTGATAGCGAAAAAACCCGCTTGACAAGTCCACAGCTAACCCATTGATCCGTAAGACCCCGAAAATTGAAGTCTGTGGTTTTCGGTCCACAGCTGCGGAGAAAACGGAGAAAAAGTGGCGAAAATTTCGCCAAAATTGGCGCGTGCCGTTTTCTCCAAAACCACAGGCGCACGACGAAAAGGCCGAAAATAAGGCGTTTTCGTAAGGTGCGGAGAGGCGGAGAAAGCCGTTTGACGTAACGGCGTGGTGGAGCCGCTAAACCCCGGCTCCAACTCTCTATCGGGGCCGGCGGGGACGGTTGGGGGCCACTGAGGCCGCTACCGAGCAATTCTGACAGCCGGCTCTTCCAATGATCAGATGCCAGACGCGTGGTCTACTCCTGGCCGCCGGGGCGGCGGCGGCTACTCCGGGACCACCCCACCCGAGGGGACACCGCCCCATACCCGTGCCTAGCTCCCTCCGTCAAAAAGATCAAGCGAAGTGCCAAAGGGCTGCGCCGATCGAACCGAGAATTCCGAGGACGAACAGAGCCGCTACAAGCAGCCAGAACATCCCGAACAGGAACAAGCCGGTCCGGCCAATGACATATGAGCCAGCAGCTACTGCTATTACCATCGCACTGAAGCGCACCGGCTTGGGCCAACCGGCGCCCAGGTCAAGGCCGTATACCAACGACAAGACGACGACCACCGACAGGAACAAGCCTACGACGGCATAGAAGATCGAGAAATCGAACAGGCCGCGGGGAGCCGGCTCGTCCGCCCGCATAGCCTCCTCGGAGTCGTAGTAAGCAACGGTGCCATCAGACCGCCGCTTGGAGTACCTCGTCGCCATCGCCGTATCGATCCATCGATAACTCGTCGTAACGCAGGTTACCCAGCTCCAGACGAAATCCACAGCCCCATACAAAGCACTGCGTCGCAAAAAAAGCAAGCGGGACCGGTTCTCGTCCACCCATCGGAACCGAGGCGCGTTCCGTACTTCGCCCCCCCCCGAGGGCAATTAGTCCCGCGGCACCTCTCTGCGGAGATGCGAACTGACCTCGTTAACGGTCGGGATCAATTCGGCCACTTCGCATCCCAGCGCGAAGGCTAATTTCAGTAGCGTGAGAACCGTTGGGGCGGTCTTACCGTTCTCGACCATGCCCAACGCGGCTCGGTCCATCGGCACACCGTAGGCCAGGTCGTCTTGGCTCATGCCCCTACGCAAGCGGACCTGCCTGATGCGCGCCCCGACTAGGACTAGAACTGGCGACGTTCCTGAGCGCCCAGGCCCCCGAGACGGCGTCGGCTTCGGCTTCTTTCGAATCAGGCCAGGCATCGAAGACTTCGACATTGCGCAAATGTAGATCGATAGACGCAAGAGCGCCGCTGTCTTTTAGCCGGCGGCACCTACGCCGCATGTATTATAACGGCCGGTATTGAAACATGATGTATCAACACCGCATGTATGGATACCGCAGGTACTAGTACTGCCGGCTCAAAGCCGCTTGTACGACGCCTGCACAACTGCGAGCGTTCCTCTAGTCAGTACACGTCTTTTCCGAAGCCTGCGGCGCGCGCCATCGCGATCAGCTCGGACTCCTTCTCGACACCGAGCTTCGCCAGCAGTCGCGATTTATGGCGTCGGACGGTAACCTCATCGATCCTGAGTCGGACCGCGATCTCCGCGTTGGAGAAACCCTCAGCAAGAAGCGTCAACACCTGCAGCAGTCGCCCTGAGATCTTCCCCAACTCGCTGGGTTCAAAGAGCGTCGCTCCCGCTAGGGAGTCATCGATGTACCGCTCGCCTTTGGCAACCTTACGGACCGCCCGGATCAGCACCGAAGCGTCGGCCGCCTTGATCACGTAACCCAGCGCGCCAGCGCGTAGCAACTGCGCAGGAATCTCCGCAGTCTCCACTGAGGAGACCACCAAGATCTTGCAGTCGGGGTCTAGCCGGATCAGTTGCTCAACGACGAACAGGCCGTTCCTGATGGGCAGGTAGTAGTCGCTGACGACGACATCTGGCTTCATTGCAGCGTAGGCCGTCAATGCAGCCGCTGCTGAGTCAGTTGCACCGATGATCTCGATGCCGGCAGCCGAACCCAGAAGCATTCGAAGGCCCGCAACGGCAAGCGGGTGATCATCAACAATGAGCACGCGGATCATGCGCCCTCCTGGCTTGAATTGATCCTTGGGGACGCGACTTAGCCAAATTTCGCTTAGAGCATTCAAGCGATTTCTGTTCAATCAGCACGACAATTGTTCCCTCTGGCACATTTTCGTTCAGCTAACCAACGCTGCGTCGATTGAACAGCGTTGAACAGAATCGGCGCATCGATTGAACAGTGTTCAATCGCGGGCAATTTTTCTCACTTTCATGAAAAACATCTTGCAAACGGGTGTGGCGAGACGTGACCCTATTGCCGCGACACGGAGGGTCGTATTGCCATGGCTGAAAACGGAATTCAACGTTCATCGCGTCGGGGCAGCATTCCTGGGGTTACCCCCATTCGGAAGGATGGCCATGTCGTTGGATACCAGGCACGCACCGTTCTTCCTTCGAAGCAGATGCTCACGAAGTACTTCAGTGTTCGGAGCTACGGCGCTGCTTGCGCTCTCGCGATGGCGATCCGCGAACGCCGTCACCAATTGATCGAAGCGGGAACGGAGCAACTTCGCGCTGAGACTCCGCGCACATCCACAAAGAGTCGCCCGAGCAGAATCACGCGCCTGTTGAAGCTCGCCCCGCTCGATGTCGATCTTGAGGCTCAGGTTGCGAGCGATCTATTAGCCGAATTGGGATCGAACCTGGCTGGCATAAAGCGCGAGGACATCACAAATGCGGAGGGCTGGAGTGTTGCCGTCGACCCAGGGCGAAAATCCGCACGCCACTATTTCCTCGATGCTCGCCACGGCGGAGCAGAAGCCTCATTGAAAGAAGCCATCACCTATCGAAACACCCTGCCCGCCTATCGAGTCCGTAGAAAGCGCTAGCTTCGTCCGCCAGCTTGGGTAGGTGAGCGGCGACCGGGCAAACAGGACGAGAAACCCCAGCAACAACATTCACAATCGGAAGTGGAGTCGGTATGAGCAAGAGCAATCGTCTTCCCGCGTTGCCCGCCACAGTGCTCGTGGCGATCCTGGCTGGCTTCTCCCATCCGGCGGCGGCGATCGACATCGTGTTCGACCCCAAGAACACCGCCGAAAGCATGAAGCAGTTGGAGGAGATGAAGCGCTCCTACGACAAGCTCAACGATCAGTACAAGGAACTGCAGAAACAGTACAACCAGCAGTTGGTCAACGGTCAGTCTTATTTCGGCCGCGATGGCGTTAAGGTCAAACTCGACCGGCGGCCCCTCGGCTATGGCGTGCCCGAGCGCTGCACCGATATCAAGAACCCCGGCCCCAAGCAGAAGGAACTCTGCACAGCGCTTGTGCAGACCCAGAACCGGCAGTTCAACGCAATGGTGGACCTGCAGGAGCTGACCGAGGCCCGGGAGGGCGAACTGAAGGACATCTACAAGGAGCGCTCAGAGATCAAGCCGGACGAAGCTGGGCGCTTGCAGGCGAACAACAACCGCTTGCTGTCATTTCAGGCGCGGACGCAGGTGGACCTCCAAAATGCGCAGAACATGCTGGAAGCCTATGGCGGGCAAGTGCGCGTTCTTGAACAGGAGCATTCGAAAGCCGCGCAAGCGGTAATCGAAGGCGAACACACCGGCAGCAAGATCGATCTCAAGAAGCTGGGCCAGGGCGGCATGCGGGCCGCAGCGCTCAAGGCTGCGTTCGAAGTGGCCAAGCGGCGCGAGCGGTGATCAGGAACTCGGCACCCTAAACGGAATTTCTAGCATGCTCGACATCATTTCAGCCGGCCTCAGCGGCAGCCTGCACCTGCTTCGGGCCGGAATTCCCGACGGTATCGACAGCCTCGGCTTCTTCGCCCTGTTCAAAGACTTCCTCGACGGCGAAATCGCAGAATACTCGCGCAACCTGCTACGGCGTGTCGGCACATTAGTTGCCGTTGGCGTTACCCCGCTGGTCACGCTTTGGATCATCTACCAGGGCTACCTGAGGGTCACCGGTCAGTCGCAAGGCTCGATGGCAGCGTTGAAAGTTGAAGCCACCAAGATTGTCCTAATCGTGACCATCGCCGGTGCGTCCGCAAATTTCCAGGATTCGATCTACAAGTCGATGACGGATGGCTTCAGCCAAGTCATCAACTATGCGATCAGCGGCGAAGACGAGACCACAGTCTACGACGATATCGACAAGTCGCTGGCTCTGATGCAACTAGCCATCAGCAGCATCGATATGCTCGACGTGGGCGACAGCTCAGTCGCCATCAAGAAGCGCGACCAGGCCAGCCTGCTCGCCGGCCTCGGGGTAGGCGGTCCCGCGGTAGTCGGCGGGTGCCTTCTCATCCTGAACAAGTTCGTCATCGCCATGCTGCTCGGCGTCGGGCCATTCTTTGTCCTGTGTCTCATCTTCAAGCAGACGGAAGGGCTGTTCAAAGGCTGGCTGAACTCGTTGCTGGGATCTCTGATGGCTATGGCCTTCCTGAGCGTGGCGGTTACCCTGGCGATGGACGTCACGCTCGCGCTCGCAGGAGGGTTTTGGGCAGCCGAAGGATTGTCCCGTCTGCTCGGCATGGGCACCGCTTCCGAAGGCATCAACAGTGTTGTTCAGATGCAGGGCATCTTGGGCTTGGTGCTTACGACGCTCATTATGGGCGCACCGCCCGCGGCTGCGATGTTGTTCAGAGGATTGCTCGCGCACTTCAACCCATATTCGGCAATGGGTGGCCCCAGCGGTGGTGGCGGCAGTGGGAACAGGAGCGGCGGCGCTAATCAGCCGTCATACCCCACTAGCCCCGGCGGAGGTGCCCCGACCCCGCCACCAAACCACGCCGTGGCGAGAGCCGAGAATCCCGAACGCATCGATCGCGACAACATTAGGCGCAGTTGAACTGGCAGATCGGAGAACAGAAGTGCGACGACCACAACTACTAGCCATCGGATTCGCTCTGCTCGCGCCACTCACGGCCCACGCGGAAGGAGATTGCCCCTCGGGGTATTACCGCTATTCCACCCCAGGACATCGGGGGGACTGCGTTCCTATCCCCGCTCTTCCTGAGCAGGCGCCTACCGGCCCTCACTGGCGCAAGACTTGGGGCGCAATTGCCGTTGATGGCGCGACCGGAGCCACCGGGGTCACCGTGGGGAGTAGGACAGAACGGACCGCAAAGAAGGAAGCACTAGAACGTTGCCGACGCGATGGGAACTCGCAATGCAAGGTCGTCCTTTCATACGAACACCAATGCGCTGCCATCGCCCTGCCAGCGGGTCAATCTAAAGGCCCACCGGCCATCGTTGCGGCGGAGAACGAATACAAGAGCTCGCAGCTAGCTCTCGATGACTGCAAGGCCAAGAACGGCGTGACGTGCGAGATTGCTTACAGCGAATGCTCGACTCCAGTGCTTGAGCGCTGATGTGTTGCAGATGCAAACGATGATAGAGCTATGACTACCAAATACTACGTAAGCCGGGAAGGCGATAAGTTCATCCGCCCTGTTGCGATTGCGGTCATTGTTACGCAGCTCTTTCTGATGCTCGCGTTCTTGGCGGTGCTCGCGTCCTGGGCGTTTGACCTGAATCTTTACGTCGTTGCTCGATTCATGTCCGCGCTGACAGGCACGTCGGTGATGATCGTGGCGGCGCAGATATGGAAACTCTACTTCCTTACTCGGCGCAAATTGGCGGGGCTTCGAGATACTAAGATCGTATGGCTGGCCTCGGCGGTAACCGCCGCATGCGTACTGTCCACTGTCGTTGTCGCCACCACAATTCCTTCTATGAGCGCTGACGTTTCCCAGGAAACGGCAGCGGCGGTAATGGCCGCTCAGTTCATCACGGTATTGACGACGGGCCTCTTTGCCGCCAAATCGACTATGGCTTTCACCGCACTGTTCGAAGCAATTCGGGTTACCGAAAGAGCCCGACTCAACTAAGCCTTACGAGCGACCTATGAGCGATAGACAGCCAACCGCTATTCGTCACGTCTTAAGCATGGCTTTGATGATCGCCCTGCTTTCAGTCGCCGGTTGCTCCGGAAAATCAGGAGCAAAGATGCCCACCTACGACAAGAATCCCACCCCAAAGCAACGATACGACGTAACGGTTGTGATCGAAAATGCGCCGGGTCCATTCGCAGTCGTGCATGGGGCTGTGCAGTACGACATTGCCAACATGGACTGCCTACCGCCGGCCGAGAGCTTCTCCGGTGCACAGACAACGCCAATCTCTACATTCGTGCCCATCGCCCTTAAGCGCGTCAACGACACGACTTTTGAAGGACAGTTTGCGCTGGATGAATTGGTCGATGGTGACTACTTCGGGCGAGGGATCTGCCACTTCAAGCCCATTGGCCCTTCCTTCTCCCTTAAGGCTAGTCAGGCAGCTGGCGACACCAAATTCGTCGCGAGCCGTTGGGCCAATGAGTTGGAGCAGGCGGACCAACTAACAACCTATTACTGGCGGGCCAGCTATCCCAGGCACGCCAAGATCGAGGACTACTCGGACCTCGGATCGAGCAGCCCCGACGAGTACAAGGAATCAGTTCGTAGCGAGTTGTTCAGTGTTTCTGTCAGGACCAGGAAGGTGCCGGAATGAGCATGACCACGCAGCAGTACGCGAACCTCGCGCAGGACGCTTACAGGTCGCCGGACATGAGCAGTCTCGACAGCCGCCGTACCGTGATCGACGGGGTCGAGTACACCATTCGCGCCCATGTAAGCAAGGAGTCCGGCTACCAAGGGACGATCTACCAGCGCAACGACACCAAAGAGATCATCGTCGCCCATCGCGGTAGTGAATTCGACACTCAGCCGTTCAAAGACGGCGTCTTCGCCGATGGTGGAATGGTTGCGCGACGCGTCAACGCGCAAGCTGCGGACGCACTTGAGTTCACTCGTAGCGCAATCGAAATGGCTCAGACTAGCCGCGATGCGCGTGGCATGGAGCCTCAAGTGACAGTCACGGGCCACTCGCTCGGCGGCTGTCTCGCCCAGATCACTGCTGCAAAGTTGAACCTCAACGGCGAGACCTTCAACCCGTATGGCGCGGTCAGCCTCGGCATGCGCATCCCCGAAGGCGGCAGCAACGTGGTTAACCACGTCATGGCCGGCGACGTGGTCAGCGCCGCCAGCAAGCACTTCGGCAAGGTGCAGATGTACGCCGAGCCGGTCGAACTGAACGTCTTGAAGGCGTCCGGCTATGAGGACAGCGGCAGCCAGTGGGATATCCGCAATCCCGGTAAAGCCGCGGTGACCGGCGGCGACTCGCACCGCATGCACCACTTCCTCGATGTCGATGGGAACGGCCAGTCGGACCGGTCGATCCTGTCGCAGCCCCAGGCGCGCGACTTGGCCGAGAAGCACCGGCCGATGATCGACAAGTACCGGGGCGACATCGAGAACATGCGTGCCGGCGTCTCCATCGGCGTCGCTGTCGCCAACGGCGCTCAGGGAATTGCGGGCGAGATCGGCCGACACCTGCCCGAGAAGACGGAGAGCCCCTTCAAGGACGCCAGCGGCGCTTTGCCCCATCGCAGCGACTCGCCCAACACCGACCCCCGCACCCCTTACCATCCGGACAACCCAATGTACCTGCAGATCCGCGACGGCATCGGCGCGCTGCACGGGCACGAGGGCCGGCCCTTCGATGAAACGGCCGAGCGCACGACCGCCAGCCTGCTGGTCGCGTCTAAAGCTAACGGCTTGAACCGAGTCGACCACGTCATTCCCGGCCAGGCCACTCAGAACGATCAGAAGCTGTTCGCAGTGCAGGGCGACTTGCTCGATCCCACGCATCGCCGCGCCCAGGTGTCCGTCGCTCAAGCAGCGCAGACGCCCGTGGACGAGTCCTTCCGGAAACTCGAATCGGTGGACCATCAACTTGCACGGGCTCCCGTCCAAGACCAAGCGCAAGAACAGAGCCGCTCTGCCGCGACACGGTCCGTGTAGCTCACAACTGGAAACCGGCGCCAACCGCACCGCTCTTGTCGGAGAAGGTAGGAGGGCTTTGTGTCTAAAATCTTTGTACCGGCGTATATGCATTGGAAGCTGCCAACTTGGTTACGCCGTTTTTTTATTCCACGCGCGCCAGACACCGCTGCCACAATCAGCTACGAGACCAAGCTGATGGCCGCGCGTGCGCGCTCCATCCTCTGGGCTCTGCGGCCTCCGGCATTCGACCCGGTCACGGCGCGGTATGCCTCTCCGGGTTCGGCGCTGCTGATGCGTCAACAACTCGCCATGACCCTGGGGCACCTGTCGGTCGACCAGGTCGCCGCCCAACGATTCGACTTGACCGCGCAACTGCGCGAACGACTGGAGCGTGAACTGCGCGTTCCGTTGACCTATACGCTGGGCTATCTCTGTCAGGACGGCCAATGGCTCTGTTGTACGCCCATCGCGGGCCTGGAGCAGATGCTACGCACCGGCATCGCTCCTGACGCTCGGGTCAAGCTGCACGTCTGGCTGACCCTTCCCAGCCACGAAATCATCGATCCGACCTTCTGGGCGGTTTTGCCCGCCTACGCTTGCGCCGACGAGCGGAAGAATCGCGGACTGTTTATGCATCCCGATCAGATGCTGGGACGTTCCTATCACCCCCAATGGACCGGAGAAGGCTTCGTTCGCCGAATAGGGCTCCTAAAGGAGTACGACTCGTGGTGAATGACGGTGTCATCAATTTCGATGTCGTCAACCGGGGCGCGTTGGGCTGGCGTGTGTCGATCAACGGTGAGGACGACCTGCCTTCCTTCCCCACCCGTGAGGCTTGCGCCGCGGCCGCGCGCGTTCGCGCCCGCCGGCATCACCAAGACTATGGCGTGTCAACACGAGTCCGAGTTCCGCGCCTGGACGGGACGCTGGAAACAACGGTCTGGTACTCGGCGCCGGAGGAATTTCTCGATGCGTTCAACGGCTCCGAATCCAGCCAGGAGATGCGCTGGGCCTGCGACCAGTACGGGCATGTGCCCCGGTAGCGGTTTGGCCGGCCGAGGGAGCCCGCCAAGGAACGCTCAGGCAGGCTCCTCGCTTCTTAGGCAGTTATTGCATACGGAGAGGTTCATGTTATTCAGCCCGGTATTCGTCTCACGGCAAGAGACCGTTGCATCCCAATCTAAGTCAATACAAATTTCCTACCTTTAAGCCATCCGGTTTTCTGGCAGAACGGTCGCGGACCCAATCATTGCTGATCACGCGTGGTCGCCAAGCACGCTCGATAGGGACATCACATGAAGAAGATACTACTGGCTTCAACACTGGCTTGCGGATTGGCCTATGGCCCGATCGCTGCAGCGCAGCATGAGGAACTAAGCACAAGATCCTACGCAACGTACTCCTACGCCATGGAGCAATGCGAAAAGGGTTACGCCAATCGGCTCGATTTGCCCGAGAAGAACGAGCAAGGTGAAACCCGTGTTACCCCCGGAAGCGAGAAGCCCTGCCATGTAGTACCAGGTGTCGAAGTACAGACCACCTATGGCTCTGGCAGCAGCGCCCGGATCGTTCGCTTTGGTGCCATCGAGATGGCGTGGGGCTGGACCGTCTACTCCGGCCCCGACTACGTCGATCCCAGTCCCTTCCAACCTTACGATGGTGCCTGGAATCGGTACTACTACCGCAAGGATACTGGCCCCAATACCTTGGGCAAGCCATCGTGCGAGGTCGGCCTCGGCAACCCGATCAATGCCTTCAATGGCAACAAGTTCGAGGAAGTCCGTGATCTCGATGCCGCCGGCAGCAATGGTCTTCTCGAGTTCAACCGCTATTACAACAGCGGTTGGGAAGCCAAGCGGGTCAGCTTGGGGCGAGGCTGGTCGCACTCTTTCAGCAGCCGTGTCTTCGACATAGGCGAAGGCCTGTACGAGCTGGCGCAGGATGACGGCAAGATTCACTACATGACGCTCCGATCCGATGGGACCGTCGCGGTGGCTTCGCCTGACGGTGGTTCTGTAAGCAGTTTTATCGGAGCCGACGGCCGGCGCTTCAAGTTTGTTTCGCCCAAAGGTTACGTCGACACCTTCAACGCGGCGGGGCGACTGATCGAACGCGCGTTCTCCAACAGCACGTTGTCCCTCCAGTACGACGGGGCCAAGCTCACCCGGGTCGTAGATGAACAAGGTCGTGCGATCGCGCTGGCGTATCGCAGCGACGGCTATCTTGAGGCGGTGACCCAGGCGGACGGGAATCGAGTCGAATATCGATATGTCGATGCCAGCACCGCACCCGACGACAAGCTGTTGTCCTCAGTGGCTGGCGGAGGGGGCTTTGGCCACTACTACATTTATACCAACCGCCTTTTGACCAAGACCCTGGATGCGAACGGCCAGGAGAAGGCTCGATTCAGCTACAACAGCCGGGGACAAGCGGAGACCACTCAAACCGCGGGCGGAGTCGAACGCAGGGTCACGTATCCGTCGGACCCTTCGTTTATGGAGGTGTTCGAGGACAGCGTGCGTGTCGCGTCGATCGAACGCACCACCGTCAACGGGGAAGATCGACCGGCAAACTACAGCGCGGCGATGTGCAAGAACACGCTGAACCTGAAGACACAGTCCTATCATCCCGATGGAACGGTCAAACAGACCGGCGGCTTCGACGGCAACATCACGGCCTTTGAGCGCGATACGAAGGGACGCGTGACCAAGACGACCCACCTCGACGCCGCCTCCACCGTGCTCAAGACTGTGGAAACAGATTGGTATTCTAGCTTTGACCAGCTGTCGGCACGTCGCACGTACGACGCTCAGGGCACGTTGGTGCTGGAGGAGCGTTGGGATGTGAACACGCGGGGCCAGGTCACCCTCGAATCCGCGCGCGACCCGATTCGCAATGAAACCCGGTCGGCGGCCACCGCCTACTGCGAACAACCGCAGGTAGATTCGGGCACCTGCCCCAAGGTCGGCCTGGTACTGTCGGTGGATGGCCCCCGCACCGATGTCAACGACATCACCCGCTTCGAGTACTACGCCAGCGACGCCGCCAGCTGCTCCACCATGCCGACGACCTGTGAGTATCGCAAGGGCGATCTGCGCCGGGTCGTCAATGCAGCCGGCCACGCCAATGACGTCCTCCGCTATGACGGGGCGGGCCGCATCGCCCGGACCCGCGACGCCAATGGGCTGATCACCGACCTCGAGTATCACCCCCAGGGATGGCCGGTGGCCTTGAAGGTTCGGGGCGCCGACGACAGCCGGGAGACGGACGATCTCATCACCCGCCTGGCGTATGAACCCACCGGCGCGGTTAAGAAGATCAGCCTGCCCGACGGCAGCTCGGCCGAGTACAAGTATGGCGCCCAGCACTTGCTCACCGAGATCATCGACCAGGACGGCAATCGCGTCCGGTATACGTTGAACAAGTTCGGCGACCGGGAAAAGGAAGAGATCCTGCGAGCCGACGGCACGGTCCTGGCGAAGTCCAGCCGCGCCTATGATCGGCTTGGACAACTGCAATCGGTCACCGATGCGTACGGCCGGGTTGCTCGCTATGGCATGGTCAATGGCAAGCTGCATCAGTACAGAGATGCCTTGTGGAATGCCAACGCCATCAACTGGAAGCGCGACAGGCTGTACACATACGACGCATTGGGGCAGTTGACGCAGGAGCGCGCGCTCTCCGGCCAGTACAACTTGCAGGTGGACACCTTCTACGAGTATGACGCGCTGGGCCAGTTAGCCAAGGTCACCGACCCAAAGGGGCTGGCGACCGTCTACACGCGTAACGCGTTGGGCGACTTGCTGCAGCTCAGCAGCCCAGATACCGGGGTCAGCACCCAGACCTACGACGCCGCCGGCAACCTCAAGACGGCCACCGATGCGAAGGGAATCGTCACACGTTATGGCTACGACGCGCTTGGGCGTATGGTCAGCACCCAGTACGGCGACAACCGCAATCTGGATGTGACGCTGAACTACGACGTTGCGCCGACGGCCTGCGCTGCGGACGAGCGCGCCAGCAAGGGCCGCCTATCCGAGTTAGTGGACGCCAGCGGCAGCACGCGTTACTGCTACGACCGCTTCGGGCGCGTGACCCGGAAACAGCAGACCATCAACGGAACAGCGTTCACCCTGCGGTACGGCTACACGACCGCGGGCCAGTTAAGCGCGATGACGTATCCGGATGGCACGGTGGTGGATTACGGCTACAGTGCCGTCGGCAAGCTCACGTCGGCGGGCGTCACGATGCCGGGCCGGGCACGTGCGATCGTGCTGCAGAACGCCACCTACTACCCCTTCGGCCCGCTTGCTGGCTGGACGTACGGCAACGGCCGCAGCCTGGTTCGCACCTACAACCAGAACTATCAACCTGGCATCGTCCAGGACACCGCACCGGGCGGTCTGTCGATCGGTTACGAGTTCGATGAGGTCGGCAATCTGAAGGCAGTGCGCAAGGGCGACCAAGCCGACCCGCCGGTCCGGAAGTACGAGTACGACCAGTTGTACCGCCTGCTGACCACCAAAGACGGCAGCACGAATGGCGTCCTCCAGGCCTATACCTACGATCTGAATGGAAATCGGGACTCGATCACAACCGGCGGACGCACGACCGACTACACCTACGCAGACGACAGCCATCGCTTGAGCAAGGTGGGCACGGTGGCCCGTAGCTACGACGCCCTAGGCAACACCACCAGCATTGGTGGGCAGCAAAAGACGTTCGACTACGACGAGACCGGCCGCATGACCGCCGTCAAATCATCGGATACGACGCTGATGCAGTACGCCTATGACGGGAAGGGCCAGCAAGTTCGCCGTTATCTTGGCGCAAGCACCAGCAGCTTTGCGATCTACGGCGAGTCCGGTCAGTGGCTCGGCGAGTACGACGCTACGGGCAAGCCGAAGCAACAGGTGATCTGGCTGGGCAGCCTGCCGGTGGCCCTGTTGCAGACCGAAGCGGCGAATACCGCGCTGCACTACATCGAGGCCGATGCGCTCGGTACGCCCCGTGTTGTCATCGACCCGAATCGGAACGTTGCGGTTTGGAGGTGGGATCTGGCGGAGGAGGCCTTCGAAAACAGTGGTCCCACTCAAGACCCTGATCAGGACGGCAAGCCGCTCGTGTTCGACATGAGAATGCCCGGCCAGCGATTCGATGCAGCTAGCGGGATGCTGTACAACTATTTCCGCGATTACGACCCAACTACCGGTAGGTACTTGCAAAGCGATCCCATCGGACTTCGCGGTGGCGTTAGTACTTACGCCTATGCACTGAACGCACCGACGACACTAACTGACCCTTTTGGACTGGCTCCACCAGTTGTTGATCGAATGGCGAAAGGGGCCAGCAGAACCTACACACGAAAGGAGTTTACAGATCGATTTGGTCCCTTCACGCCGAACGTCGAGCGTCAGCTCAACCGAGGTTGTGTAGGTGTAGCCTCGATCTATCAGGGAATGGGTGTGAACATGCCTGAGACCGCGCCTGGAATTCAATGCTTCAAGACACAAGATGAGGCCGAACTCAAAGCCCGGGAATGCAAAAATAATGTGGTCGTAATAAAAGAAGGCGTATGGAGAGATCCTGTCAAGAAATTTACGGGCCCCTTGTCTGTTAAGGGGGCAACTACGGCCAGCGATGGTGGCCACGCCGAATCGTTCAACTATGTAACTTGGCTCCTCGATGAAGAAGTTTATCTGTTGATGAACTACAGAGTCGAAGATGTTCCAGCCAACGGGCCGCAATTGATTCAGGTAAGATCTTCTCAGGGAGTGCAGCTGGCCCCCGACCCTCGGTATCCGGCACAAATGTTCTGCACCACCTGCCCGGCACCAACGAGGTGAGCAGCGAGAGCTTTCTCCTAACACTAAACAACAATCTAAGGTGCGCCATGAAATTCATAGCCCTTGCCTGCCTGAGCATTTTGGCTGCCGGCGTTAGCTCAACGGCTTATTCTGCTGAGTCGAAAGTGAGTATCGCAGAGTCGGCCAAACGGTATAGCAACGCTCAAAGTGAGCACGAGCGACTTCTTGCGTGCATTGAAGCTATTGATAAGAAGCTCATATGCAAAGAGTGTGAGCTGGATACTGTCAACGCAATCTTTGGAACAACCTTCTCACCGAAGGATCATTACAGGCAGGCAGACGACGGTTTATCTACTGTCGAGATACCACTTAGGCCCTCAGCTGCAGCGCTGAAGCAGCAAAATTCGCTCACCGCTACCCCGGAATATTCGGAAGCGAACCCTCCATCTGCAACTGCCATTTCAGGGTGGCGTCTCGGACTAACTTATGACAGCCTTGGAAAAGTAAGAATGTACTATCTTTCCAACGCAGGCTTAAGATCCATCGGATTCTGAATGTAATTGAGCCCGCTCAACCTAACCGCCATGGGGGATTGCCCCCGCCTTACGCAAAATAGGCGTGTCGGCAAAGACGAAGGCCGTAGCGAGGAGCTACGCGCCTTCGTCTTTGCTTTAGTGCTCCACGCCTGCCTCTTCGTGCTGCTCTACGCTGCAGAACAGCTCTCTCCAGATCCAAAGACGCGAACACATGGGCCAACCACGTTGGCCCTTATAGTGGACAATGAAACCTCGGTTCCCATGGCGCCGGAACTTGCCTCGGAAGAGCGCCATCGCAACGACGCTTCGACCACCTTAGACCTGCAGTCGCCACCAGCATTATCCCCCGCCCCTCCGGCACCTTCGGACCTACCGCCCCCAACTGCTGCCTCCATTCCGGCCGCGAAGATCGAGGACGTCACAGGCGTGGCGACGCAAAGTCCGCCGGCAGAAGCCCCTCTCGCGCTCGACGAGACTGGTGGTGCAGTCCAAAGCGAATCGTTGTCTCCCTTGCAGTTGGAGCGGCAGCAACAGCTCCGCGACCTGTCGGCGCGTGGAGCGGCAGTTCCTCAGGATCACGATCTCGTGGAGGACTATACGAGCGCCCTCCAAGAAGCGCTCTTACAGATGCTCGATCCAAAAGCCCTGCCTTTTGGAGCACGCTGTCGGATCCGACTCCATCAAGAGCGTGGGGGCAAGTTAGCGCAAATTGAACTGCTCCCAGGCTGCAACCTCGATACAGCCACCAAGACACGCATCGAGCGTCTGGCAGGTGGCCATAACTCCTTGCCCTACGCCGGGTTCGAGACCGTCTTTTCTGAAAGCGTTGAGCTAGATCTGCGAAATCCGAAGAACGACTAGCCGGCGCGAGGCGATCCGCGAGACATGGTCGACATCCTGATAGTTCCACTCGTCCCTTTCTTAGGTATCTGTGCAGTAGCTGATGTTATCCAGCGTTAGCCACGCAACGTGGGCGCTGGGTGATAAGCCCACGAATACTTCGCCATTCGCCCGGATATCGATCCGGGTCGGCTCTGCTACATCGCTCAGCGTCGTCATGATCAACTGCGCGGAGGGGCGCAATGTTGCAGGTAGAACGAACACCACCGTCCCGCCTGCTCCACCCTTGACCACGCCCCGTAACTGCACACGGTTACCATCCTTTCGATAGCCGACCGCGGCGAACAAATCGCCGAAGTTCGTCCAAGGCGCGTTGAGCGTCGGCGCCACCCAAGCGCCCTTGCGCGCATCGGCTACCGCTGCGGCGGTACTTCGCCGGGTCTGCCCTCCTTGCACCACCGGCACGATTTCATCGCCGGTCAGCGCGCTCGCCGCCGGCAACTGGGACAGTTTCAGATTCGCCATTTCATTCCATCAGCAGGTAGTCGCCGGCCTCGGTCACCAACTCGTCGCCGGTCTCCGACCGCAGCAGGCCGTTCTTGAAGTCGAAGGTGTGCGCGGCCTTCTGCCAGCTCGCCAGGCCGTCGCGCGTCGAGCCGATCTCGGCCCGCACCCGGTACACACCTTTGAGCGTGGCGGCGTAGCCGGTGCCGGTGATCGGCGCTGGGCTGTCGAGGACCGTGCCGGCGATGGCGTCCAGCAGGCGCAGCACATAGGCCGTGCCGGCCTCCGGCCCGATCGATCCCTGGCCATGGTCGACCAGTTGGTCGCTCTGCAGGCGCCGGTCGCGATGCGCCCAGCCCACCACTAGGTCGCCGTCGACGGCGTCCGGGTAGCGAGCGCCCGCCAGTTTCAGATCGCCGGGCGGGTACGGCCGCGCCTGGCGCTGCATCAGCCGGACGCTGTCTGCCGGCGCAAGCGCGGGGTCCAGCTGCGCACTCGATGTGCGCGTCAACAGCTTGGCCTCGACGGTCTCGCCGACGCTGTAGTCTGTGGGGTCGGCTGCGGCGAAGTCGTCGTAGAACCAGACCCGGACGCCCTCGGCATGCGGCACCGGCACGGTGTCGGCGCACCCGCGCGCCAGCGTCGCGGTCTGGGCCTGCGGGTCGATCGCCACCACGCGGACCAGTTCCTCCTCGATCCAGGCGGCCGTGCCGACCGCCACCTGATCCAGCGCGCGCCCGGCAGCCAGTAGGACGGCCGTCGTCGTCGCCGACAACGCGCCAGCCAAGACCGCGGTCGGGCACCAATCGCCGGTGGCGGCCTCGCTGTAGGCGCCACCGCCTACGCGCGTGGTCAGGATGTAGTTCAGTGCCAGCCCGCCCGGCTGTTCGCCCACGGCCAGCACCACGCCCGCGTCCGCTGGCAGCGCCGCCAGCGCGGCCGGGTCGAGCGTGGCGGCCAGATCCCGGTAACCGGCCTCGAACAGTCGTCGCGTCGGCACCGGCTGCGGATTCCGGTCTGGCGGCGTCCACACCGGCGGCTGCGGCTGCACATAGCTCGTCGCCGGCAGGCCAAACACGTCTTGCACCGCCGCGACCAGAATGGCCCCCTCGGCCAGCTTGCCGTCATCGAACGTACCGGCGCGTAGCACCAGGGTGCCGATCTCGCGGAACGGATCACGGATGCAGAACACGCTGCCGGGCGCCAAGACGCCCCCGCGGCGGTCGAGCCGTACCTTGAATCGCTTCAACGCCGAGCAGGCGATCGACAGATCGCGGGTGCCGACCCGCGCCGCCAGCTCGGCGGTCGGCAAGCCGCGGTACTCGGTGGTGGTCGAGGCGACGCCGCCGGTGGCTTGAATGCCGGCCAGATCCTGCACGCGGATCTGCCGTTCTTCATCCAGGGTCGGGTCGTACCAAGTCACGATGACTTGATTGACCGCGCCGTCCTGCGCGCCGCCTTCGTCCTCCTCGATCGCCAGCAGGCCGGACTCGTAGTCGAACACCGGCAAGTCTTCGATCCGGTAGTCGTCGCGCAGCAAGCGCAGCGTCGAGCGGCCGGTGCTGCGGTCCGTATATTGCGCGGCGCCGATGTGGTCGATTACCACCTGCATGAAATCGCTGATCGAGGTCTGCCGCGCCCAGCGCAAGCACAGACCGAAGCCTTCGGCATGCAGCGTGTCGGCGGCGCGGCGGTAGCTGGCCTCGTCCAGCAGACCACGGTCCAGGCCGCGCCCCCAATCTCGATTCGTCAGGCACTCGACCAGAATGTGCGCCGGGTTCATCGCGCGGATGGCGCCATTGGCGAGCCAGATCACCGCCTTCTCGGGATACCACGGCGCGCCGTCCCACCCCGCCAGCGCGCGGCGCGCGCGTTCCTTCCACGGCTTGGGATACGGGTTGTTCGCCGCGATCTGGCCGTCGAAGTACTGCGTGGTGCTGCCGCGGAAGGCAGGCGTGGGCGTGCCGTGCAGCGCAGCCAGCGCCGGCAGCACCGCTTGGTCGGCGTCGCCCATCAGCACGTCAAGCGTGCCCTTGATGCCGCCCTCGCCCTTGTCGCCGCCGAACAGGTCGGGCTTGTTGATCAGGATGCGGCCGCTCTTGGTGATCGAGCCTTTCCAGGCTTCGCGGTCCCCGACCCGGATCTCGACAATCTCGTCCACGGGTCCTCGTGCGAGGCCCATGTGTAATCCGAACAGGTAGCGATGGCCGACCGTTTGCTTCTTGCGACTACCCACACGCCGCCTCCGCGTGCGCGAACGCGACCAAGTGCAAGCCCAGCGCGTCGCCAGTCGCCTCGATGAGCTCAGCGTCTATCCCGTCGCGGACGAACGCGCTCCAGTCCAAGCCGTAATAGGCGAACCACTCGCGCCCGCCTTGGGCGCAGAACCCAGGCCGCGCACCGAAGCCCGGCGCGCGGCGAAGATGGTCCAAGGTCACGATCACTTCTTGCCGCCCTTTTGCTTGATCGCCTGCGTGCGGTACTGACCGACGCCGAGGACCATCCAGTCGGAGATCCACACGTCGCCAAAGATCACCGCCTGCGGCGTGCCTTCGGTGGCCTGCGGGAACTGGAAATCCCCGAACGCGGCCGGCTTGGGCTGCGGCGGTTTCGGCCGTGCGGCCGCCGAGACGAAATAGCTGACCAGCCAGATCGCGAGTTGGACCCAGACATTCATTAGGAAGAACCCAATAGGGAGGTGGCTCCGGTCTCTAGAACACCGGCGTGCCGTCGAAGGGGGATTTGCCGGGCAGCCCCGGCACGCCGCCGTAGTTCGGGGCGTTGGCGAACTTGCTGTGGCAGACCGCGATGGTCCGGGCGCAGCCGGGATAGGCGACGATGGCTTGGCCGACTCGGAGACCATCGCCGGCGCCGAGCAGAATCAGCCGCTCGCCCTCGTGGAATCGGATGCCACGCCGCTCGATCCCGGCCTCGCCCAGATCCCAAGCCAGGAACCCGCCGGCCAACCAGCCATCCGGGAGCAGACCGAACGCACCCGCGGTGACGACATTGCCGGCGACCGTCACCAGCGCGGCCGGCACGCGGTGCGCCTCGGGGTTCACCCGGCAGTTGCGGTCGTAGAGCGTGTGCGGGCAGCCGCGCGTCCACGCCAAGCGCAGGCCGGGTTGGCCGAGCGCGGCATCCAGCGACTGGCAGCGGATTTCGCTCGTCTCCAGCGTGGGTCGATTGACCCCGGCAATGCGGCCGACCCACGACACGCGGGCGTCGGTGTCACCTTCGTGGACGTCGCGCACGACGACGGCGACCTCGGTCGACGGCGGCAAACCGCGATAGAGCCGGGCCACGTCGAAATCGCCCGGCGCGGTGATCGTCAGCACATCGCTAGCGACGTGGCCGGACTGGCGGATACCGTCGTCGCTGATCGCGACGGCGCGGAAGGTCTGCGTGTCCAACTGGAAGTCGCGATCGCTGCCCGTGTATCGCCAGCGCCGCCCTCCACGGGCGAATTCGTATAGCCGCCGCGGATTTCCCGCAGCGACTGAGCGCTCAAATAAGTCGTACACTCTGGGTTGTTCCACTGAACTGCGCGGCGGAAGACACATGTTTCAGCGCTAGGAGTAATGTCCTTCGCGGAATGAAGACTCATGGCTTCTGGAGAACGTTATGGCTCAGCAACGAGTAAAGAATTCGCTGATGACTTTGGTTAGCCCTATGGAATTTCCACTTCGTCTAATGACCGAAGCTGCGAGGTATGGAGCATTCTTTGTCATCCCCAGCGCCCTAGTCACCCTCGTAGTCAGCAGAGTAAATTCGCCGGCAGCAAGGTACTTTCACGATGCAGCCTGGGAGGCTGTTGGACCTAAGTTGTTCAACACGTTCGGGCTTGTGGCGGCCCTGGCAACCTGCGCGTTATTGTTCTTGCCCAAGCAGCGCACTTTGTCTTCTCTCGCATCAGGACTATGGGCACGGACGTTCGAGATCGGTGCGTTAACTCTCGGCGTGCTGCTTGGAACATTTGTCCATCTGTTGGCGACGGCCCCGTGGTCGCTGATCCATGTTCTCGCTGGTGCAATCGGATTGCCGCTTTGCGCGTGGATAACGGCGTGCACGTACTTTCTGGCAGTTGGCACGTCAAATTGTTCTTTCAAGAGCGGAATTGGCTCTCGGTGGGCCGCCCTGCCAGCGGTTTCTCATGTAATTGGGGGAACTGTCTTAGCACTAGTCGTCACACTTTCTTTGATTCTCACCCGCTGGTCTTGACGGCATCTGCATCGCGCACCGCACGCAGCATGATGGCGACATCTGCGGCTCCGTCGCTGTCGGTGTGGTGCTCGATTTCGGTTTCGTCGCTGTCGGCGCGCGACAGCGCCATGAAGCTGATCCGCTTGACGTCGCGCGGCCGAACCTCTGCGCCCAGGGCCGCGTTGAACGTGATCCGGTCCACGGCCTCGTCCAGGCTGACCGCGGCGGTGATGCGGCGATGGAAGGCGCGGCCGTCGCGCAGTTCGATGCGCAGGTCGCGGCGGCCCGGCCGAAGACCGCCGAACCGGGCAAGCCCGACGTTGGCCACGTCCGCCGCCGTCGCGGTGCCGGCGACGGTGGCGACCAGGACCAGGTCGTCGGCGTGGGTCGGCCGCCACACGGCGCGCTGGCGGCCCCGCAGGGCGTACAGCCAGGACCGGACCCGCGCCCGCTCCGCGCGACCGTGCATGCGCCAACGGTGCGGCTGGGTGACGGCCGCCCAATCCGCCGGGTCCAGCACGAACGGGGCGCCGAACTCGTTGTCCAGAGACAACAGCGCGCGCTGCCAGCCGGACGACAGCGATTCGGACTCGTCCGGACGATCGGCCAGGACGGGATGCCCGCGGTAGACTGGCGTATCAATAAGCGCGGGCCAATCGCAAGGCTCGACCACGTCAAACCGCACCGCAATCGAAGCCGCCTGATCGGTCAGGCGGGTGACCCTGAGCGCTTCGGCAAGACGGGCGGTTCGGACGGGGTACAACCGGGTGCCGCGCGGCCACGCGCGCGTCGTCGGATGCCGCAGGACGATGCGGTCAGCGCCGATCGATTCGATCTCGGCGACCTCGGTGTCGAACGCGGACGGTCCGCGCAGCAGCACCAAGCCACCGGCGCGGAAGTCCCGGTAAGTCGGATCGCAGGCCAAGACACGGATACCGAGCGCATGCTCGGTGCCCAGCCATTGCCCGTCCGGCCACACCGGCAACGCCCAGGTCCGTCCGCCCCAGCCGAACACGGCCAGATCCAGCAGGACCCGCTCACGCCCGTCCACGATCAGCGTCGCTTCGAACGAGCGCCGCGGCGTCGAGCGCAGGCCGCGCCGCTGCTCGACCTGCAGGGGGCTGGTCAGGATGTCGGTGCGCCAGGCCAGCCGCTCCAGCACGCCGCGCGACCAATCCGGCACGAACGCGAAGGCGACGATGCGCTGGCCGGTGATGACCACTGGCAGTTCGGGGAAGCCGTCGAACCAGAACGCCAAGGTGGCGCCGATCACCGGCGGACCATCGGTTCCGACCGCGACCTGCCAGGTCCGCTCCGACAGCGGGGCGAACGGCAGCGGCGGCACGCCGGGCGCGGTCAGGACGATGCCCTCGCCGCCCGACAGCGTCACCTCGGTCAGCGTCAGCGCCCGGCTGCGGAACGCATTCCAGACCCGCACGGCCCGGCGCTGGACGCTGCTGACGTTGCCGAGGTTCAGCACCCGCGGCTCGACGTGAATGCGGTCGAAAAAGTCATCGCCGAACAGCGGTTGCAGCGCGCCGCGGCGCTCGTCGCCGATGTGCTGGGGCACATCGACCGTCCGCACGCCGAAGGTCGGCTCACCGGCCAATGCGCCGCTGGGTCGGCCGCCCCAGAACGGGGGAGATCGGAAGTAATCGCCCTGACCGCTGAAGGTCAGCGGCCACAGGCCATGCCACATGCGATGTCCGCTAGTTACTCGGTGATGCGATAGGCATAGCCGTAGACCCCGCTGTTCGGGGTGCCGACCGGACCGTTCTTGCGGTGGACCGGAAACATCTTCCAGCGGTCGCTGCCCAACACCAGTTCCTCGCCGGGCGCGTAGCTGTCCAGGCGGATGAACCGAAGGTCGGGCGGATGACCGACGTCCGTGTTCAGATCACCGCCGCGCGGGACCGAACACCACAGCGGCTGGCCAGGCGCGCGGCCCGTCAGCGTGCTGTGCCCGATGTCCTTCAGCAGATTGATCGGCGCGCCCCGGCGGCGCCAGCCGCAGTACAGCGCGCGGCTATCGCCGCCTGTGTCCGAGACCCCATGCCAGCGCGGCGCGATGCCATCGAAGTCGGCGCGCACGCGCGTGGTCGCCGACACGTAGTTCGCCCAGGAATCATCGAACGCCATCGCGTGACGAACATCGTCGGGGTTGTTGATGTAGCTGGGGTCGTAGTACCACTGGCTGCCATAGACGTACTGGCCGGTGCTGACCGCGCCTGCTGTCACCAGCCGTCCCGTGCCGAAGTGCTTGAACGTGCCGGCTTGAGTCTCCAGCACGATGTGCAGGTACGGTTGCGGCGCCGTTCGGCAGAAGAAGTGAACCGCGCTGTACGGACCCTGGACATAGTTCGCCCAAACCGGCGCGCTGGCCTCGGCCTGAAGATCGGCATTGGCGTTCGCCGTGTAACCCGTGTGGCCGAACACGCCCACGAACGGCGGCGGTCGGCTGCTGTCGCCACCGCTGAGTTCGGTCAGAAGCGTCGCGTACAGGGAGCCCGCATGCACGCTCAGCGCCTTGCCGACCCGGACCGTGCGATCGCGCCAGCCATCCACCACCCAGCCATTGCTGTGGGCAAACACCCGCAGCTTGTCGAGCAGTTCGTTGGGGTCGTTCGCTGCGGAAGTCGCGTAGGCCATCAGTCCAGCTTTAAGGCGAAATAGTTGTCGGGGGAAATGCGAAAGGCATTCTGGAACGCCATCCAGGCCGCGCCGTCGTGGTCGATCCGCGACTCGGAGGCGGTGCTGAAGCCAGTGGTCCAGCCGCAGCCGTCGAACTCGCCCAGCGGATGCCGCGGAGACGAATTCCCCAGAACGAGCGGCAGTACCGGCGATGTGCCGTCCAGGTTCTCGCGAAGATTGGCGCGATCGCCCCAAGTGGACATCGCGCTGGGATAGACCTTGCCGGGCGTTTCGGTATCGCCGGTGTCGCTCGATCCAGAGGAGTACCGGTTGGCATGTACCCGCCACACGTTGTCCGGGTAGTTCACCGCCAAGCCATAGCGCCCCGGGTCAAAGAAGCAGCGAAAGCTGGCATCGGTCGCATCCGGGGTCAGCGTCTCGACGGAGCCGCAGGCGCCGATAGCGAGCGGGTACTCGTGGATCGAGGGTGGCTCGTAGGCGTTGATGAAGCCCAGGTATGCGCTCAGGTAGACCGTGCCGACGCGCGCCACGATCACCACGCGCTGGCCATTGATCGCCAGCCAGTAGGCGAAGGGACCGTTGCGCAACGGCAGTCCGCGCACGCCGCTGGCGTTGGTCTGCGTCCGCACGCCGCGCAGCGGATTGTGCGAGCGGAAGCCGTACCAGTTGAGGTTGTAGGCGGCGCGCGCGCTGTCCTCGTACAGTTCGGCGCCGATGAAGATCGCCTTCTGCCCGTCCAGCCCCGGTGCCTGCACGATCCATTGCGCCCGGTCTTCAAGGTCGAAGTCGGCGTTGAGATCGGTGTGGAAGCTGACATCGTTAACCTCAAGCGGGTCGGCACCGGCCGTGGCGGTGACCAGGACGCGCCAGAACCGAGCCGCCGCGGGCGCGCCGGTGATCGAATACGTCCGGCGCATGCGTGCGGTCGGCCAGACCTGGCCGGTCCAGGCTTGCACCCGAGACCAGGCCGAGCCGTCATCCGAGCGCTGCAGTTCGAAGGCTGCTGGACCGCGCGCGCCGCTGTCGCCGATGCCGAGCGTCATTGCCTTGACCGCGGCCGGACCGATCATCTCGATGCTGGCGTGCGCCGGCAGACCGGCGACGGGCAGGTTGCCCCAAGTATCGGTACGATTGTCGAACACCGCCGTGGGATTGGTCAGGTTCGTGGTGCGAGCGCTGGCATTCCGGCAGCCGTAGCGGCGCAGCAGCGTCCAGGCCGGTGACGTGTTCAGGGTGAAGCGGTCGCCTGACACGAACGGCGTCGATCCGGCGTTGATGCGGAACCGCAGCCGCTCGGAATCGAAGGGTTGACCGACCTGCGCAATGCCCAGATCGCCCGCGACCGCGCCGATCACCTGGAAGCGCTCGGTGTCGAGCGCGGTCAGGGTGAAGCCTTCGGCCACGCTGGCACCGCCGCCGCGGTAACCGCCGATGGCGCCGTCCGGCCCGGTCAGCGTGCCGTTGCCGGCGCCGACGTAGAGCAAACCCCAGGCGTGCCCCTCGGCGCAGAGCGCGGATTCCAAGCGATTGAGGAAATCGAAGTAATCGGTTGCCGTTCCTACTCGTAAGGTCATAGATGTTCAACCGAGATCTTGTCGAACGGTTGGGGCATTGGCCCGGATGGTAGAAAGAATCACCTGCCGCCCCGCCTGCGTTCCCATGACGTTGACGATCTCACGCGGGTCCAGATAGAGAACGTTGGTGATTTGCGAGGATCGCGAACCGGACGCGCTGGCCGCCGATCGCTCCGAGACGGACCTACGCACGGGCGCACGGGTCGTCGGCGCTGGCAACACGAAGCCCCCGCCGGCAAACCCGCGCAGCCCATCCAATGCGGCCATGCCTACGCGGTTGAAACGCTCCAAGAAGGACCGCGCACCCGGCTGGCGCACAACCTCCCGTCGATTGACGAACTCGCCGCGATGGACGATGCCGGCCGGCGCGTACTTCGGGCCGATCCCGGTAAAGCCGCCCGTCGCGAAGAATCCACTCGCGCCCTTAGTCGCATTGGCGGCCGCCAGCGTGGCCGCCGCGGCCTGCATGGCGGAGGCAGCCTTGAGCACTACACCGCCGGCCACGCCCAGTGCGACCGACGCGCCGGTGATCGGGGTAGCGTAGGCGGCACCCGCTGCTGCGGCCTGGACCGGGTCCGGCTGGGCGATGTCGGGCGTTTTACCGCCGCCCGCGATCTTGCCTACGACCGACATCAGCTTGGCGGTCGCCAGCGCTGCCAGTTGCTGCGACGCCAGCTGCGCCAAGGATCGGGCCATGTCCTGCACTAATCCCGTCAGCGCTTGTCGCAGCGTCAACGTCCCGGTGGCCAATCCTTCCAGCGCATTACCTAGGCCCGTCTCGAAGCCATTGGTCAGCGTCACCACCAGCTCATTCGATTGCGTTTTCAACGCGGCGACCTGCGCCGTCAGATCCTTGACCCGCTCGATGGCTTCGGGCGAGCCCGTCTTGGCGGCCAGCGCATCCATCTTCGGCAGCAACTGGTCGACCTCGGCGGCGGTGCGGCCATGCAGATCCAGCAGTTCCCGGCGCGCGCCGATCTCGGTCAGCAGCCTCGCCTGCTGGCGGGTCTGGATCGACTGTTCCTGGCGCGACTGATCGCCGAACACCCGCTCGATCTTCGCTTCCAACTCTTGCAGTTGTGCCTGCGCCGACTCGGTGTCGATGTGCAGGCGGAGTGTCGATTCACCAGCGACGCCCAGCCGCTTCATATCCGCCAGCAGCGGCGCGTACTGCGCCGTCAGCTCCCGTTCGCGCGCCTCCCGCTCCTTGCCCTGCACACGCAGCAACGCGTTCTCGGCTGCAGCGAGCGCCTCGGCCAATTCCTTTCGACGCTCGCCATCCTTCCGTGCTTGGTCGTCCCGATCCTTCTTATCCTTGGCGCCCTGCTTTGCGGCGTCCTTGCTGTCTCCTGACTTGATCTTGCCCGCGCCGTTGGCGATGGTTTTGGCGTTCGCCGCAAAATCCTGGGCGGGCTTCGGGTCGGCGCTGGTCGTCCACAGCAGTCCCAACTGCGTGTTGGCTTTGCCGATCTCGTCGGCCATATCCTCGCCGGCCGCGCGCCACGCCTCCGCGGTCTGCCGCGCCAGGCCCTTGGCCTCTTGGAGGGCCTGCTGCTGAGTGGCGAAGAACTGATCGGGTGCCGAAAAGTCGAACTGCGCAATCTTTCGCAACCCTTCGACGTAGGCGACCACCACCTGTCCGTTGAGGATGAGATAGCGCCCAAAATTCTCGACGCTGACCATCAGCGCCGCGATGACCCGGCCAATGATCTGGAAGCCGACCTTCAATCCGATCAATGCGGTGCCCACCACTCGAACGATGGAAACCAGGGCGTTGAGCTTCTGTCCTGCCGTATCCGTCGTACCACCCGCAGCGACCAGGGCAGCGTTGTAGTTGGAGATGAAGGTCGCGAGCGACGACAGCTCGGTGGAGAGGGCGCCGGCCGCGCCGGTCGCGCGCTCGGTGTCGCCGATGGTGATGGTGAACGCATTGCTCAGCTGCGTCAGTGCGCCGCCGATAGTCACGGGCAGCTTCGCGAACTCCTCGGAGATCGACTTGCCCTGGCTCTGGATCGCCTGAAGCACCACCGCCGTGGTCAGCTTGCCCTCGGCCGCAAGCTTCTTGAGATTGTCCGCGCCCTCGACGCCCAGGTCTTTCAGACCCGCTTTCAGCGCCTCGGCCAACCGCGGCGTCTGTTCGAGAACCGAATTCAGTTCTTCGCCGCCCAGCCGCCCCGTCGACAAGCCTTGCCCCAACTGCATCAACGCGGCCTCGCCAGAGGCTGCGGAGGTGAAGCTCAGCGCCACCGCCTGGGAGATCGTCTGCGTCAGGCCGAGCAGTTGATCCTGGCTCAGCTTGAGCGCTTGCGTGCTGCGCTCGACGCGGGCATAGAGATCGACTGTGGCCGCCAACGGCTGACGGGTCGCCTGCGCGATCTCCTGGACACCGCTGTACGCGGTGTTGAATTCCTCCTGGCTCTTGGTCGCCAGTTTCAGGCGCCCCTGCAGGGTGACCGCTTCGTCGGCCACGCGCGCGAGCGCCTGGACGGATCGCAGCGACAGATAGCCGGCGGCGATTCCCCGAATCTCGGACTGCAAGCCCGCCAGGCTGGCCTGCGCCCTGCGCCCAGCAGCCTGCGACTCGTTCGCGAACGACCGTACGCGAGCGCCGGCTTGTTGAAGCGCAGCATTTAGTGCCGCTGCATTGCCCTTGAGCAGAAGCGTGATCGTGGTATCGCGATTGGCCATTGAAGAGCACTAGTGAATACTGCCGCCGGCCCTTTGGAAGACCGCCAGCAACGCTTCCAGCGGCAGCTCCCGCTGGCCATAGCCGGCGTTCGGAAGCGACGCCCAGGTCTTGCGGGACTTCCGAACCGCCGAACTGATCCAGCCCTTCTTGATGTCGGCCAGCGACCCGTTCTCGCGCAGCAGTTCGATGGCGGCGCGGTCCTGCGAGCTCGGACCAAAGTCCGGTAGTTTCAGCCGGATTTGAAGGCTGTTCCAGGTCCGCCACAGGAACTGATAGCGGCCGGCAGCGGTGGAATGGATTCGATACTTCGGCAGCCAGATCATCAAGCGCGGATGCTTGGCGAAGTCGGTGAAGCGGTCGCCGCCCACCAGCACGTCGTATCCGCCAATGGCGCTGAATCGCTCGACCCCCTCGGCGTGCGCGATCGTGTCCAAGAACGCAACCACGTTCTGGCCGCCCGCCTGCTCAGCGGTCAGACGTGCCATCCGCGCCTCGCTGCTGGAACAGACGGCCAAACAAGCCCAGCACCAGAACGCCTGCGGTTACATACGTGGCGACCCGATCCGGTACATGCACGCGCAGGTCGTCGGGGATGTTCAGCCAGACGCCCTGCACCGCCAGCGCCAAGCTCATCGCCTGCACGCTCAAGAAGCGCCACGCATGGCGCCAGTCCTCGATCAACTTCATAAGGGTTCCCGAAGGGATTGAATAAGGGTGGTGACGTCAGCGCCGCCAGCGAAGCCGGCGTTCACGTCCTCGATGCGCTCGGCACGCAGCGCGCGTTCGCGCTGAATCGCGGCGCGATAGAACAAGGCGAGTTGGCGCGCGGTCGCGCACTCGATCCAGGACCAGTCGTGGCCGTGATCGATCAGGGTGGCGAGGACGCCGGGCCAGTCGCTGCCGGGGCCGCTCGCCGCAGTTCCACCGCCGCCAGCACGCGCTGCAGAAAAAAATCCGCATTGACCGCCCAGAACGTCAGCAGCAACAGATCGCCCTGCGCGCCGGGCAGTGCCTGCACCCACTCGGGGGGCTGATCGCAGGCTTGTGCGAGCAGCGTGATCGTGGCGGTCGGATGCGCGGCGCAGATCCGGTGCAGCCGCCCCAGATCGACATTGCCGTCGTCCGTGTGTTCGACCAGGTCGGCGACCAGCGCCGCGATCTCGGCATGCAGTCGCAGGCTTTCGAAGAAGCCGATTTCGCGCACGGTGACGTTGCGCCCGCCGATAGGCAGCGTGCGACTCGGCTCCAAAATCGTCAGGTCGTCGGCCGCTGGCGCCCGACGCTTCACCTTGCGCGCCATCAGCCGGCCACCAGCTCGATCCGGCCGAAACCACCCAGCTCGGGGTCCAGCGCGCGGGATTCATCGAACAGCGCGGCGCCGGAGAGTTGCAGGCTGCCCCACTCCTCCGAGATCAACGCCAACTGCTCGATGGGATTGAACGTCAGGCGATACAGGGTCACCTTGGCGCGTTGGCCGGTGACGGTGTTGATGCCGTCGAGGAACAGCATCCGCTCCGGCGGCGGGGTCGTGAACAGGGCGATGTTGACCGTCGCGCCGTACTGGTAGGTCGCCTTGTAGGGCTGGGTGAAGCCATCGACCTTCCGCAGCCCGATCACGCCGGCCGTCGGCGACTCGGTCCACCAGTTTGCCGGCGGGATCGTCACCGGGGGATTGGCGCTGTCGGTCAACGACAGCTCGCTGATGTGGCCGCGATCGAGCGCGACCAGGTCGCCCGCCTTGAGGCTCGCCGGCAGCAGTTCGTTGCTGACCGCGCCGGCAGGCACGGTCGCCGGCAACGCGTACAAGCCCTCGGCCAAGTTCTCCGGGGTGGCTTCGTCCAGCGTCAGGTTGACGTTCGCGGTCTTGGATTGGACAAGACGGCCATACAGCAGGCGATTGCCGCTGAAGGATTCGAACTTGTCCGAATTTTGGACTTCCAGGGCGAGTTCCAGCTGCGGGGCGTTGCCGACCCAGCGCAGCGGACCGGGCTTGCCCGTGGACTGGCGCTGGGCGAGGTAGACCTTGCCTTGGAAAGAAAACAGATTCGGCGCGGCCATCGGGTCGCGTGCTCCTATATATAAGGTGTCGAAGGCCGCCAGCCGGCGGCCCATTCAGCGGCGCAGGGAGCGCAACAGTTGCCGATCCAACTCGGCGGTGATCACATCCAGGCCCGCTTGGGCCATGCGTTCCGGGCGATCGCCCTTGCGCAGCATCTGAGCCAGCGAAGGGCCGAACAGAGGTTCGATGGGGTAGCGCGGGACTCGGCGCGTCCCGCCACTACCGGCCAGGGGCTCGCGCTCCCACGCCTTCCGAATCCCTTGGCCGCACCGACTGCGCACGAAGCCGTGGGGCTCGTGGCCGGGCCGGTTGCGGAAGATGCGATAGCGCAGACCCGATGTCGTACCGCGCCCGGCGAAGTTGAGCAGGCCGATGCCGCGCACGCGCCCGACGAGCTCGATGCCCTCTCGGGTGGTCCGCACACTCAGCCCATCGCGAATCCGTGTCGCGGACAGCGCGTATTCGGTTTGGATGTCCCTGCGGGCGATGACCGGCCAGCGGCGTCGGAGCGTGCCGAGCGCGCGGCGCTGGGCAATCAGCACTTTCGCGGGCAGGTCGCTGATCCGCTTGGCCGCCTCCAGAGCGCCATCGGCGTCGATGGAAACCCGCATCAGCGCCGATACCGCACGGTCAGGGTCAGTTGCACCGCGACCACCGCCAACCCCTCGGGCCGGTCAAGGAACACGATGTCCTCGACCTGCAACGGCAGCGCTTGCGGCAGCGGAATCCACGCATCGAGCGCATCCTCGATATCCGCGGCGATCGCGTGTGCGAGCGCATGGGAATCGTTAAATCGCGACGGCACGGTTGCCTCGACCATCGCCTCCAACAACCGATATTGTCCCTGCGGCTTTTGGGCATCGCGCTGCACGCCCAATGCCGCCAGCGTCAGTCCCAACGCCTCATGGGCCGCGTACTGAATCGGCTCACGCGTTACAACGGTCCCGATGTCGGTTCGATACCCGCGGTCGGAACGAATCTCCGCCAACCGGCTGGTAATGCGCTCCAGTAGCGTCCACGTCTGCGCTGGCTCAGCCATACAGGACGGCCTCGTTGACCAGACCATCGTCGCGGACCAGCGCCTCGACGGCTTGGGTCCGGCAGTCCAGGGTGACTTCGTCGCCGCGGCGGAACACCCACTCGACGTTACGGGCCACCACATGGCGCGCCCGTCCGATCACTTGCTGGAACTCCCCCAAGCGCTCGACGCCATCGCGCACGACAAGGGGGATCAGCACCGAGGGGTTAGGACGGCGCTGAACCTGCGCGATGACGCCGAGCGTGTCAAAGATTACATCGTCCATTGCCTCGAAAGCGTTCACACCGTGACCTTGACCAGCAGGCCGGGGCGCTGGCAGACCGGGAGCGGGTTGGACTGCGTGTGCAGATCCGTACCGCGGTCGAACTTGCGCGGCGCTTGCTTGGCGTACAGCAACTGGCCCATCGTGTTGACGGTCTCGTTGAAGTCGGCCGGGGCAACGTAGGTGGCGAACGTATCCAGCGTGCCCAGCGGGAACGCATGGCCTTCGTTGGGCGCGATGAAACGCACCGACTCTTCGCCCTCGACTCCCGTGCTGACCGTGGCGCGGTACTCCTCGAACACGACGCCCGCCATGGCGAAACCCGCACGGGTATCGCTACGGAAGAACTCGCCGTTCTGCCAGCGCTCCCACGCCTTCTCCACGCTGGTGTGGTTGGTCAGCGCGGTCATGAACTCCTCGGAGACCAGCACGCGCACGCCGGTCATGCGCTCCCCCAGGAGGCTGTCTTCCAGGAGATGACGCAGTTCGATGCACTTGTCTCGTACGTTGATGCCGGCGTCGGCCAACTCGAACGAGAACACCTTGGGCGCGATATCGAACACCTCGTAGAAGTTCAGCAACTCACTGCCATCGGCATCGAGCACGATGCCCTTGAGCGCGCCCATGCGCAGATGCTCCAGGGTGATCGCGTGCTTGTTACGCATGGTCTGCAGCTTGTCGGCCATGACTTCGGCCAGCGTCACCAGCTCGCTCTCCGAACCGAACGCACGCACGCCGATCACTTCCTCCGGCAAGACGACATCGTCGTGCGGGATGTGCGGAATGCTCAGCGCGCGCAGGTTGCGGCTACCACGCGTGCCCACCGTGCCGGGTGCGCCGACCGGCTTGGTCGGCAGCAGGTTCAGCACGCCATTGCGCATCTCGATCGAGACCTGCCGCGTGCGGACCGGCTTGATCGGGAACAGGTTCAGTTCGCCCAGCCGGCCATAGGTATTCGGCAGCAGGTTGATGGCCGCGGTCAGCGAGCTGACCGAGAAGGCCGGGTTGTTGAAAGGGTTGTTCATCGGCATGGATCAGGCTCCTTGGCGCACGAGCACGCCGAGCGCGCGCAACTGCTGGACCGCAGCGATGCGGTGTTCGGGAGTGGCGGTTCGGGGCCAGACCAGGTAGCGGTCCGAAACGGTGGCGTGGCGCACGACGACGATGCCGTCCGGGCTGGGTTCGGCGTTGGTGGTGATCGGCACGATGACGACGCCGGCCGCTTGTTCGCGGCCATCGGTCGCAGTGGGATCGAAGGCGGCGTACTGGCCGGTCTCGGTGATGCGACCGACGATCTGGCCCAGGACCAGGACTTGATTCGGCGCGACGGTCACTTGATCGCGCGAGTAGAGGTGATCGGCTTCGAGCTTGAGGACATCGCCCAAGTTCGGGCCTTCGAACACCGGGGGGTAGGTGGTCAGGCGCATCAGATGTGGCTCCGAACCGCGGCGGCGCGCGCCTGGACGGCGGCGATCAGCGGGTTATGGGCGGCATCGGCCTCCGGCGCCGGGCCGGAGGGCGACAGGTGGCTGGTGATCTCGAGCGATTGCGCGCGCAGGCCGAGCAGGCGTTGGCGCGCGGTCGCAGCAGTGATGCCTTCGGCCAGGTAGGCCGCGGTCAGCGCGGGCTGGCCTGCCAGCTCGCACAACTCGGCGATTGCCAGGGCGTCGGCCTGCGCTTGCGCGCGCACGGCCGCGGCGTCGACGGCGGGCGCCGTCGATTCGGGGGTGGACATCGAGGGAAACTCCAAGAAAGGGGGACGCGCGGCGGCGTCCAATTCGGTGTGCATCTGCTGCACGGCATCGCCGAGCGTTCCGAGCCGGTCGGCCAAGCCCGCGTCGATCGCGTCCTGGCCGAAGAACAAACCGGCCTCGGTCTGCCGGACGGCGTCGGCGGAGAGCCCGCGGTGGTGGGCGACCGTCAGCACGAACAGTTCGTACAGGCGGTTGACTTCGGTCTGGATCGACGCGCGCGCCTCCGGCGTCAGCGGCTCATGCGGGTTGCCGTCGTTCTTGCGCGCGCCGGCCAGGATCGGCGTGTAGTGGAGCCCCTGGTTCGTGTCGCGCTGGGATTGATCGACGTGGAGCGCGATCACACCGATCGAGCCCAAACCCGCGGTTCGGGTCACGAACACGCGCTCGGCCGCACTGGCCAGCGCATACGCTGCGGAGAACGCCGCGTCGTTCGCGACCGCCCAGATCGGCTTGTGGTCGCGGCCGGCGCGGATGCGATCGGCCAGGTCGAACACGCCCGCGGCTTCGCCGCCCGCGCTATCGACATCCAGCACGATGCCGCGCACGGATTGGTCCGACAGCGCGGCGTCGAGGCGGGCGGCGATGCTCTCGTAGCTGATCAGCCCCGACATCGCATCGAGGCCACCGGTGCGCTGCACCAGCGTGCCGTGGATCGGCAAAACGGCGATGCCCTGCGCGTCGCCAACTCGCGGCGGCGCGGGCTGCGGCGGCCCCATCTGCGGGGGCGGCATCGTCTGCAGCTCGAACTTCGGCGCGAGTACGCTCAGAATCACATCCAGCTTGGCGCGCTGGATCAGCAGAGGCGTGTTGAACACGCGCGCCGCCAAGTAAGGCAGTCCGGTCATGCGGGGATTTCGATCTCAGGCGGCGCCGGCTCGGTCGGCGCGGATTGGAAGGCGCCGTTACGCGAGACGCGGCGAGGATCGGTGTCGAACACCAGGCCGAGCGCGTCAGCGCGCGCGGCGTCGGCCGCGATCTCGCGGTCGATGGTTTCGGCGTCGTAGCCGGAACTGGCGATGGCTTCCGCGCGCGAGATCAGGCCCGCGCGAATCGCCAGGATCATCGCGTTGAACTCTTTCTCCGGGTCGACCCAGCTCCAGCCCTGCGGCACCCACTTGCAGGCGCGGTACTGGCGCTTGCGGCGGCGGTAGCCGGGCAGTTCGACGGCGCCCGCCAGAACGGCGGAGTCCACGAACGCATTCCAGATCGGCCGGCACAGCTGGAACACCAGCACCGAGTGCTGGATCATCTCGCAGCGGCGCCGAAATTCCAGCAGGCCGGCGCGGATGGACGAGTAGTTGACGCCGGTCAGATCTCCGGTCAATTGCTCGTAAGTGATGCCCATCGCCGCGGCGACGGCGCGGAACTGCGAGCGCAGGAACGCCTCGTAGCTCGCGCCGACGTCGGCCGGCTGGGCAAACGCAACGTTCTCGCCCGGCTCCAGGATTTGCAGGCTGCCCGGCTCCAGGCCGAGCGGCGCGTTACCGTGCTCGTCGGGCGGTGCGTCGCCCGGCAGCGGATCGTCGGGACCGTCGCGGGTGATGAAGCCGGCGAACATCGCCGCGGTCTTCTTGCGCACCAGCTCGGCGTCGTCGTACTGGTCCAGTTCGTTGAGCTTGACCAGCGCACGCGCCAGCCAAGGCTCGCCGCGAATCTGGCCGGGACGCAGCGGCCGGAAGACATGCAGGATCTCGGATGCGCGCACGCGCACCGTGTCCAGACCGCCCTGCCGCGTCATCGGCGCCATCGCGCCGTCCTGCGGATGCGACAGGTACAGGTGATAGGCCACCCGACGGCCGAGCCGGTCGAACTCGATGCCGGCGCGGATGACGTTGCCGTTCGGCTCCTCCCGATTCAGATGCAGGGGCAGGTGCTCGGGCTCCAGCACTTGGATTTGCAGCGGAACCGCCAGACCGTCTTCGGGGCGGCGCGGGCGCAATCGCACCAGGCACTCGCCGCCTTCCAGCAGCGCGCGGCAGGCCAGCGCCTGCAAGCCGTAGAGATCGGTCAAGCCGGCGGCGTCGGCTTCGTCCACGAAGTCGCGCCATAGCGCCTGCAACGCTTCGCGCTGGGCGGCGCCGGCAATCAGCGACTGCGGCTTGATGCCGGTGCCGACCGCGTTGGCGACGAAGGCTTCCACCGCGGCGTTGGCCCAGGCGTTGCGCCGGACCAGGTCGCGCGAGCGCACGCGCAGCGCGTCGCCGGTCGCGACCAGCGCGGCGACCGCGCCGGGATTGCTGGGCTGCCAGGCCGTCGAGCGGCGCCCGTGACCGGCCACTTCATGCACGGGCGTGCCGCCGAGCATCGCGGCGCGCAGCCGGCCCCACCAGCCCACGATCAGAAGCCCTTGGCGGTGGTGGTCAGCAGCCGGCGCACGCGACGCGGGTGGCCTTCGGTGCCGGCAAGCGCGGCTTCGACCTCGCGGATTGCGGCCAGCAGCTCATCGACCGATCGGTACTCGACCAAGCGGTCGCCGAAGCTGACGCGGCGTTCGCCGCGCGCGAGCGCGTTGCGCAACGCCTGCAATTGTTCGTGGGTGTATGGAAGATCGCTCATCGCATGAATCGGCTGGAGATGACCCGGCGCCCCGGGCGCGGGCCAGAAACAAAACGGCCGCCCGAAGGGGCGGCCGTGGGGATAGGTAAAGCGGTGGGTGCGGGAGGCGCGGTTGACGCCGGCACGCCCAGCGCCCGCTCCATCTCGCGCCAATGGCGCTCTTCGAATCGATCGACGCCGGCCTGCATCGCCGCGGCGCGCGCCATGACGTAGCAGTCCAGCGCTTCGTTGCGGTCTCGGCGCTTCTCCCACACGCGCTGGGGATAGCCGTGCCGATCCCGCCGGGTAATCAGGTGTTCGGCCGTCAGCTGCTGGAGGAACTCGCCGTCGATCTTGGGCAGGTGGACATAGCCGGCCGGAAAGCTGGGTTGGCCGTCCGGTCCGATCTCGATCGACAAGCGCAGCGCGTTGTACAACTCCAGCTTGGCGATGCCGCCGGCCACGGCGAACAGCTTCAGCCCGCGCCGTAGGCGCTTGCCCGGAATGCTCACGTCGACCGCAGTGGGGATGCCGATCAAGGCGGCGCCGCTACCGACGCCCTTCATCGGCAGCAACCGCGGATCGTGCGCGTCGCGCGCGAAGGCATACGCCTCTTGCGTGGCGTAGCCGGTATCCAAACCAAGACGGGTCAGCGGCAGCAGCGCGCCGGAGTCATGCGTCCACTGCTCGCGCAACACCCCGGCCAACTCGGACCAGACCGCGGCACGCGCGGTGTCGCCCATCAGCACCCGGTGCTCGACCAGCCACGCCTCGCGCTCACGCCCGAAGGCCCAGACGGAGACTTCGATGCGGTCTTTCTGTACGTCGGCTCCGCCGGCCAGCAGAAGACCGCCGGCCGGCACGGTGCCGATCCGGTAGTCCTCGCGCCGCTCCAGCAAACGCTCCCAATCCGGGGCTTCGCCTTCCTCTTCCCAGGTCTCGCCCAGTTCGGTGTTCTTGAACGCCTTGAGCGCGGTCGCCGAACCCTGCGCCGCTTCCCACGCCGCGGCGATGTCGGCCCAGCTGCGCCAACCGACCGGCGAGTACAGCGACGACAGGTGGTAGCCGGCGGTCTTGCCGCGGTTCTGCGATGCCGTCGCGATCCACTGGCCGGCCGCGAGCATCGCCGTCTTGTGGTGCTCGCCGATCGGCTGCTCGCAGGACTCGCAGATGTAGCGTGTCGAGCGCGGGTCGCCCCAGGTCCAGCGCAGCTGCTCGAACCGCAGCCATTGCGCGTGGGCGCAGTGCGGGCACGGCACGAAGAAGCGGCGCTGGTCTGAGGCCAGGTACTCGCGTTCGATGGTTGAAGCGCCGGCAATCGTCGGCGTCGACACCAGCAGAATCTTGCGGCGCGTGAAGGTTCGGGTGCGGGCCTCGGCCAGCGCGACCGCATCGCCCTCGCCTTCCACGTCGCGCGGATAGCCGTCCACTTCGTCCAGGAACAGATAGCGCACCGGCATCGAGCGCAGGCCGACCGCGCTGTTGGCGCCGGTCAGCACCAGTACGCCGCCGCGGAACTCCTTGGCGAGAATCGTGTTGCCCGAATCCCGCGCGCGCGAGGGCGCGATTCGCTCGCGCAGCGAGGGTGATTCCTCGATCAGCGGATCGACGCGCTGCTTCGAATTGCGCTTGGCCATCTCGACCGTGGGCGCCACGGCCATCATCGGCCCTGGCGCACAGGCGATGACGTAGCCGATCCAGTTGTTGCCGCACTCGGTGCCGCCGACCTGCGCGCCCTTCATGAACACGACACGCTCGGTCGCCGAGGCCGGCGACAGGTCGTTCATGATGTCGCGCAGGTACGGCGTTCGCGCAGTGCGCCAGCGCCCCGGCTCAGACGACGAGGTGCTCGACAGCACGCGGTCGCGGTCGGCCCAATCCGAAACGTCCAGGAAGGGATCGGGCGTCAGACCGTCGCGCCACGCGCGCGCGACATCGTCAAAGCCGTCGTAC
The DNA here is from genome assembly GCF_023617245.1 of Lysobacter enzymogenes. NCBI lineage: Bacteria > Pseudomonadati > Pseudomonadota > Gammaproteobacteria > Lysobacterales > Lysobacteraceae > Lysobacter > Lysobacter enzymogenes. The sequence continues at coordinate 5,643,622 of NZ_CP067396.1, forward strand.
AACGATCACTCCAGGCGGGCGACGAAGTCCCCGAGTTCGGACAGGTGCTGCCGCACCTCGCGCTCCAGCGCGACGTGCATGGCATGCGGGTCGATACCTAACTCGGCGGCGAGCATCGAACTGATGCGCGCGGGCCAGTTCAGCCAGGCATCGCGCTCGGCGCGCGCCAGGGCGAAGACCTGGCCGACCGCCTGCTGGCGATCGATCAGCTCCCCGCGCAGCTGCGCGATACGCAGTTTGTGGTGCTGGGCCTTGAGGACTTCGTTGGCGGTCCGGGCTTGGGCGTAGCTATTGCCCCCGCTTGGGCCACCGGTCGGGCCGGGGCCCGCGTCCTCTATGGTCATAGGTGCAGCGCGCGAGCGCGCCGCAGGGCGCGGCACCGGCGCCTGCGCCGACGTCGTGTTCACCGCCCATTCGGCGTCGGCGCGCGTCGGGTCGATGGTGCCGTCCGCCAGCGCGGTAATCCGGCCGGTAGCGATGGCTTTACGAACGGCGGTGTCCGAGACGCCGCGATGGCGCCCGTAGGCGCGAATGCTGATTCCCACAGGCGGTCACTGGCAAATTCGGGCCTCCGCGACCGCCGGCCATCGGCGCAGATTAAAAGATTGGAAGAGGGAACACCCCAGCGCCCGGAAGGCGCTGGGGTGTGCGCTCTCGCGCGAGTGGGGCTAGTTGCGGGGTTCGTACTCGGCCGCGTCGCGTGCGCGCTGCAGGCTCTTCAACGCCGCGCGCAGGCCCTTCTGGTAGCCGACGTCCTGCACATCCCATACCTCCAGCAATTTGACCCGTTGCAGCAACCGGTCCAGTTCATGCACCGGCAGCGCGCTGTACTCCGGCTCGTCGCCCTCAAGATACCGGCCGATGTGCGTCAGCAGCGCGCGCAGCGTTAGTTCATTAGGGCCGAACTCGTTGGGCATGAGGCGGCGCTTGAACCAGCCGTCGCTGTTCTCGACGGTCAATTCGACCGGCGCCAGTTCGTACCCGCAGCCTTCCACCATCCAGATCACGACGTCCGGGTCGCAGCGCCCAACGTGATGCCCTGCGCTTTGCGAGGCCAACAGGTGAGACAGGCCGTAGCAGCCGTAGAGGGACAGGCTCGCGTCCGTCTTGAACACCGGCACATCCGACATCAGCAACCGCTCGATGCGGTCACCCAAAGCGCGTAGCTCCGCGTACGCCTTCACTTCCAGTTTGTCCATGTCGCTCTCCTTATCGAAGCCGCGTTGTTGCGGCAGCGACATGAACGCTTCACTCGACGGGCCTCGCAAGCACTTCGTTCGCTGCGCCGCACCGTGGACAGCGCTGAGACAGCTTCGCCGGCTGCTGGAAGAACGAACACCCCAGCCCCCTCCAGGGGGCTGGGGACTTCACTCTCCCTCAGCGGTATACGTACTCGCGCAGAATCGTCTCCCAGTCTGGCTCGCGCGGCAGGTCGACGTTGGCCTGATCGCAGAGCATCTTGGTGATGGCCCAAGCGCTGCGCACCACCTCGCAAACCGCTGCCCGGTCCTCATCCGCAGGGGCCGCATCCTCCTCCTGCCGCAGCAGGTCGTGCAGGTAAACCTCGGCCCAAGCAATGGGCTCCCTGGCTTGTGAAAATTCACGGCCCGGTACTCGGTGCATGTCCTTCTCCTGTGCGCCACGTCGTTGCGGCATGGACATGAACGCTTCCTTGTCGGCCTTCATCAAGCGAAACAGCGGCAGTGCGATAGCGCAGACACGAAGTAGACAGGAAACGGAAGAGGGAACACCCCAGCGCCGTTCCGGCGCTGGGGTCTGTCCTCTCCCGGCTTAACGTCGGGGCAAGCTGTCGATCACACTTCGCATCAAAACCCGCGCATCCTGGTGCTCATCCAGATCCACGCCCGCGTGCTCGCAGAGCAGCGTCAGGATGTCGAGGCATTGTTCCGCCAGAGCCTCGGCCGCGCGCGCCTCGTCGTGGCTGAGGACGAAAACTTCGTCCTCGTCCCCGGCGACCATCTCTTCGATGGTGTTTCGGCAGTCGATCAGGTCGATTAGCGTGTTGTGGAATTTGCAGTAAGACATATTGCTCATGTCGATCTTCCGGTAGTCGCCGCGTCGTTGCGGCAACGACATGAACGCTTCCTTCCGCGTTGAATCCAAGCAGAACAAGCAGCGCTTGCGTTCGCAGACAGGGTTCTGACAGCTTCGGCCTACGCCGCGCCTACTCCGGCAGTTGCCCGAGCGCTTGCTCCAACCCGCTGACCGCGAAGTTGATGCCGTTCTGGTACTCGCTATCGCGTGGCCGCAGCACGGACAGCCTTTCAACCACGGAAAGCGCTTGCGCGACCCACTGGCGCGGCGTCAACTCCCGGCGACACTGCAAGTAGTCTTCAATTTGCTGCGCTGCGGTCGCTAGCGTCGCGGCGACTGTCTCGTTCCTCCGCTTCGGCTTGCGCTTGCGGCGGTTGTAGTCGCCACGCACCCGTCGATGCCAGCTGTCCAGCTCCGCACTCGCCGCCGCAACACGCGCGCGCAGTTCGACGCCGTCGATTCGGCGCGCGCGGTCAATCCGCGTCCAAGGCGCCAGAAATCGGGTCAAGGCGGCACATCCGTCCACGGGGCACGTGCCGTATTCCCAGACCGGTTCCAGATCCGTGGGCGCGACCAGCAGCCACCGTATCGTCCCCGGCAGCGCGCCAAGGGTACGTAGATCGTGTTCGACGTCCATCGCGGTTTTCCCTCCGTTGCCGCCCAGCGCGGCGAACGCATGAACGCGTCATCCATCGCCGAAGCCAAGCGCCGTCGCGATTCCAGGCGGTGTTCGGACAGGCAACGGACAGCTTTCAACGCACACGCGGGGCGTTTTCATTGCGCCGACGACGAAGCTGTCCGACACCTGTCCGTGAACGAGAACGAGCGTTCTTCGACGCGAAAACCGCTTGGCTTCCTCGGCGAACGAAGCGTTCATGCGTCCACACCAACGCGGCCACGGAGGCCACCACGATGAAGCAGAACGACGTGTTCAAAGAATGCCTGACCCAACTCCCCGCACCGGTACTCGCGGACTTCGGCCCTCTGACCGGCGGCGTCCTCAGCACGCTGGCGCAACAGGAACTGCAGCGCCGGGCCGCGCTCGCCCTGCAGAACATCCCCGTGGATTGCGTGGTCGACCTGTTGCTGGGCCGCGCGTATCCGAGCAAGACCGTCGCCGATGTCCTCGCCGAGTGACGCGGACCTCTGGTTCCTGAAGGCAACGGCGGCGACGGTCCTCGTCGCCGCCGCCAACGGAACCCTCGACCTCAATCGACTGGCGCGCGACGAACTGATCCGTCGCGGGCTTGACCCCGAAGGCGAATGGGTCGGCCCCAGTCGCGCGCGGGAACTGCACAACCCCAACCCCTAACTAGGAGAATACCCATGAGCAACGTCGAACTCAGCATCAACCAGCGCGCTGTTTTGGAACTGGCCGTGGCCACCGAAGGCCGCATCGAACGCTACCCCACCGGCCTGCTGGGCGGCGCCCGCACCAGCGTCGTGCGCGGTCTGCTGCGCAACGAGCTGGTCGAGCCGCACGACGCCGGCTACCGCCTGACGGCAGACGGCTACGCGGCCGTCGGCGTCGAAGCGCCGGCCGACGACGAACAGGGCGACGAGGGCGCCAGCGGCCACGACGCGCCCAGCGAACCCGCGGGCGATACGAACACCGGCCAGAACGATGGCGCCGCCGCCGCGCCGGCCGACAGCGTGTCGGCGGCGACCACGCCGCCGGTGAAGCCCAAGCGCACGGCGCGCGGCGACACCAAGATCGCCAAGGTCGTCGGCCTGCTGACGCGGCCGCAGGGCGCCACCCTCGCGCAGATCATGGCCGCGACCGACTGGCAGCAGCACTCGGTGCGTGGTTTCCTCGCCGGCACGGTCAAGAAGAAGGGCTATATCGTCACCAACAGTAAGGAAGGCGACGGCGAGCGCGTATATCGAATCGTGACCGAAGGCACCGCTACGCACGGCGACGAGGAGGAGTGAAGCACGCAGCGAGCCGGGCGAACGCCCGGCTCGCTGTCTCGTAGCTGTCCAACAATGCGCCGCATCGAAGAACGCTGCGCGTTGCGCTTGATCTTATTTCGAGTTGAAGCGTTCATGGCCTCCCAACCACGGAGACCCACGATGAACAACGCCACCCCGCACGCCGGTCCGGACGAACTGCTCGCAACGCTCGACGCGCGCCTCCTCGATGCCGTCGAGGACACGTTGTCGAACGACGAAGGCTCGACGGACGCCGAGATGGCGCGGTACCTGATCGATCTTGGGCTGAGCGAGGCGCAGGCCAAGCGCGCGATCTGCTACCGCGCGCTGTACACCCTCAACCTGTGGGTACACGAATTCACACCGATTCGTTCCAGCATCGCACTGCGCTACAACGGCACAACCGGCCAGTTCGAAAGCACCTAAGCCGGAGGCCGCCGCGCGCTGCGCGGCGGGCCTGCCTGTCCGACCGCTGAGCGGTGTTGCGAGCACCGCACGCAAACCCTTGGCTTCTGCCCGGGAGGAAGCGTTCATGGGTTCCCCGAAGCAGGAGACCTACCATGAGCACTACGCTACTACCGCCCTACCAGCTCCGCATTCGATTTAGTCGAAAGCCAGCGAACTATCGCGCCATGATGCGGGAACTCAGCGGCTACTACGTGGAGCCAGAGTTGGTCTGGGTCATTGAGCGCAAGACCCTGACCCAGTCCGAGTATCGCGCCTTCGAGCGCGACTTCGCCAAGCCGCAGTCTTGGATCTGGGAACTCAATAGCCGACCCGGCCACTGCATCATGGTCGTCGCGCCTCGGATGCCGACGTTGTATGTCCGGGCCGAAGGGACCGACCATGCCTGCTACGTCGGGCTGCCGGCGGACGAAGAGTAAGCCTCGCCCTGGCGCCGCGCGCTGCGCGGCGTCAGGGGCGCAACGCCCTCAAGATTTCGGCGGCGACCTGCGGGACGATCGCATTGCCGGCGGCGCGCAGGCGAGGAATTCGGGCGGGTATCCCATGAGCCAGAAGACGAATTCCGGATTCAGGAACCCGCCGGCCGGCGAGGGTTCGACCTGTCGCCCAAGCTGGCCATTGTGCGGAGCGCTGCCATAGCTCCAGCCATCCTTGTGATCCCGCGCCGTCGGCGTCGCCCACAACGCGGGCGGCGCCAGACCCAGACGGTCGCAGTACAGGGCGGTCTGTACCGCCGATACCATCGGGTGCCGCTTCAACGCTAACGCGTTCTCCTGCTTGGAACTCTCGTGCGCCTGCGCCGGCAGCGGCGCGATCGCCCCGCTTCCGAAGGACTGTCTGGGACCGCCCTTCTCCCCGTCGCTCGCACGCGGCGTGCTCCAGACCGCCTTCACCACCCCCGGCAACCCGTTGCGCCGCTCGGCCGCAAAGTCGCCGCGTTTCTCCGGATCGTTCGCGGTCGCGGTCGGCCAGACCGCCTTCGCCGCTACCTGCAGGCTCGTGATCGTTTGGCGCGGCCCGCCCGGCATCCGGCGCTTCATCGCCAAGTGCGCCTCGGGGAATTTGTTGTCGTCGTTCGCGACTGCGGTCGGCCAGACGCTGCCCGACGATCCAGACTCGGTCTCGTCGGTGCGGTGCGTTGACGGCGCAAGCTGGAACAACAATCGCCCGGCTGGCGTAGCCTTCGCCTTCCAAGTCAGCGAGAACTCCGTCGAGGCCCAGCGGGATGAGGCCAGCAACGTTCTCGCCCAGGAATAGAGCGGGTCGCGCTTGTGCAATAAGGCGATGCAGCTCCGGCCAGAGGTGACGGTCGTCGGCCTGTGCACGCTGATTGCCAGCGACGCTGAACGGCTGGCAGGGGAACCCTCCGGTCCACAGCGGCGCCTCGTCCGGCCAGGCCGCGAGTCGGGCGGCGTAGGCGAACCCACCGATCCCGGCGAAGAAGTGGCACTGGGCATAGCCGCGGACATCGTCTGCGGAAACAGATCGGATGTCGCGGTCATCGACGTCGCCGGCCGGGATAATGCCCGCCGTCATCAAGTTCTTCAGCCACTGGCACAGGTACGGATCGATCTCGTTGTAATAGACCGCCATTAGGCAGCGTCCTCGGCCTCCGAGTCCGCCGCGATGAACGCGACGCCATCGGATGCACGGACGGCCTGCCTACCGGTGTAATCCTGCCAGCGCCGGACGATGACATCGACGTACTTCGGGTCCAATTCGATGAGGCGCGCGCGGCGGCCGGTCTTTTCGCAGGCGATCATGGTCGTGCCCGAGCCGCCGAACGGATCGAGTACCAGGTCGCGGCTCTTGCTGCTGTTGGTGATCGCTCGTTCGACCAGCACCACCGGCTTCATCGTCGGATGCAGATCGTTATTGTTGGCGCGGTCGATGAACCAGACATCGCCTTGGTCGCGCGCCCCGCACCAGTACCGGGCGGTGCCTTCACGCCAGCCGTAAAGGATGGGTTCGTACTGCCGCTGGTAGTCGGCGCGGCCCAGTGTGAATTTGTTCTTAGCCCAGATGATGAAGGTCGACCATCTACCGCCGGCAGCGCGAAATGCCGCCTGCAACCTGTCCAGCTCCGAGCACGCCATGGCGATGTAGATCGCGCCCTTCGTCACGCGTAGCATCTCGGTGCAGGTCGCTTGCAAGAAGGCGCCGAAGTCGTCGCCCAGGTTGTCGTTGAGGATCGGACGGTGTTTGCCGCGTAGCTTGTCCTTCGGATTGTTGGCGTAGTCCACGTTGTAGGGCGGATCGGTAAAGGTCATGTCGATCAGCTCATCGCCCAGCAGCGCGGCGTAGTCCTCGACCGACGTCGCATCGCCGCAGATCACTCGGTGGTTGCCGCAGATCCATACGTCGCCTCGTCTGGAGACCGGCTCGGGCTCCGGCTCAGGCGCTGCGTCCTCGTCGGTCAGGCCCGCGTCTTCGCCGATGCCCAGCAGCTCATCGATCTCCTCATCCGAGAAGCCGATCAGGTCCAGGTCGAATTCGGCGTCGCGCAGCTCAGCCAATTCCAAGGCCAGCAGTTCATCGTCCCAGCCAGCGTTCTCGGCCAGGCGGTTGTCGGCCAAGATGTAGGCGCGCTTTTGCGCGCTGGTGAGGTGGGCCAGCTCGATCACCGGCACGGTGTTCAGACCCAACTGGCGCGCAGCGAGCAACCGGCCGTGGCCGGCGATCACGCCGTTGGCTCCATCGACCAGGATCGGATTTGTCCAGCCAAATTCCGCGATGCTTGCCGCGATCTGCGCGACCTGCACCTCGGAATGCGTGCGCGCATTTCGCGCATAAGGGATGAGCGCGCCGATGGCGCGCTGTTCGATCTGAAGGGTCAAGGGCAATACCGATGCGAACCCGAGTTTGCAGCGGCTGCAAACCCGGAAGGAAGATTTGACACTAGCGGGGTTTTGCGGCTACGCCCCCCGCTTCACGAAATGCTCAGGTAGGACCCACGATTTCCGGCCAAGGCGCGCGACGTGCGGCGTGCTGTGGGCGGCGGTCCGTCCAGCCGGGGTTTCACCGTTGCGTGATTCCGGGCCGCACACGCCGCCTGTCGCGCGCGCTGTGTGCGTCTAGGGAATATTCACAGTGCCGCTGGCAACGTAAATATGTGATCCATGGCGAGTGGCGTGGTCGCGCCTGCTCCGGCCGGCCCCGTCCCGAGGGAGGAAGCTATGACTCGGCAGTTGATTGCGCTTAAGCGTTTTGGGCACACCGCCTTCAATGAGTTTCCTTTGGGCGAACTCGCCGAGGCAGTCATCGATAGCGTAGTGGGGGTCATTGGCCCGCGCATGGAACGCATAGAAGGGGAAACGGTACTCGTTTCCTTTTTCTGGGTAGGCAAAAGCCCACCCGTCATAGAAAACGCTTCGCTTAACCGCTTCGGCCTCTGTCGTGCCGACTCGGACGTTCTGGCATGTGCGATCGCGTCCGACGACGCACCTCGCAGTGCCGTTTCCGAATCACAGATGCGGACTGAGTGACCATGCACCGCAGCGGAGATGCTTGAAAGAGAGCGGGCCAGCCCGGAGTGGAGGAGGCGGCGGAGGCACTCCGGACTGGCCCTAGCGATCGCGCCGCGTTCATGGCACAGCGCGCTCAGCATGGGGATCAGACTAGGGCAAAAGCCGAGGGTTTGGGACACCAGCAAAATTCGCATCCGACCTCATCGCTACCCATCCGCCCCCAACGATCAAATCTCGGTGTGCATTTCCCTCTGATCGACCTGGGCAAAGCGCGGGAGCGGGCCGTTGAGATGCACCGCGACCAGCGTCAGCGCATGTTGCCAGCGTCGCCAGGCTGTCTTGCGGATCAGACCCGTGCGCTCGCAGACCTCGCGCCACGGCACGTACTGCGCCCGCAACCAGACCAACCGCCGTTGCTCCTCGTCCAGCCACCGTAGCCAGCGCACCGTCTCGCCGAAGCGATCGATGGCGCCAGGCGACGCCGTGAACCGCAGGACGATGCGCTCGTCGGCGTAGCCTTCCCACGACTGCCGATGGATGTCCGGCCAGAACGCGGCATAGCCCTGCACCCTGGCTGGCGGAAGCCGCCGCGCTGTCACGGCGGCTTCGTGGAAGCGATCTGTGATGCTCTGCAATGTCCAGATCGTGGCCATTACTTTCCTTCCTGGGCGATTACCCAATGCAGCAAGGCGAGCGCGTCGGCCTCGTTGTCATCGACGGGCGCGTGCCCGCGCTGCCGCATTGCCTGGATCATGGCGGCCTTATCCGCATTCCCTTTCCCCGTCGCGAATCGCTTGATCGTGGCGACCGGCACACCCCGGTAAGGCACGCTGTGCTGCTCGCACCACGCGGTGAGCTGCGCCAGGAAGCCGCCGTAGGCATGAGCGGCGTCGACGCCCCGGTGCCGTCGCACTTCTTCGAAATACACGTACATCGGGGAAGGAAAGCAGTCCGGTGTATGCAGCCACTGAGCGAATCGAAGGAACCGCATTCCTCCGCCCTCGAATCGTCCCGGTTTGAAACTCATCGTCCCGCTCGTCGTCAGCCCCAGGAAACGGATTGCCCATCCCGTGGTTGTTCCCAGATCGAGGGCCATGATCGTAGGCGTACCGGACCGGGGATAGCCCTGGGTGGCGGATTCGGCAGGTTTGCCGGTTAATCCGTTGAGACGCGCGCGCACACGCATATAAGGAGTAACCGGCACTTCTGCCGAATCCGCCACCCGCTCGGGTAAGTCGTTGATTTCAGTCATGGCGGGCACCTCCGTAGTGGTTGAACGATTTCGGTTTGAGGCTGAGGCCTAGCAGGTACCGAGCCCCTTTCGTGCCCTTGTGCTTCTTGAACTGGCGAGTGGCGAGCAGGTCGGAGAAGCGTTTGACGGACCCTACGAACTCGCCGTTGGCCTCCGCCCACTCGCGCCAGTCGGTGAACAGGTCGGCAACCATGGCGCGGGCTTCGATGTGCAGATAGCAACGTTCTTCGATCCAGTGGCCGAGCGCGTCTTCGCCCTCGAAGTACTCGTCGGTGGCGTCGATGACGCATTGCGGTGGGCGCAGGCCGGCACGCTGCCATTCCAAGCAACCGCGCACCGCCCACGCCATGATTCCGTCGCGTTCGGCGAGTAATTTCTCGGTGAGGCGTCCGTCGCGCCGCTCGAGCGGGATGGTGATCGTGAACGGCACCAGGTGCAGACGCCGTTTCATCGCCTCGTCCACGTTCCGGATCGCCGGCTTGTGGTTGCCGGCAATGACCAGCTTGAACTGCGGGATGTACTCGAAGAAGTCTTGGCGCATGAAGCGGGCGCTGATCTTGTCACCGCCGGTGATGGCCTTGAGCTTCGACTCGTTCCAGCGCCGGCCCTGTTCGGTTTCGCTGGCGGCGACAAAGCGCGCGCCGCGCAAGCCGGCCAGTTCGGTGGGGTGCCGGTCGTGCCGCGCCTCCATGAAGGTGTCCATCGGAGCGTTCGTAGCGTAATCACCCAGAATCGTCGCCAAGGTGTTCACGAACACGGACTTGCCGTTAGCGCCGGTGCCGTACAGGAAGAACAGCGCATGCTCGCGGGTGACGCCGGTCAGGCAGTAGCCGACAACACGTTGAAGGTACGCCTCCAAGGCGCCGTCGCCGCCCGTCACATCGATCAGGAAGTTGCGCCACGTCCGGCAGTCGCCCTTCGGGCTGGCGGTGGTCAGCTTGGTCATGTGTTCGCCGCGGGCATGCCGACGCAGCGCGCCGGTGCGCAAGTCGACAATGCCGTTCGGCGTGTTCAACGCCCACAGGTCGCGATCCCAATCCTCGGCGAACGAGGCGTTGCGCGGATCGCTGCGGGCAAGGCGTTCGACGCCGCCGACCGTCGAAGCCGAAGCCAGCTTCGAGCGCTGCGAGGGCTTGTCCGCAAAGGCTTGTGCGGCACGGCAGACGCCGCGCACCAGGTGCTGGACCACCAGAGTCCGGTCCGGATTCCAGCGCGTGCCGGTCCAGCTCAACCACTGCCCCCACGCAGCGCAGTAGCGCCAATCGTCCGCGTAGTGGCGGGTGAAAGCCAAGCCGAGGCCGTCGTCGCTGCTCCAGTCCAAGCCTGCGAAGTCAATCGACGGCGGTGCATCGTCGTTGCCCGGCGACAAGAACGTGCGCTCGCCCGCGCGCAGGAAGCCGTCGATGTCGAAGCCGTCCCCGGCGGCATCGGCCGCATCCCAACCCTGCGGTCGATCGTCAGGCAGGTGCAGAACCGCAACGGAATCGGCGCCGGCCCTGAACGCCGCCTGCGCAGCCTGCATCGCGTACTCCCAACCCGGCTTGTCCTTGTCCGGCCAGACCAGCAAGTGCTTAGCCGACAGCGGCGACCAGTCGGTCTTCTCGATTGGCGCGTTGGCGCCGTTCATCGACGTGGTCGCGCAAACGCCGCGCTCGATCAACGCATTCGCGGATTTTTCGCCTTCGACCAGGACGACCTCAGTCGATGCGGCGATGCCCGGCAGGTTATACAGCGGCCGCGGCGTCGGCGCTTGGTGCTTGCGACGCTTGGCATCCCAAGGGCGATATTGTTTTCCTTCGGGCGGATCGTAGCGGTAGACGCAGGCGATCAGCTCGCCGTCCGCGTCCAGGTAGTCCCAGCGCGCGGTGTGCGGGCCCAGATCGTCCATCGCCGGCTCGGTTTGCCGCCGCTTGCCGGACTCCCCGGCCACGGGCACCGGCACATGGCCGGCCAGCTCCGCGGCCATCGCCAGGACGATGGCGAAGTCGTCGCGCGCGTCCAATCCAGCGTGCGCAGCGATCAGGTCGAAGATGTCGCCACCATCGCCCGTCGCATGGTCGTTCCACAGCCCGGCTTTGTCGCCATCCAGCGCTACTTCCAGGCTGTCGCCCGGCGCACCGTGGATGTCGCCGATGGTGAACTTGCCGCGCTTGGCTTTCCCCTTCGGAAACAGTGCTTGCAGCACGCCGTCGAGACGGTAAAGCAATTGCCGACGCACTTCTTTGCGTGCAGGCCGCGCCGCCTTCGGCTCGAGATCAGGCTCGGCATCGTTGAAATCGGTCCAGCTAGTCAATGGGGCAGCCTCCAGCAACGGTCCTGCCATGGGCAGGACCGACAGGTTTGATGGGTGGGGGTGGTACTGATACGCGGCAGTGGTTCCCCGGCGTCGCAGGCGCGCAAGATTTCGACGGCGCGATCGGACGCGCGCTGCGCCAAGCCGCGGTCGAATACGACGCGCTCGGCGTAGATCGTCATGTCGTCGGCGCAAACGGCCGTGAATAGCGCGGGGTGTTCGTGCAGGCCGAGATAGGCCTGATACAGCGCGATCTGGGTGGCGTAGACCGGCCGGCTCGCAGCCAGTCGCTTCTTCTGCAGCTCGCGGAACGTCTTGACGCCGACCGCCTTGTTTTCCCAGAGCATTGGATAGCGGAAGCTGGCGGGGCCGCCGACGATCACACCGTCGGCGTGGCCGCGCACGCGCCCGTCAGCTGCCGCGAATCCGAACTGCTCGCCGTGGTCGTTGCGCGTGCGCAGGTCGAACCCGGCCAGACGCAGCCAATCGGCCATCCAGTCTTCGACGCGATGGCCGCGCGCGAACACGCGCAGCAAGCGGCCCGGAAACTGACGACCGAAGTCCTTGGGCGCGTCGAAGAATTGGAACTGAAGCCGGCGGCTGCACTCCTCCCCCAGGCTGGATGCGCCCAGATAGGCACGAGCCGGATGGATAGCGGCGTCGCGCTCCATTGCGGCATCGATCAACCCGGCGAGATGCTCGGAGACGTCATGCGAGTTGAAATCGAGCATGGCGCGGCAGGAGCCTAGAAGGGGATCGGATCATCAAACGGCGCGTCGGGCGTTCCCCGCGGTTCTGAGCGCTGGCGTAAGGCGGCTTCATAGGCGGTAGTGATCGCCTCGACCACGCGGGTGGCCTGCGCCTGCGTGTACTGCGCCAATGGCACGTCGAATCCGACGCGGTCCGCTTCGGCGGCCAGCGCGCGCAGGCACGCGCGCTGCGCGTCGTGGGAGAGTGGGTGGGTCACGGGCAAAAGCTCCTCCACCGACGCCGGATCGTTCCGGTATCGGGTCATATAGAGTTGGTGGAAGGCGTTCTGGCATGTCGCCGAGCAGAACGCCCATCGGTAGGGCGCGCGGCGTGGGTCAGCGACGCGGCGGCGCAGATCCAGATGACCGAGGCCGCGCGCCGGCCGGCCACAGCCCCAGCACGACGTCATCGCCGCGCACTAGCTCGCCCAAGCAGGGCGACTCGTCGGCGTAGGTGCTGTCGGCGACGACGCCTGCGCGACGTGGGCCGACGCGGTCCCGGCGGGCGCCGGCTGCACCGAGCCCATCACCTCGCGGTACTGCGGGTGTTCCGGCATGACCGGCACCTTGATAACCGCCTTGTCTTCGCCGTAGCTATCCTTCTCCCAATCCACCTTGCCGGCGAACACGAGGCCATCGAGATCGCCGAAACTCTCGATACATCGCCCCTGCTGCGCTGCGGCGCTCATGTCGTCCGGGTGGAGCGCGTGCGCGGAGTTGAGGACGCCCTTGATGAAGCTGCGGCCCATCTGACCCCAGGTCGGACCTTTCGGGCTGTGCAGGCCGATCAGCGTCCACAGCTTGCGGCGGGCGTACTTGCCCTCTAGCACGACGAACTCGGCGTTGAGATAGACCGCACCGGTGTCGCCGCGCGAGGCCCAGCCGTGCAGCCAGCCGTTGGCGACGTCGGAATAGCCGCCGGGCTTGATGGTCATGCGCACCTTAACCAGCGTGCCCTTCGGAATGAGGGAGAACGCCGGGCTCTCGGCGTCGTTGAAATTGTTCCAAGCGGAGGACATGGTTGACCTTCTTCTATTGGGTGGACGGCGGGTTCGGTGCTGCGGCCTCGGGCGCGCCGAGCTTGACCATCAACTGGCCCAGGTTCGGCGGCTCCACGACGTCGAGACGACCGGATCGGTCTTTGGCGGGGTAGCCCCAGGGGTTGGCGGTGTGGCAGACGAAGGCGCGGTACGCGGCGCCCTCGGTGGCGGGAACTTCAGCCAGCGTGATCACCTCGTCCACGATGCCGGGCAGCTCCAGGCCGGTCTTCGAACCGTCGATCTGCAACTCATAGACGCGCCGGTTGAAGTCGTCCGTGCGCTCATCGAGGATGCCGACGAACCAAATGTGTTTTGCGCGCGCATGCTGGATGTGGGTCAGCCAACCCACCATCTCTTGCCCGAGCAGCCCGTAGGCACCGCGCGCGTCCGGCTTCCCAGTACGCTCCGAAAATCCCTGCGGCTGGCCTTTGCACCATTGCAAGCACAGTCGCCCGGCGACGGTGATCGAGTCGATGAAGAGCGTCCGGTACTTCGCCAGAGTCACCGGATCGCCGTATCGACGGCATGCCTGGGCGTGATGCCCTTCGCTGAAAGGCTGGTCGTCGCGAAGCGCAGGATTGGGGCCGCCCAGCAAAACTGCGATGTCGCGGCACTCCTCCCACGTCCGCGGCCGCAGGCTGTCCCCAGGCCAAGTCTTGACGGCCAGGTCGCCGGCCTCGATGTCGACAAAGAGCGTCGATCCCGCATCGAGCGTCCACAATTGGGACGTCTTGCCCAGGCCCCAACGCCCGACCAGGACGCCCTTGACGCCCCGCGGCTCGGCCAGCCGCTGGTCCGCCGTGATGATCGGCAACATGCTCTACCTATCTCCAGAATTTGAGACTTTCGTCAATTTTTCAGTCTTGGGCCGGTGCCAAGCGGTACACCGGTTTGCCCGGCTTGAGCGTGCGGGCGGAGTCGAAGGAAGCGCGCATTGACGCCGGCCACGCGCTGTACTTGGCCTCGCTGACCCGGTAGCTGATCTCCACGAACTCGCCGGGGTTTTCCCCGGCTGCCCGGATGCGCTCCACGATCGCGGCGAGCCGCGCTTGATCCCACTCGACTCGCTTGGGCAGTTCGACGCTGATCCGGTGGTCACCGTCGACCAAGTGGACCGTGCCGGTGTCCTTGCCCGCGGCCCGCCGCGCATCCGCCGCCAACTGCCGGTATCGATGATCCAGGGCCTGGTCGATTGCATCCGCGTCGGCGCGGGCGCTCGCGACCGCGGCGTCCGCAGACCGTTTCAGCTGGTACAGAACCTCGACGTCCAGTTTCGCCAGGTCCGACGCCGACCGGCTTTGGTACGGCAACGCCGTCATGCCGGAACCTCGGCGCGCTCGACGGTCGAGCTCCGGAGCGACGCAGCTTCGTACTGCTCGATGTCGTCGCGTCGATAGCGAACGTGCTGCCCAACCTTCATGTAGCGAGGGCCGATGCCTTCGCATCGCCACCGCTCCAACGTCTTCTCGGGAATGTCCCAGTGCTTCGACAACTCGGCGGTCGAAAGATGTCCCGTACCCATGCCGCTGCTCCTTGTGATCGGCTTGTCATGCCGTGCAACAAGCGTCCACCAAGCGTGGCTAGCGACGTAAGAGGGCAACGAGCTAGCGATACATGAGCAATGCGCGAGCAACCGCAACCCGCTTGTTCGGATAGCAATCTTGCTAGAAGTTGGCGTGCGCGAGGCTAGCAATCGCGGCCGATTGCTCACAAAATCGGACGAAAAACGGCCCGAATCAGAACGCAAGATGAATCAAACCGGCATTCGCGCGAACAAAGGGTTGACCGACGCGCATGTGCGGTTGCGTGCGCGTTCGACCGCAGGCTAGGCTTGATTCAGCAACACGATCAAACAACAAGAAAGTGGCTTGCCCCCAAAGGCCCTCTATGCGCAACGGATTGTTTCAAGTCGCCAGTCTGGCGACGTTTCTCGGTGACCGAGACCTCTCTCTGCATCACCACGCACTCGCAGCCCTCGTGGCGCGACGTCTATGCGATCGCTCGCGGTCGCGTACTGCACAACAGCTGATACCCATTTAAAGCGGAAGACTTTCCGCCTCTTCGATATCAAAGCAGCTTCCGCTTTTTCGGGCGTTGTCAGCCCGACGGGCAGCTTTTGCCCGCTCATTTGGTAGGGACGTAACGTGCTTGACCGATTCATTAGCTGGTTCGAAATCGAACCGGCCAGTGCCCTGCTGCCCTACGACGGCTGGGCCATGAGCAAATTCGTAGACCTCGGTGCGCTCACGCCTCCGCGGCGAACGCGACAGGTGCTTTGCCATGCCTGTGGCGATCAGCACCCGCGTCAGTTGCCTTTGTGGGCAGATCCCGAGGTGACCTGCGGCACGTGCGGCAGCAAGCAAGTGGAGCTGATCTCCGACCACATGTCCGTGCAGATCCGCCTTCCCTGGCTTCCGTCCACGTTCGCCCGGCTCCTCAGTGGGCCCACGGCCGTACCCATGGAACTGATCCCGGAGCGGCTATGGCGACTGACAACCACGACGACAAGTGCTGGACGCGCACCCGTCTACCTGCTGCGTTCGGGCTGGCACATCGATCAGCTTGGGATCAAAGCGGTCCTCGGGCAGGAGGAGAGCGCGCGCCAGATTCTCATCACCTCGAGCTTGCTGTTGAACGATCAGATCTCCACCAGCCACCGCATTGTGATTCCCATGGATGAAGCGATCAGGATCGAGACCGAAGGCATCCAGCTCAATCACCGTCGCCTCGGGACCGTGGTGACCGCGCCGCTTCCGCTGTGGTTCACCTTGGAGCCGCCGTACAACCGCTTGATCCTGGGCGGCGAGACTTTGGTACTTCGGCGTAAGCAGAAACGCTTCATGCGGTTGCTTAAGGAGAAGCATGCGATCGGCTTCCCTTCGTTCGACTGGCGAGAGCTTGCCGAAGAGTGCAAGTACTCGCGGCAGATCACCAGCCTGAGCCAGATTTTCTCCGACGAAGTCCGCAGATTTATCGACAGCGGCCACGGCCACGTTTGGATCAGGAAAGAAGCTGTTCCGCGCGTAATCGACGCACCACCCAACAATGTCGAACTCCAAGATGACCAATCCCAAATCGACTGAACTCGCGCGCCTTCGCATGGTTGCGCAGTTGATCGCACGCGGCGTCCTTCGCCTTCGCGGAATTCACGCGAAATCCACGCCCGTGGACCTTGATAACGCGCGGGAACCGAGGGTCTATGTGCCTCCCCCCAACCAAAACCGGAGAGACACATGAAACCCAAATCGCGCGGGCACATCGACACTGCAGCGAAGATCGCCGCGCTGGAAGGAATGAAATGGATCGAACTGAAAGCCCTGTGGGCCGACTTGTTCGGTCGCGAGCCTGGCATCAACAATCGTCGATATGTCGAACGTCGGCTGACGCATCGCCTGCAAGAGGAAGCCGCCCGCCACGACAAAGGTGAACTTCTGTCCTCGAACGAACGGCGTATCCGCCACTTGATAGATACCGGGCGTGTTCGACCGCGCAGCGGAAGCACGGCACGACAAGGCACCGTTCTCACGCGGGAATACCAGGGTGTCCTGCACTCGGTCCGTGTGCTCGACAACGGCACCTTCGAGTACGCCGGACAAGCCTATCGCAGCCTGTCGGCAATTGCCCGCCAGATCACCGGAACGCAGTGGTCGGGCCCGGCGTTCTTTGGCCTGCGCGGCATCCACCATCGCAAGGAAGGAAGGAAATGAAACTGACGCCATTTTGCCCCGTCGCCATCTACGCGCGCAGCGGCGAACCCGATCCAAAGTCGATTGCCGAGCAGTGCGCGGAGGCGATCCAGTACGCCCGCACGGTGCTAGGCGCGACCGCCACAGTGGCCTACAGCGACGACGGCTATACAGGGAGAACATTGGCCCGCCCCGCGCTCCAGACTCTGCTCCATCACGTGTGGTGCGGTCACGTTCGCACCATCGTCGTCACCAGCCCCTGCCGACTGACTCAGGTCCATCTGGATCACCTCCGCCTGCAATCCCGGTTCGAACAAGCCAATGCGAAGGTCGTGGTGGCGAAGACTCCCTTCCGTTTCCCCGCCCATCTCGCTACGGAGCCCGCCGCATGAACGAGAACGCCAATCCGCTGCGCATCGCTATCTACTGCCATACGCATACGCAGAACCCAATCCAAATCGACTATCAACGCGCGGTTGTCATGGACACGGTTCTGCGCTGCGCCGATGTGCCGCCTGAGATCACCGTCTATGCGGACAATGGGTTTTGTCCCAGCACGCAGGTGCGGCCCGCATTCCAACGACTTCTCCAATCCGTCGCGGAAGGTGAAACGGACTGCATCGCGGTCAATCACTGGGACCATCTGAGCGTTCCCGGCCCCGACGCGGACGCGCTGCTGCGATTCTTCCGGAAACATGAGGTATTGGTGATCGAATGTCGCGCCCAGCCCGCCATCATCGTGAGGATCGCGGCGTGAACGCCCTACCCGCAAAGCGCCTGCGCTGCGCGGTCTACACCCGCGTCTCCACCGAGGAGGGGCTGGGCCAGGCCTACACCTCCATCGACGCGCAACGCGATGCGGGGGAAGCCTACATCGCCAGCCGTCGAACCGAAGGATGGGTTCAGGTCAGCGAGTATTACGATGACGGCGGTTTCTCCGGCGGAACCCTGGAGCGGCCTGCACTAAAACGGCTCCTCGCCGATATCGAGGCCGGCCGAATCGACGTCATCGTGGCCTACAAGCTGGACCGCCTGAGCCGATCGCTGTTCGACTTCGCGGAACTGGTCAAAGTGTTCGAACGCTGCAACGTCACCTTCGTCTCGGTCACCCAGCACTTCAATACCACCGACGCGATGGGGCGGATGCTTCTGAACATTCTGCTGACGTTCGCGCAGTTCGAACGCGAGCTGACCTCCGAACGTATCCGCGACAAGTTTATCGCCAGCAAGCGCAAGGGCCTGTGGATGCACGGCATCCCGCCGCTCGGCTACGACATCAAGGACCGGCGCCTGGCCGTCAATACGGGCGAGGCCGAACGGGTCCGCTGGATCTTCGAACGCTTTATTGAGCATCGGTCGATCCAGAAGGTGGCCGAGGATGCGCTGGTCCACGAGTACCGAAACAAGTCGTGGACGACCGCCGCCGGCCGGAATTTGCTGGGGCATGTCCTCGACAAGGGCGCGATCCACAAGATCCTGCACAACCGCACGTATCTGGGGCACATCAAGCATCGCGACATGGAGTTCGAGAACACCCACCCTGCGATCGTCAGCACCGAGACGTGGGGGCAGGCGCAGGCCATCTTGAAGGTCAACGGCCGCACCCGCGCCAACCAAGCACGCGCCAACGTCGATTTCTTGCTGAAAGGACTGCTGTTCGACGCCACCGGCCGGGCGCTAAGTCCTTGGCACACGGTCAGCGCCAGCGGCCGAATGTATCGCTATTACCTTACCCAAGAGCTTATGGAACGCGGGCGCGCCGCAAAGTCCACCCTGCCGCGTTTGCCCGCCAGCGAGATCGAGGCCCTCGTCGTCGCCCATCTGCGGGATGTCATGCGGGCCCCACAGATGAGCAGCGCGGTGTTGGGCTACGTGCGCGAGCAGGCTCCGTCCCTGGACGAGGCGGCAGTGACCGTCGCCCTCCGGCGAACGGATCGCATCTGGGATGCGCTCTTCCCCGCTGAGCAACGGCGGCTCGTCACCCAGCTTGTGGAGAAGGTCATTGTGACACCGGACCAAGTGGAAATCCGGCTCCAGCCGCTCGGCTTTCAGCTCTTCCCCGGCGCGGGCGAAAGTAGGGCTGCATGACCGCCGCCACCATTATCCCCGGGGGTCGACCACGCGTCGTTCAAACCAGCGACGGCGCCGCTGCGGTACTGGTGCCCATTCAACTCCGGCGGCGTTCGGGACAACGCAAACTGCGCTCTGGCGCGGTCCCCGTCACCGGGACGCCGCCGGAACTGACCGCGATGCAACAGGCGCTCGCACGAGGCTTTCGCTGGCGCGAAATGCTGGACGCGGGGGATGTCCCGTCCATGACGGAGATCGCCGAGAAGAACGGGACTGATCCCAGCTACGTGGCTCGAATGATCAACGTTACGTTCCTGGCACCCGAGATTATCGAAGCCATTCTTGACGACACGCTGCCCGACATTCGGCTTGCGGATATCGCAGTGGGCTTTCCCCTGCTTTGGCCGGAACAACTCGAGTGGCTCCGGC
Source organism: Lysobacter enzymogenes (assembly GCF_023617245.1). Taxonomy (NCBI): domain Bacteria; kingdom Pseudomonadati; phylum Pseudomonadota; class Gammaproteobacteria; order Lysobacterales; family Lysobacteraceae; genus Lysobacter; species Lysobacter enzymogenes. The sequence continues at coordinate 5,663,060 of NZ_CP067396.1, forward strand.
ATCGAAAAGGTGCGTTTTGGCGCCCAAGTGCCCGATGAATTACCCTGCTAACGTGAACAAAATAAGGATGCTCCATGCCCAACATCGCTTCGGTACTGAAAAGTGAAGTCGCGCGCTTGACGCGAAAGGAAGTTCGCGCCCAGGTCGATCCACTGCGCCAGCAGGTCGCAGCTCAGCGCAAGAGCATAGCGGCTCTGAAGCTCGATATCGCCAAGCTGCAGAAAGCGCTGAACGCGGCCGGGCGGTCGAAAACGCCTGCGCTGCCGGCGGGCGCCAGCGGGGACGGCTCGGCTGGTCAGGTACGGTTCTCGGCCAAAGGCCTGCTGAAGCTGCGCAAGCGCCTGGGCCTGTCGCGGGCTGCCTTTGCGCCCCTGCTGGGCGTGAGCGCCCCCGCCATCGCTACGTGGGAAAGCGGCGCCAGCCGGCCACGTCAGGCCTCCATCGAGAAACTGGCGCTGGTGCGGAAATTAGGAAAGCGACAGGTCGATCAGCTTTTGGCCCAGCATGCTCCCAAGGCCAAAGCCGCCGGAAAGGTGACCAAGCGAGCTTCTCGAAAGCTGCCGCCCGTTAATGAAGCCGATCGCAAGACATCGGCGCGGCGCTCGGCTAAGAAGGCCGCCGCGACCAGCGGCAGGAAAGGCTCGCTCAAAAATCAATCTGCGAAAAGCGCCAGAGCAGCGGCCGCGGGCCAGTGATCATCCAGCTATGAAGCCAAGCTTAGCCCCGCCGAACCTCGGCGGGCGCTGAGCCGCAACCCCATTGCGCCCAGTACACGGCGGCACTAGGTTAATTTTTCTTTACCTTACCTCCCTTGACTAGTCGCTACTATGGCTTCGTTCTAGCCAGGGGGCGCAATGAAACAACACAACAAACCGACCCGATCCATCGACATTCCGCTGCCCGAGCGAGTGCCGTTGTCCGGCGATGCCTTCTTCGTGCGCCTACCGACCCTCGCGGCCCTGGAGCGGTGCTGGGCTGAGCAGCGCGAGAGTCGGCCGTTCTCGGCAGAAGGAGTCGGCTTAACCACGGGCCAAAACTTCCTGAACTCCTATGAATGGATTTTCGCTCCTACCAAGGCGGCGCTTGTGGCCGCTCTTACCCGCTGGGAGGCAGTTGGTATTGGCATTCGCTGGTACGACTGGAAGGGCGACAGCAACACGACCTATACGTATGAAGAGCACTTCCGCGATTACGAGGAACGTCGCGAGAAACGTATCGCCGAGGGCATCTGGACCCTCCAAGACGAAGTCGACCATTTGGAGTACTCGCCGGAGCGCTATACCGGGGAATGGGTGCTGGACAACTTGCCCAATGAAGAGTCCATGGATAGCTGGTTCGATCTAGGCTTTCGAAGCCTCATCGATCGCAGCATGCCCGCAGGTGAGATCATCCGCATCATGCAAGAGCGGACGTTCGACCACTGGGAGGAGAGAGAGCTTTTTGACGTCAGGCTTCACGACCGGGAAGGCATGGACAAAGAGATCGAGTACTGGCAACAAGAACGCCTCGCCGGAGAGGACTACTATGGCAAAGAGAACGAGTAGCCCATCGGATCGCATTCACAAGTCCACCGTCCAACTCTCGTTGTACCCATCCGAGTAAATCAGCTTGGTGAACCCAAAAACCTTAGCCTGCTCGTCCAATTTCATCTCGTTCTGGAACTTGTAGACGAGCGGTTTCGACATCAGTACGTACTTCAGGCGCAGATGATCCTTCTTCGAACCTTCAACGCTGGTACGGATGTCCAAGCCATTCTTAATGAAGTTCTCCTCAATAGTCGAGGCATAGATCGTTCGCTGCTGTTGCCCAACCTTTGTAAACAGCGCATCAGCCCGGGCTGCTAACGCTCGCTCGGCTTTCACCTTAGACTTCTCGTACTGCGCGCGAACCAGCCCGAGCTTGAGCAGATCAGCAGTGGAATCTTCCAGCTGCGATTTCGTGCCGTAGTACTTCTTCAGCTTCTGCGCATTTTCCTTCAGCCGCGCCTCTACGCCGTCGACGGTTTGGACGGCCTCGGTTAACTTGGCCGCAGGGTCAAGCTGAACTGCAGGCGCTGCCGGCGTTGCGGTCGGGGCCTGCGAGGGCGCGCTAGGGGTGTCCACCTGGTCTGAGCAGCCCTTCGCCATCATCGACAAAACGCCAAATCCGATCACTACCAAGATCACGATGGCGCAACCAGACGTCTTCTTGGGCTTGGCTCCGCACTGGGGGCACGCCTGGGCGGTGGCGCTAATCTGGGCTTTGCATTCCTTGCAGGTGGTCAGTGCCATGTCTAAAAGGGAATGTTCCAAGTGAAGGTAAACGCACCCGAGTATCTTGCTATATCACGCAACGCTACACGCGTAGCGTCCAGAACGAATTCATCCTTATTCAAGTCCGCGAGAACTTCATCGTCGTCTACATCTATCTCAATCTGCAACACTTCGCCAACGTACCTGAGACCGAATTCTCCCACGCTAAAGTTCTTTAGCATGCGGTCTGACAGAAATCGATCAAGTCTCCACGCAATTCGCGAACGTAGTCGGGCGCTAAAGTACGCCTGGACGCTTTCATCTGACTTGATCGCATCATAAGCGGATGCAACAAGAGATTGCATGTACTTACCATTTGCTTTTGCCAACCTAGTCAGAGACTTGATGTATTCGCCGAGCCTATCGCTACGGACAAAATGAACCAATGCAGACAGCTCCCTTTTCCGCACCATGTAGCGGCATAGGTATGTGATCCTCTCTATCTCTACCGCTTCGGCCGCGAGCCCGTTATATCGGACATCCACCAGAGGTGCATCGACGACGGAGAGAAGAAAAAACATGTACAGCCGCTTGCGCGTCTTAACCCGACTCGGAAGTGCTTGAACCTCGTGGTCAAGCGCCTTCATTAGCGTCGCAATCGAGTCAAATATTGCCTTGTCATTCCGTGGAACGACGCTTTGCGTCGAGACCTGCTGGAAGGCGAACACGTCCCGCTCCGCTCTGAAAGCACCGACATACAACTCGCCGAGCGCATCAATATACTTATCCTTCCAGGGCACGCTGGCTAGATACGTTTGGAGAGGCTGGAGATCAGTCCAGTAATGCGCGGGGTTCCAATCAAAGTTGGGGTCCTGCCTGGGTCTATCCTTAGTTAAAAATGTCCACGTAGTTTCAGCATCCTTCTTGCAACTGACTAATACAGCAGTCACCACCTCGACATCGTCTGATTTGTGTATGCGATAGGCCACAAGATCGAGTTCACGAGCGCGTCCATCGACATCGTCAACGTAGTAGCGACCACCGATGGTGGACCAGCCCGCACGCTTGAATTCTTCCGCCACTGCGTGCTCTAGGATAAATCCGGTTTTCTCTAACGCCTCTGGTATTTTGTCGAGGGGCGCGCAAAGTCGAGTTGCCATTGGCCTGGTCCAGCGTGGGTGTGGGATCTAGAGGCTAGTGGTCGGCGCAATGGCGACTATGCACCTGGAGATCTTCTCGTGCGTGGCACCGGACTGGGAGCACGCCAGTCCAGTGGTGCTGGTCTGTGCCTTGCAGTCCTTGCATGTAATCAGCGCCATGGGCTCACATTCCCTGTCGTCAACGTCGAGTGTCGTCTCGGCGACGGTAGTCTACCCGGGCCCCAGCGGATGGGCTCGAACTGCGTCAAAAAAATCGACCGCCAGAGCCTCGCTCCGGAAGCCCTTGGTTTTATAGAGTTTTTCCCTAGTCCTCTCAAAGGCTCTACCGCAGGAAAAGGCTCTAAAAGTCCATGGCTAACCGCTTGATTCCAAACGGACAAAAAATGCCCCCTTTGGTTCCGGGTCCAGAGGTGCTGAGAAGAGAGAGGCAACCGTGGCGAAAATTTCGCCAACTGGCGAGTTTCGGCCTCTCTCCAAGTCCGAGGGATAGTTGAAAACCCTGGGAAATAGGGCGTTTTCTGGGCGAAACTCAGGGAGAGAAACGCGCCCCGTTATTGCTGTGGTGGGCCCACCAGGACTCGAACCTGGAACCAAAGGATTATGAGTCCTCTGCTCTAACCATTGAGCTATAGGCCCGCGAGAGCCGGGATTCTAAAGCAGCGCCGCGGTCCAGTCAGCCCGGGGCGTCGCCGTCCCGCGGCCGTTCGGGGACCCGACCGCCTCAGCCACGCCGACTCGGCGGTTCGCCACAACCCCGCCGAACTGCGAATCCGCTCGCCTTTATACGATTTCGGCTGCCCGACTTGCCCAGCGCCAGTCGCATTTTTCGCGCCCACGACTCGGGCAGCATGGCGTCGACACGCGCGCCAGACGCGTGCCTGCGCCGGCGGCGTTTGCCGCGGTCCGGCGCGGCGGGACGCGACGGCGGCGACGCCGGGCGGGTCGCGCACTGATGGGGGGCTCACGATCCGGACTCGCCGCGATGTCGGCGGGCGCCCGGTGCCGCCCGATCCATCAACGAGGTTTCTATGCCGCGCACGACTCCGTTCCGCTTCCACGCCCTGGCCTTGGCCTTGGCCCTGCTCGCCGGGGCCGCCGGTTCCGTTCAAGCCGCCGATTACAGCGGCGCCGCTCCCGATGCTACCGCCGCCGTGCCGCCGTTCAAGCACCCCGGCCTGTTGATGACCCAGAACCGCCTCGCCTCGATCCGCGCCGCGGTGCAATCGGGCAACGGCAGCGCGATGAAGACCGGCTACAACCGCCTGCTGCAGGACAACCGCGGTTCGCACACCTACGCGCATCAGGCGCTGGCGACGGTGGAGGTGGTGCGCGCGGCCGGCGGGCCGCAGGAGGGGCGCTGGAAGAACGATGGGTTCGCGGCGTACTTGAACGCGCTGCGCTGGGCGGTCACCGGCGATACGCGCAATCGCGACAAGGCGGTGCAGATCCTGGATGCGTGGTCGGCGAAGTTCACCGGCTTCACGCTGGCGCCGGGCACCGATGCGCCGCAGGCGTGGCTGGAGGCGGCGTGGGGATTGCCGGTGTGGGCCAGCGCGGCGGAGATCCTGCGTCATCACGACGGCGGCGCGGCGGGCTGGCCGCAGGCGTCGCAGGATCGCTTCAACGGCTACCTCAACAAGCTGTACGGGTACGCGAATCAGGCCTCGAGCCGGACCAACAACTGGGGCGTGTCCGGCGCGCTGGCGATGATGGCGACCGGGGTCTATCAGGACGACGCCAATCGCTACAACGCCGGGCTCAACCGGATCAAGCAGTTGATCCCGGGCATCGTCTACAGCAGCGGCGAGGTGCAGGAACTGGCGGCGCGCGATTGCCACCATCCGCAGTATTCGCTGGCCGGCATCGCCCAGGCGGCGGAGATGGCGACGATCCAGGGCGACACCAGCGTGTGGCTGCTCAAGGTCGGCAACGAGCCACAGCCGCGGTTCTCGCGCGGGCTGGAGTACATGGCCAAGTCGATCCTGTACGGCGAAGGCGTGCGCGACTGCCGGTCGTTCGGCCTGTATCCGGGCTACAGCGAGATCGCGGTCAACGGCTACATGAACCGCGGTACGCCGATTCCGAATTTCCAGAACGCGACCAAGCGCGGTCGGCCGGACGGCAACGCGGCCGAGTTCATCGGCTGGTCGGCGGCGACGCACGGACGCGACGACTTCTGATTCTTGCCGCGCCTGGCGTGCGTCGGCGGCCGCGCCGACGCACGCGTCGCCGCGCTCAGCGCGCGGCGCTCATCGAGTACGGCAACTGCTTGGGATGGCTCGCCCATTCGCGGTTCGGCTGCGCCTGCATGACGAAGCGCAGTTCGCCGCCGGCGAGGATCTCCTCGTGGCGCAGGAACGCGCGATCCAGCGGCTGGCCGTTGAGCGTGGCGCTGCCGATGTAGGTGTGCGCCTCGTCCAGGCCTTCGGCGATCACGCTGAAGCGCTTGCCATTGGGCAGGTTCAAGGTGGCCTTGGGCAGGAACGGCCGGCCGATGACGTACTCGTTGCTGGCCGGCGCCACCGGGTAGAAGCCCAGCGCGGTGAACACGTACCAGGCCGACATCTGGCCGAGGTCGTCGTTGCCGGCGAGGCCGTCGGGCCGCGGCGCGTACTGGCTGGCCATGATCTGCTTGAGCCGCTCCTGGGTGCGCCAGGGCTGGCCGGCGTAACCGTACAGATAAGCGACGTGGTGGCTGGGCTCGTTGCCGTGCGCGTACCAGCCGATCAGGCCGGTGATGTCTTCCATGTGGGCGAAGATCTTCGGATCGACCTTGGCCTCGAACACTTGGTCGAGCCGCGCGATCAACTTGTCGGCGCCGCCGTGCGCCTTCGCCAGGCCGGCGACGTCCTGCGGCACGTACCACGAGTACTGCCAGGCGTTGCCTTCGGTGTAGTCGCTGCCGTAGCCGCTGGCGGTGGGATCGAACGGTTCGCGGAAGCTGCCGTCGCGCTTGCGCGCGCGCATGAAGCCACTCGCCGGGTCGAATGCATGGCGCCAGTTGCCGGCGCGCTTTTCGAATCGTGCGGCGACGTCCTTGCGCCCCATCGCCCCGGCCATGCGCGCGATGGTCCAGTCGTCGAACGCATACTCCAAGGTCTTCGACGCCGCTTCGCCTTCCTCGTCGATCGGCACGTAGCCCAACTCCTTATACTGGGCGATGCCGTCGTAGGGGCCGTAGTCGGCGCTGGCGACCATCGCCTCCAGCGCTTCGTTCGCGTCGAAGCCGCGGATGCCCTTCATGTAGGCGTCGGCGATCACCGGCACGGCGTGGTAGCCGATCATGCACCACGTCTCCTGGCCGTGGAACGACCACACCGGCAGCACGCCGTACGGGCTGTGCTTGCGCGAGGCCAGCAGCGAATTGACGAAGTCGCTGTTGCGTTGTTCCGGCTGCACCAGGGTCAGCAACGGATGCAGCGCGCGATAGGTGTCCCACAGCGAGAACGTGGAGTGGTAACGGAAGCCCTTGGCTTCGTGCACCGCGTTGTCCGGCCCGCGATAGCGGCCGTCGCTGTCCATGAACAGACTCGGTCCCATCAGCGTGTGATAGAGCGCGGTGTAGAAACTCTTGCGCGCGGCCGCGTCGCCTTCGGCGTCGATCGCCGACAGCGCCTGGCTCCAGCGCTCGCGCGCCTGCGCGCGCACGCGGTCGAAATCGAAGCCGGGCACTTCGGCGTCGAGGTTGGCGATGGCGCTGTCTTCGCCGACCGGCGAGATCGCGACCTTGACGATCAGCTCCTGGCCCGGCGCGTCCTTGAAGTCGAGGCTGGCGACGAGCTGGCGGCCTTCGATCTGCGCGCGCCGGGTCGGGGCTTTCTCGCCCGGCGGCGGGAAGCCCTTGTAGGCCACGTCGGCCTCGGTGTCGTGGAAGGCGTGGCCGCTGACCGGGCGCGAGAAGCGCATGGCGAAATACAGCTGCCGGCCCGGCGCCCAGCCGCGGGTCTCGCGAAAGCCGGTGACCGTGCCGTCCGGACGAAGGCGCACGCGCGACCACAGCACCTTGCCGGGGTAGTCGTACAGACTGGTGCGCAGGTCCAGCAGCACGTGCGCGGCTTGGCCCTTGGGAAAACGGTAGCGGTGCACGCCGACGCGCTCGCTCGCGGTCAGTTCGGCGCGGATCTTGTAGTCGTCGAGGGTGACCGCGTAGTAGCCCGGCTGGGCCACCTCGTCGTCGTGGCGGAACGCCGAGCGGTAACCGCTGCGCGCGATCTTCGAATCGCCGCGTTCGAGCTTGACCTCGCCGGCGATCGGCATCACCAGCACGTCGCCGAGGTCGGAGTGGCCGGTGCCGGAGAAGTGGGTGTGGGAGAAGCCGACGATGGTCGGATCGCCGTGGCGGTAGCCGGCGGCCCAGCCGTAGGCCTCCTTGCGCGGCTTGATCTCGGTGTCGGGGCTGAGCTGGATCATGCCGAACGGCACCGTCGCGCCCGGGAAGGTGTGGCCCTCGCCGCCGGTGCCGATGAACGGGTCGACCGCCTCGAACGCGCGGCGGCCGGCGTCGGCGGCCGCGCCGGTCGCCAGCGCGGCCGGCGCGGCGAGGACGCCCGCGGCCAGCGCCATGGCGGCGGCGGCCAGGGACCATACGGGACGGGAACGGGAGGTGCGGGACTGGACCGGCCGGGTCATCCGGGGTACTCCGTCTAAGGCCGGACCGGAACGTTCGCGCCCTGGCGCGTTCGAACCGGTGCGACGGGAAGGCTCGAAGGGGACGGCGGTCGGCCGCAAAGCCGGGCCGCCACTTTTAGATCGTTCTAAATATAGGCAAGCTAACACGCGGCCCCGGCCCGTTCATGCTGCATTGCAGAATGCAGCGACGGGGCCCAGGCCGCAGGATGGCGGCATTTAGAACGATCCAAAAGCCTTCCAACCACCCGTGCCGGCCATGAGTCCCGCCCGTCCACAGTTCGCGAGGTGCCCAAGATGAACGACGCGCCCGCTCCCCGCGGCCGGGTCACCCTGGCCGATATCGCCCGCGCCTGCGGCCTGTCGCGCGCGACCGTGTCGCTGGTGCTGCGCGGCAGCCCGCTGGTCCACGCCGACACCCGCGCCCGGGTCGAGGCCGAGCTCAAGCGCCAAGGCTACGTCTACCACCGCGGCGCGGCCAACCTGCGGCGCAAGGTGTCGACCGGCGTGGCCCTGGTCATCAACGACCTGTCCAACCCGTTCTTCGCCGAATTCGCCGCCGGCGTGGACGAATGGCTGGCCACCGCCGGCTTCGTCACCCTGCTGGGCAGCACCAACGAATCGGTCGAGCGCCAGCAGGCGGTACTCAACTCGCTGATGGAGCACGACCCGGCCGGGATCATCCTGTCGCCGGCCGAAGGCAGCGACGGCGCGCGGGTGCGCGCGCAGGTCGGCGAACGCACGCCGGTGCTGGTGTTCAACCGCGAGCTCGACGGCACCGCCTGGGACTTCCTCGCCCTGGACAACACCCACGGCGCGCGCCTGGCCACCCGCCACCTGCTCGACCGCGGCCACCGCCGCATCGCCTTCTTCGGCGGCCACCGCGATTCGTCCTCGTGCCGGCAGCGCCGCCAGGGCTATCGCGAGGCCCTCGCCGAGGCAGGGATCGAGCCCGAGCCGCAGTGGCTGATCGAATGCGCGCCGACCCGCCTGGAAGCGGCGCAGCAGACCGGCGCGCTGTTCGTGCGCGATCCCGCGCCGACCGCGGCGGTCTGCTACAACGACGCGGTCGCGCTGGGCCTGATGGCCGGCCTGGTCGCGCGCGGCCGCCGCGCCGGCGGCGACTTCGCCGTGGTCGGCTTCGACGACATTCCCGAAGCCGCGGTCGCCTCGCCGCCGCTGACCACGATCGCGGTCGATCCGCGCGCGCGCGGCCGCCAGGCCGCCGAACTGATCCTCAAGCGCCTGCGCGAGCCCGAGCTGGCGCCGGCCCACACCATCGCTCCCGTGCGCCTGCAGGCCCGCAGCAGCAGCGAGGTGCACCTGACACCGCCCGGAGAGCCCGCATGAGCCGCGTCATGTCCTACACCGCCGCGTTGGCGGTGGTGACCACGATCTTCTTCACCTGGGGCGGCCTGACCAGCCTCAACGACGTGCTGATCCCGCATCTCAAGGCCGTGTTCGAAATGAACTACGCCCAGTCGATGCTGATCCAGTCGACCTTCTTCGGCGCGTATTTCCTGATGTCGCTGCCGGCCAGCCGGGTGGTGGCGAAGTTCGGCTACAAGAACAGCATCGTCATCGGCCTGATCGTCGCGGCGATCGGCGCGGCGCTGTTCTTCCCGGCCGCGCGCGTACCCTCGTATCCGCTGTTCCTCGGCGCGCTGTTCGTGCTCGCCAGCGGCATCACCGTGCTGCAGGTCTCGGCCAATCCCTACATCAGCCTGCTCGGCGACCCGGCCGGCGCGCCGAGCCGGCTCAACCTGGCGCAGGCGCTGAACTCGCTGGGCACGACCGTGTTCCCGACCTTCATCGGCCCGCTGATCCTGTCCGCGGCGGTGCTCACCGACGCCCAACTGGGCGCGATGTCGGTCGCCGAAAAAGCCGCTTACCGCGCGCACGAAGCCGCGGCGGTGCAGATGCCGTACATGGTCATCGCCGGCTGCCTGGTGCTGCTGGCGGTGTTCGTCTACGCCATGCGCATCCCGCCGCTGACCGAGTCCACCGAGAGCGCCGACCCGACCCGCCACAGCTTCGCCGAGGTGCTGGGCCAGCGCCATCTGCTGTTCGGGGTGATCGCGATCTTCGTCTATGTCGGCGCCGAGGTCTCGATCGGCAGCTTCCTGGTCAACTACCTGTCCGAGCCGAACATCGGCGGCTTCGACCACGCCACCGCCAGCACCTACCTGGGCTACTACTGGGGCGGCGCGATGGTCGGCCGCTTCATCGGCGCGGCGCTGCTGCGCAGCGTCGACGCGCGCAAGCTGCTGGCGCTGGCCGCGGTCGCGGCGATCGCGCTGCTGGCGCTGACCATGAGCACCCAGGGCACGGTGGCGATGTGGACGGTGCTGGCGATCGGCCTGTTCAACTCGGTCATGTTCCCGACCATCTTCACCATCGCCATCGAGCGGCTCGGGCCGATGACCAGCAAGGCCTCGAGCCTGCTGATCATGGCCATCGTCGGCGGCGCGGTGGTGCCGCTGCTGCAGGGCCTGCTGTCGGACGGCATCGGCATCCAGCATTCGTTCGTGATTCCGGCGGTGTGCTACGCCTTCATCGTCTGGTACGGCCTGTCCGGTTCGCGCATCCGCGCCGGCCAAGGCCAGCACGCCAGCGCGCAAGCTTCGGGAGTGATGCATTGATGTCCGCCGTACCCTCTTCGTCCGGCGCCAGCGGCGCGAACGCCGCGATCGTCTGCTTCGGCGAAGCCTTGATCGACTTCCTCGCCCGCCCGGCGCAAAGCCCCGGCGAACCGCGCCACTTCGTCGAATACGCCGGCGGCGCGCCGGCCAACGTCGCCGTCGCCGCCGCGCGCCTGGGCGCGCACGCGCGCTTCGTCGGCATGCTCGGCCGCGACATGTTCGGCGACTTCATCGCCGACCAGCTCAGCGGCTACGGCGTCGACACCCGCGACGTGCGCCGCACCGACGCGGCCAAGACCGCGCTCGCCTTCGTCTCGCTCGACGGCGATGGCGAACGCAGCTTCAGCTTCTACCGGCCGCCGGCGGCCGACCTGTTGTTCCGCGACGCCGACTTCAGCCCGGACGGCTTCGCCGACGCCGGCGTGTTCCACGTCTGCTCCAACAGCCTCACCGAGGAAGCCATCGCCGCGGCGACGCTGGCCGGCATGCGCCGCGCGCGCCTGGCCGGCGCGTTGGTCAGCATGGACATGAACCTGCGCCCGTCGCTGTGGCCGGCCGGCTTCGATCCGGCACCGCGGCTGCTGGCGGCGCTGCTGGAAGCGGACCTGATCAAGCTGTGCGGCAGCGAGTTCGAATTCCTCGCCCGCCACCTCGGCGGCGAAGAAGCGGCGCTGCAGCGGCTGTGGCACGGCTACGCCACCTGCGTGCTCATCACCGACGGCGCCACCCCGATCCGCTGGTACACGCGCACCCGCGGCGGTTCGGTCGCCACCTTCAAGGTCGCGCCGAGCGACACCACCGGCGCCGGCGACGCCTTCGTCGGCGGCCTGCTGCGCCGACTGGTCGCGCTCGGCGTGAGCGCGGCGAACTTCAACGATTTCCTCCAGCGCGAAGACGAGCTCACCGACGCGCTGCGCTACGCCGCCGCCGCCGGCGCGCTCGCCACCACCCGCCACGGCGCGTTCGCGGCCATGCCCAGCGCCGCCGACGTCGAACGCCTGATGCAGGAACAAGCCCAGGAACCCGCATGAACCTCCCGCTCGATCCGCAGCCGAACTTCCGCGACGCCGACACCCTGCTCGCCCACATCCGCGACACCCTGGCGTTCTACGATCCGGTCGCGCTCGACGCCGACGGCGGCTTCTTCCATTACTTCCGCGACGACGGCTCGGTCTACGACGCCTCGCATCGCCATCTGGTCAGCTCGACCCGCTTCGTCTTCAACTACGCGATGGCGGCGGTGGAATTCGGCCGCGACGACTACCGCGAACGCGCGCGCCACGGCCTGCGCTACCTGCGCGACGTCCACCGCAATCCGGACACCGGCGGCTACGCCTGGACGATCCGCGACGGCCGCCCGGAAGACCGCATGAACCACTGCTACGGCGTGGCCTTCGTGCTGCTGGCGTACTCGTGCGGGGTCAAGGCCGGCATCGCCGAAGCGGCGGCGTGGATGGACGAAACCTGGAACCTGCTCGAAGCGCGCTTCTGGGAACCCGAATTCGGCCTGTACCGCGACGAGGCCGACGCCGACTGGAACTTCACCGGCTACCGCGGCCAGAACGCCAACATGCACATGTGCGAGGCGATGCTGGCGGCGTACGAGGCATCGAACGACGCGCGTTACCTCGAGCGCGCGCTGACGCTAGCGCGGAACATGACCCAGCGCCAAGCCGCGCAAGCCGACGGCCTGGTGTGGGAACACTACGACCGCGACTGGAACATCGACTGGGACTACCACCGCGACGATCCCAAGCACCTGTTCCGGCCCTGGGGTTTCCAGCCCGGCCACCAGACCGAATGGGCCAAGCTGCTGCTGATCCTCGACCGCCACCTGTCCGCGCGCGGCGACGCGCCGGCGTGGCTGGTGCCGACCGCGCGCCACCTGTTCGACACCGCGATCGCGCGCTCCTGGGACGACGAATTCGGCGGCCTCGCCTACGGCTTCGCCCCCGACGGCGCGGTCTGCGACGACGACAAATACTTCTGGGTCCAGGCCGAATCGCTGGCGACCGCGGCGCTGCTGGCCGTGCGCACCGGCGAGAACCTGTACTGGCAGTGGTATGACAAGTTGTGGGCCTACGCGTGGCAACACATGGTCGACCACCGCTACGGCGCGTGGTACCGCATCCTCGACCGCCGCAACGGCAAATACAGCGACGAGAAGAGCCCCGCCGGCAAGACCGACTACCACACCATGGGCGCGTGCTACGAAGTGATCCGCTGGCTGCGCGGCGCGTAAGCCGCCCGCGGCCCTGTAGGAGCGGCGCGAGCCGCGACCGCGAAACCTCGCTTGCGTCGTAGGTGAGGTTTCGCGGTCGCGGCTTGTGACCGAAGGAAATCCCTGTGGGGCGCCGCTCCTACAAGGGCAGTCGCGCCTCAGCCGACCACGACCAAGCCTGCGAGCGCCGACAGCAGCAAGAACAGCAGCACCGGCGCCATCCACACCACGATCACCACCAGCGCCGCGTGCGCGGCTGGCCGCATCGGCTGGCCGGTGCGCAGGCGTTCTGCGATCGCGCGACGGTGCGAGGCGCCCAGCATGGTCAGCGTCGCCAACGGTTGCGCCGCGATCCAGCCGACCAATGCCAGCACCTGGCCCACGGGATACGGCATCACCGACATCAGCAGGTAGATGAAGGCCCAGCACAGCCCCGGCACGACCACCAGCACGGTGCCGGCCACGACCGCCCAGGCCAGTCGCGGGCGGCCCTGGGCGCGGTAGTTCATCGCCATCATCAACAGCCCGGCGACCGTGGTCGCAAGCACGCTGCCCCACAGCATCGCGCCGAGGCCGAACCAGGCTTCGCGGCGCGGGTCCGCGCCCACCGCGGCCTTCGGTGCGCTCCAGACGTTGTCCTCGTCCATGCCGTCCCTCCGTGGAATCCGTAGCGATCTTAGCGCGCGTGGCCGCCTAGTCGTCCTGCGTCGCCCTCGCCCATGCCCGGTGTAGGAGCGGCGCAAGCCGCGACCGCGAAACCTCGCCTACGACGCAAGCGCGGTTTCGCGGTCGCGGCTCGCGCCGCTCCTACAGGGGGCACCCGCGATATCGCACGCCGGACGGGAGACATCCGCGGTATCACGCGCCGGAAACGAAACAGGCCCCGCGAGCGGGGCCTGTTTCTACGTGCGCGGACTCGCCCGACCGGTCAGTCGATATCGAGGAAGCTGCGCAGCTGTTCCGACCGGCTCGGATGGCGCAGCTTGCGCAGCGCCTTGGCTTCGATCTGGCGGATGCGCTCGCGGGTCACGTCGAACTGCTTGCCGACTTCTTCCAGGGTGTGATCGGTGTTCATGTCGATGCCGAAGCGCATGCGCAACACCTTGGCCTCGCGCGGGGTCAGACCGGCGAGCACGTCGCGGACCGTCTCGGAGAGGTTGATGTTGGTGGTCGCTTCCACCGGGGACTCCACGTTGGTGTCCTCGATGAAGTCGCCCAGGTGCGAGTCCTCGTCGTCGCCGATCGGAGTCTCCATCGAGATGGGCTCCTTGGCGATCTTCATGACCTTCCGGATCTTGTCCTCCGGCATGTCCATTTCTTTCGCCAACTCTTCCGGCGTCGCTTCGCGGCCGTACTGCTGCAGCATCTGGCGGCTGATGCGGTTGAGCTTGTTGATCGTCTCGATCATGTGCACCGGGATGCGGATGGTGCGCGCCTGATCGGCGATCGAACGGGTGATGGCCTGGCGGATCCACCACGTGGCGTAGGTCGAGAACTTGAAGCCGCGGCGGAATTCGAACTTGTCCACCGCCTTCATCAAGCCGATGTTGCCTTCCTGGATCAGGTCGAGGAACTGCAGGCCGCGGTTGGTGTACTTCTTGGCGATGGAGATCACCAGGCGCAGGTTGGCCTCGACCATCTCCTTCTTCGCCTTGCGCGCCTTGGCTTCGCCGTAGGCGACCGCGCGGCTGATTTCCTTGAGCTCGTCCAGGGTCAGCAGCGAGCGGGTCTCCAGCTCGATGGTGGCCTGCTGTTCGGCCACGATCTGGTCCTTGACGTCGCGCAGGCCCGACGACCACTTCTGCTTGCGCTTGAGCAGTTCGTCGACCCACTCCAGATTGGTCTGGTTGCCTTCCCAGGCGCGGATGAAGTCCTTGCGCGGCATCTTGGCCACGCGGGTGGCCAGATCGAGGATCTTGCGCTCGCGCTCCTTGATCGAGCCGACCACTTCGCGCAGGTTGCGCATCAGCGAGTCGGTCAGCGCCAGCGGCAGCTTGAGGGTGATGAATACCGCGGCGATGTCCTCGCGCAGCTTGGTCGCGTTCTTGTGCGCCGAGCCGTACTTGGCGTGGGCCTTGAGGAACTTGCCGTGCAGGTCGGCGATGGCTTCCATGCGCGCGGCGACTTCGACCGGATCGGGACCGGACACGGTCTCCTCGGTCTCCTCGCCGTCGCCGGCGGCCTCTTCGTCCTCGTCCTCGTCGGAGTCCGCGTCGGCGACGTCGGCCGGCGGCGCCGGCGGAGCGGCGGGCTCGGGCTCTTCGTCGAGGTGGTCGTTGAAGCCGACCACGATCTCGGCCAGGCGCTTCTTGCCGGCCTTGTGCTGCTCGTAATCGTCGAGGATCAGCTGGATCGTGCCCGGGTACAGCGCGAGCGAGGCCTGGACCTGGTTGAGGCCCTCCTCGATGCGCTTGGCGATGGCGATCTCGCCTTCGCGGGTCAGCAGTTCGACCGTGCCCATCTCGCGCATGTACATGCGCACGGGATCGGTGGTGCGGCCGCCTTCGCCATCGAGCGCGGTCAGCGCCGCGGCGGCTTCTTCGGCCGCGGTGTCGTCGACTTCGCGGTTACCGGTGTTGCCGTCGGCGAGCAGCAGCGTTTCGGCATCGGGCGCAACTTCGTGCACTTCGATGCCCATGCCGTTGATCATGCCGATGATGTCTTCGATCTGTTCGGCGTCGACCAGATCGTCGGGCAGGTGATCGTTGACCTCGGCATAGGTCAGATAGCCCTGCTCCAAGCCCTTGGAGATCAGGAGCTTGATATCGGACGGAGGGGGCTGACGTTCGTTGGCCATGGGCTGCGCCACCGCGCTATTGAGGGTAGGGAACGCTCCAGTATATCAGGTCCGGCGCCCCCGACCCGGACAGGACGGGGCGGCGGACCGGATCAGGACCGGAGAAGGAAGGTGACCGGGCCGTCGTTGACCAGGCTGACGACCATATGGGCGCCGAACCGGCCGGTTTCCACCCCTCCGCCGTGGCGTTGCCGGCAGGTTTCGAGCAAACGGTTGAATAGCGGTTCAGCCAGCCCCGGCGCGGCCGCGGTGCTGAAGCCCGGGCGCATGCCGCTGCTGGTGTCGGCGGCCAGGGTGAACTGGCTGACCAGCAGTAACCCGCCGCCGGTGTCGGCCAGGCCACGGTTCATGCGTCCGGCCTCATCGGCGAATACACGGTATCCGAGCAGCCGATCGGCCATGCGCGCGATCTGCGCCTCGCCGTCGCCGGGCTCGATCCCGACCAGGGCGAGCAGGCCCGGGCCGATCGCCCCGACCGTTTCGCCGTCGACCGTCACCGCCGCCTGGGTCACCCGCTGGATCAGGCTCAACATCGCGCACCGCTTCAATTCCGGGGATCGCCAGTGTACGGCCTGCAACGTGCCGGCTATGGCGGCGTTCGCCGGGATTCGGGACCGCGCGCCGCCGCGGCGCCGGCGGCGGTCGCGGCTACACTCGCCGGCATGACCCAGTTCGCCGCCCGCGTCCTCTACTTCTTCGCCAGCCTGATCGGCCGCCTGCCCTGGTCCTGGCAGCAGCGCCTGGGCGACGCCGTGGCCGCGGCCTGGCAGCGCCGCGACGGGCGCGAGGCCCGGGTCGTGCGGGTCAACCTGCGCCTGGCCTACCCCGAACTGCTGCCGGCCGAACGCGAGCAGTGGCAGCAGGCGATCGTGCGCACCACCGCGCGCCAGGCGGTCGAGACCTTGCGCCTGTGGACCCGCCCGCACGCCGAAAACCTGACCCTGCTGCGCGAGCAGCACGGCACCGAGCTGTTCGACGCCGCCCTGGCCGCGGGCAAGGGCCTGATCGTGGCCGCGCCGCACTACGGCAACTGGGAGCTGCTGAACCAGTGGCTGGCCGCGCGCACGCCGCTGGCGATCCTGTACAAGCCGCCGGAGTCGCCGGTCGGCGAGGCCTTCCTGAACCTCGTGCGCGCCGACACCGACGCCCAGCGCGTGACCCAGGTGCGCGCCGAAGGCGCCGCGGTGCGCCAGTTGTGGAAGCGGCTCAACGCCGGCGGCGTGGTCGGCATCCTGCCCGACCAGCAGCCCAAGGCCGGCGACGGCGAATTCGCCCCGTTCTTCGGTGTCGAGGCCCTGACCATGACCCTGCTCGGCCGCCTCGCCGAGCGCACCGGCGCGCCGGTGCTGTTCTGCTACTGCGAGCGCATCGACCAGCATCCCGACGGCCCCGGCTTCGCCCTGCGCGTGGAAACCGCGCCGGCGGGCATCGCCGACCCCGACCCGCGCCGCGCCTGCGCCGCGCTGAACCAGGCGGTGGAGCGCATCGCCCGGCGCGATCCGGCGCAGTACCAGTGGACCTACAAACGCTACACCCTGCGGCCGTCCGGCGACGGGCGCGACAATCCGTACCGCGCGATCGAGACCGACCGCCACTGAGCGGCCGCCGCCGCGACTGCGCTCGCGCAACGGCCTCCGCGCGGCCGCATCGGCGGGCGCGCTCGGACCGACCGAACCCCGCGCGCCCCGCTACACTGCGGAAGAACCTCGCCCTGCCCGCACGATGACGCCCATCCCGCCCGGCTCCGCCTTCCCCGCCCCCACCTCCGCCGACGGCGCGCGCGAGCGCGACGAAGCGCATTCCGCGGCGGGGGACGTCGGCGCGGACGGTCCGGCCCGGACCGATCTTGCCGAGACGGCGGCAGCGGCCGAGGGCGACGCCACGGTCTCCGCATACGCGCCCGCCGCGCGGGCCCAGCCCGACGGCGAGCCCGTCGCGACGCCGTCCGCGGCGCAGCCCGATGCGGCGCCCTCGCCGTCGCCCGCGACGCATCCCGATACCGCGCCCTCGCCGCCGCCGGCCGCGAACGCCGACGGGTTCCCGCGCGAAGGCTGGCAGCGCCTGCCGGCGCGCGCGATCCCGCTGTGCACGATCGACATCAGCCTGTCGCTGGCGGTGGTGTTCGCGATCGCCGCGGTGATCGGCGGCGTGCTCACCGTCGGCCGCCATGCCGGGCTCGCCAGCGGCCTCACCGGCGCGTTGTTCGGCGCCGGCATCGGCATGTGGATCGGCTTCCGCCGTTACCGCAACACCCTGTGGCGGCTCGACGATCACGGCTTCGCGGTGCGCCGCGGCGTGGCCTGGCAGCGCGAGACCATCGTGCCGCTGACCCGGGTCCAGCACCTGGACCTCAAGCACGGCCCGCTGCAGCGCATGCGCCGGCTGGCGACGCTGGTGGTGCACACCGCCGGCACCCGCCACAGTTCGGTGGCGATCGATCACCTCGACGCCGGCGACGCCCAGCGCCTGCGCGAACGGCTGGGCCGCCAGCTCGACCACGAAGACGACCAGGACCGATGAGCGCGCCCGTGCCCGCGCCGGCCGAGCGATCCGCCTCCGTCGCCGCGGCGGACGCCGCAGCGACGACGATGCCGGCGGACGCGGCGGGCGCGGCCGGCGAACCCGTCGCCGACCGTCGCCTGCATCCGATGTCGTGGCTGTTCGTGCTGATCCAGCACCTCAAGCAATTCATCGTGCCGCTGCTGATCCTGGTCTTCGCCGGTCGCGGCGACCGCAACGAGCTGTATTCGCTGATCGGCGTCGGCCTGCTGGTGCTGGCGGCGCTGTGGCGCTATTTCACCTATCGCTATGGGGTCGGGCCGAACGGGCTGGTGGTGCGCAGCGGGCTGCTCAACCGCAGCCTGCGGGTGATTCCGTTCGTGCGCATCCAGAACGTGGCCGTGCACCAGACCGTGCTGCACCGGGTGTTCGGCGTGGCCGAGGTGCGCATGGAATCGGCCGCGGGCAAGGAGCCCGAGGCGCAGATGCGCGTGCTGACCCTGGCCGACGCGATGGCGCTGGAGACCCTGGTGCGCCGCCGCGGCGCCGACCCGGCGCAGGCGGTGGAAGAACGCGCCGACTCCCTGCTGCGCCTGTCGCCGGCGGAAGTGCTGCGGCTCGGCCTGGTCTCCAACGGCGGCCTGGTGCTGGTCGGCGCCGGCATCGCCGCGGCGCTGCAGACCGTGCCCGACTTCAACGGCCGCGTGCCCGAGCGGGTGCTGCGCGGCGGCATGCACTGGCTGTTCGGCCGGGTCGAGGGCTACCACCTCGACGCCGGCGGCTACGCGCTGCTGGCCGCGGCCACGATCGCGCTGGTGGCGGTGGCGCTGAAGACGCTGTCGGTGACCCTGGCGCTGCTGCGTTACTACGGCTTCGACCTCAGCGAGCAGGGCCGCCGGCTGACCGCCGAGCGCGGCCTGCTGGCGCGCTGGCGCACCACCGTGCCGCGCCGGCGCATCCAGGCCTGGACGCTGGAAGAAGGCGTGCTGCACCGCCTGCTCAAGCGCCGCCGGCTGGCGGTGGACACGGTCGGCGCGGACGAACACGACGAAGGCCGCGCGCTCAAGGAACTGGCGCCGATCGCCTCGCCGCAGACCTGCGACCGATTGATCGCGCACCTGCTGCCGCACGCGCGCTGGGACGCGCTGGAGTGGCGCGCGCTGCCGAACGCGGCCTGGTGGCGGCTGTTCCTGCCGGACATGCCGTGGACCGTGCTGGCGGCGTTCGCGCTGTACTGGCACCTGGGTAGCTGGAGCCTGCTGGCGCTGCTGTGGCTGCCGTGGTCGGCGTTCAAGGCGCAGCGGCGCGCGCGGCGCATGGGGTATGCGATGAACGCCGAACTGGTCGCGGTGCGCGAAGGCTGGTGGCGCCGGCATTGGCGTTTCGCCGAGCTCGACAAGCTGCAGGCGCTGCAGCTCACCCGCTCGCCGCTGGACCGGCGTTGCGGCACGGCGACCTTGTGGCTGGATACGGCGGGGGCCGGCGCGTTGAGTCCGCCGTTGCGGATACGGTTTTTGCCGGCGGATGAGGCGCGGCGGCTTTACGATCGGTTGGCGGGGGCGTTGGCGGGGCGGCCGTTGCGGTGGTGAAGACGCCGGAGCCGTGCGGTTTCGCCGCCAGGCTTCGAGGCCGCAAGCACCCGGCCGTCATTCCGGCGAAAGCCGGAATCCGCAGGATTTTGCCTTTGCTTTTGCCTTGACGTTGTCTTTGCCCTTAGCCCTGACGCAACCCCACCCGAGGTCCACGTTCCGCAGCCCCGGAGGGCGCGCGCATGGATGCGCGCGTGCGCCATGGGACAGGATGTCCCTTATGGCGCAGCCCCGCGTCGGGTGCTGGACTTAGTGGCTTGTGACCTTAAACAAGCGTTTTTCTTTGGCTGGCGGAGTCAATGTCCAAGTGCATCACCCTGCGCCCGCGGGTTTTTGAGTTCCTCATAGAGCACCTCGACGGGCGAGCGCCTGCCCAGGCTACGGCGGGGGCGGTTGTTCATTTCCCACGCCACCTCTTTGAGGCGCTGCGCAGAATGCACCGACAGATCGGTGCCCTTGGGAAAGTATTGCCGCAACAAGCCGTTGGTGTTTTCGCAGGTTCCGCGTTGCCACGGGCTATGGGGGTCGGCGAAGTAGATCGCTAAACCAGTGCGTTCGCTCAACTGCCGATGCGATGCCATTTCCTTGCCCTGGTCGTAGGTCAAGGTCTTCTTCAAACTTTCCGGCACGCCTTCGAACGCCGAGCTGAAGGCCTCCAGCACCGTGTGCGCGGTCGCGTCGGCGAGCTTGACCAGCTTGACGTACAAGGTGCGGCGGCAGACCAATACCCCAATCGCCGAGCGGTTGTGCGCGCCCACGATCAGGTCGCCCTCCCAATGCCCCGGCATCAGGCGCTCATGCGCGGCCGGCGGCCGCAGGCGGATGTTGGGCAGATCCGGCAGATGGCCGCGGGCGTCGCTTCCCTGGCGCGTGCGGCGGCCGGACTTGCGCCCCTGCCGCAGCAGACGGGTCACCTGGCGGCGCAATTCGCCGCGCGGCATCGCATAAATCGCGGTATAGATCGTTTCGTGCGACACGCGCAGCCAGGGCCGGTCCGGGTACAGATCCCGCAGTTTGTCGGCAATCTGTTGCGGCGACCAGCACCGTTCCAGCCAATAGCGCACGCGTCGCCACAGCACGGTGTCGCGTCGCAGCTTGCGGCGCACCCGCGCCCGTCGCCGCAGTCGCTGGGCCCGCCGGCCCGCCCGGGTCGCATCGTAGCCAGGGTCGAAACGAGGGCGTCCGCGCAGCGGCGGCCCCGAATGGGACCGAAACCCATTACGGCGCAACTCGCGAGCAATTGTGCTTTGCGCCCGACCCAACGTCTGGGCGATTTGCCGTCCGCTCGCCCCTTGGGCGATCAAGACCATGATGGCCCCGCGCTCTTCTGCGCTCAGATGCGAATACTGCTGACCCATTCACAGTGCCTCACTGAGGTGATGCACTTGAGGTTAGAGACCAGCGCTACTTTCTTTTGTCGCGCTGACAAAAGAAAGTAGCTCGGCCGCTTGCGGGCGAAAGCTCTTGATGGTGGCTTGTCCTCACGCGACACATCGGTGACGGCGAAAGCAGCAGCAACGTCAACATGGGTTCCGGCTTTCGCCGGAATGACGGGGGAGGGGTTGCGTATCCGACTGTAGGAGCGGCGCGAGCCGCGACCGCGACAACGCAACTACGACGGAACGTTCACTGTGTTTGCGGTGGCGCGGTCGCGGCTTGCGCCGCTCCTACAGGGGGGGCGTGCCGCGGTGGTGGGATTTGTCTTTGCGTGTGCGTACTTGTGACGACAAACGACGATCAAGAGCTTCCGTCCGCAAGCGGCCGGGTCACTTTCTTTGTCTGAAGCCACAAAGAAAGTAACCAAAGAAAAGGCCTTATTTTTTCGGATCAAGAGCCACTATGGCTCGAAAGGCGCGCGGGGCCGCGCCATAAGGGGCATCCTGCCCCATGGCGCGCGTGCGCATCCATGCGCACGCCCTCCGGGGCTGCGGTACATGGGCTTTACTTGGGGTTGCGTCCGAGCGAACGGCAACAGCACGATCGAGATGGATTCCGGCGTTCGCGGGAACGGCGGGGCGGATGAGTGGCGTCGTAAATGAGGCGTCGCGGTCGCGGCTCGCGCCGCTCCTACAGTCGGAAACGAAACTGGCCGCAACCCCGGTAGGAGCGGCGCGAGCCGCGACCGCGACGATTCGACTACGGCGAACGCACCAGCGCCGCCGCATACTCGCGACGGCGACGCGCTTCCCGCGCCGCGCCTCAGGCGCCCGGCCCCCAATACCCCAGCTCGCGCCGGATCTGCAGTCCGCGCCACCACGACGACAGCGGCTTGCCGCGCAATCGGCCCAGCGTGCCGTCGAGCAAGTCGCCGGTCGCCGCGATCACCCGCTGCGACGACAAGCCGTCGCGATACGGGTGGATCGCGTCGGCGTACGCATCGATCGCCGCCTGCAACTGCGGCGTCGGCGCGAACGCCTGCGCCAGGCGCGCTTCCAGCTCGGCCGGGTCGGCGAAGTCGATCATGTGCGGTTTCGGCGCGCGATTGCGGAAAGTCGCGACCGGCTTGCGCTGGACCACGAACTCCGACACCACCGAAGTGGTGTCGGCGACCAGCACGTCGGCCGCGCGCTGCGCGGCGATCAGTTGCTCGGTCTCGACGAAGGCCGCGTTCGCACCGGCCAGCGCGCGGTAGCGTTCGAACAGGTCCGGCGCGCATTTGGGATGCAGGGTCAGCAGCCAGTAGCGATCGCCGCGCGCGACCTGCGCGGCGATCGCCTCGAACAAGTGCGGCGCCGCGCTCAGGCGCTCGGTGAAGGTCGAGGCGAACATCGCCACCGGCCGCGCGCCGGCCGGCGCGCGCAAGGCGGCGGACGCGCCGTCGTCGTCGCGGAACAGCGGGTCGAGCTTGGGCCAGCCGGTCTCGACCACGGCGAAATGCCCGGCCCGCGCGGCCAGTTCGCGGAACGGCGCGGTGGTGGCCGGGCCTTGGGTGCAGTACAGGTCGAACAGCCCGCGCACGCGGAAGTGGCCGCGCGCATCGGCGCGCTTTTCCACGTTGAACCCATGGAACAGCTGGACCTTGGCGCCGGCCACGAACGGCGGCACCCAGTTGGCCGCGCTGAACACCGCGCGCGGCTTCAGCGCCACCGCCGCGCGCAGGCCGGCGCGGCCGGGTTCGAGCATGCGCGCCGGCGCCGGCAGCGCGGCGCCGGCGGCGCCGTCGGCGAACCACGCATGGGCCGTGTGCCCGGCTTCGTGCAGCGCCTGCGCCAGCGGCTGCAGGATCGGCAGCGCGTAGCGTTCGGTGGCGAAGAGCAGGTAATCGGACATGACGGCGGCCGTTGAGAGCGAGAAGTGAGTGTAGAGGAGCGAGCGATGAGCAGGAGCGCCCCCGCTTTAGCTCACTCCTCGCTCCTCTGCGCTCGCTCCTCGCCGTACCGCCGCGGGGTATCCTGATCGCCGTCGCCGCCCCCGGACCGCCGCCATCGACACGCCCGCGCCCAACGACGCCGCCCGCCCCAGGCTGTCGGCCTGCATCATCGCTTTCGACGAGGCCGACCGGATCGTCGACTGCCTGGCCTCGCTGGCGTTCTGCGACGAGATCGTGGTGGTGGATTCGCACTCCGCCGACGCCACCGTCGCCCTCGCCGAGGCCGCCGGCGCGCGCGTGCTGCAACGCCGCTTCGACGGCTTCCGCAGCCAGAAGCAGTTCGCCGTCGAGCAGGCCGCGCACGACTGGGTGCTGTGCCTGGACGCCGACGAACGCATCAGCGACGAACTGCGCGCCTCGATCCTGGCCGCGCGCGACCGCGGCTTCGACGCGGCCGCCGGCTACCGATTCGCCCGGCTGTCCGACTATTTCGGCCGCTTCCTGCGCCACGGCAACGCCTATCCCGACCGGGTGCTGCGCCTGTTCGACCGCCGCCGCGGCGGCTGGCGCGGCCAGCGCGAGGTGCACGAGGCCGCCAGCGTCGACGGCACGGTGGCGACGCTGCGCGGCGACCTGATCCACTATCCCTACCGCTCGCTGCAGCAACAACTGGCCAAGACCGAGCGCTACGCGCGGATGATGGCCGAGCACGAGCACGCGCGCGGCAAGCGCGCGACCCTGGCCAAGCTGGTGTTGGCGCCGGCGTGGCGGTTCTGGCGCGGCTATCTGCTGCGCGGCGGCTTCCGCGACGGCTGGCACGGGCTGGTCTACGCCTACGTGCGCGCCAACTACGTGCGGCAGAAGACCATCATGCTGTGGATGCTCGGCAACGGTCAGCCGGTGGTCACGCCCGAGCGCGGCGCGGGCGACGGCAAGCCCTGAGGCGTGACGGTGCGGCCGGCGCCGCTCACTGCGGCGGCCGCTCGCGTTCGAGCAAGGCGAAGCCGTACAACAGGCCGATCGCGACCGCGTAGAACGAGGCGACCAGCTGGTGGGCGAACATCGACTGGGTCAGCCCGCAGGCGATGTACACCAGCACCAGCACCAGCCCGGCCAGCGCGCTGCTGCGCGCGCGCGCGACCGTCTGCGCGCGCAACAGCCGCGCGAACAGCGCCAGCGGCACCAGATAGATCGCCAGCAGCGCCAGCACCCCCGGCACGCCCATGGTCGCGGCCCATTCGAAGGCGTCGCTGTGGGCGTGGCCGAGCTTGCAGAAGCCGACCCGCGGCGCCGGCGGCGCGCATTGCGGGGTCGCCATCACCACGGTCTCGAAGCGGCCGACGCCGACGCCGGTCAGCGGATGCTCGACGAAGGTGTCGCCGGCCAGTTCCAGCAGGGTCACGCGCGCGCCGAGCGAGGACTCGTGGTCGCCGCCGCGCTTGACCCTGTCCATGTCCGAGGCCAGTTCCTGCATCCGGGTGAGCTGCGCCAGCGGCGGGATCCAGTGGCTCGCCACCACCGCCAGCGCCATCGCCGCCAACACCGCCCAGGACAGCTTGCGCGCGCGGCCGCCGCTGACGATCAGCGCCACCAGCAGCACGATCGCCAGCCCCGGCCACACCCCGCGGCTGCCGCTGAGCACCACCGCGCCCACGCCCAGCGCGCAGGCCAGCGAGGTCCACAGCAATTCGCCGGAGGGCCGGGCGAACACCGCGATCACGATCAGCGCGATCAGGGCATCGGCGAACACGATCGCGTTGGCGGTCCAGCCCAGCGCGCGCTCGGTGCCGCCGGCGACCTGGAACAACGCCAGCGCGAACGCGCCGGCCAGGCCGGCCAGCGCGCCGGCCCACAGCCAGCGCCGCGACGGCCGCCACGCGTACACCAAGGTGGCGAAGAACGGCGCGGTCAACAGCCGCAGGCGGTTGTCGGCCTCGCGCCAGCGCACGTCGAAATGGAACTTGGAGAACAGCACCACCGCCGCGGCCAGCACCGCCATCGCCAGCAGCCAGCGCAACTCGCGGCGGGCGTCGCGCCAGCCGCGCGCGAACACCGGCGGCGCCAGGGCGAAGGCCAGCAGCGCGAACGCGGCGAACGGGCCCAGGCCCCACGACGTGGACAACAACAACGCCGGCAGCAGGAACAGCCCGACCTGCAGCAGGCGCTGCGCCAGCCGCTCGCGTGGCGCGGCGAAGCCGGGCGCGTCGCCGGCGGGCGGCGCGGCGTACGGCGCGGGAGAATGCGGGGGAGGCGTTGCGGGCACGCTCAATCGTACTCGTGGTCGTCTTCGTTGCGCGGCAGCGGCGGCGAGGCCGGGCAGCCGGTGCGCGCGGCGTACGGCACCAGCCACCACTCGCGGCGGTTGGAACGGCCGATCATCTCGGCCTTGTCGCGGTCCACGCAATCGGGCACCGCCGGCGCCTGCACGAACAGCACGCGCGCGTCCGGCGCCCGCGCCTGCCAGGCCAGGCCGAGTTCGAGCTGCTTCTGCCAGCCCATCCGGAAACCGAAGTTGACGGTCCCGGGCTGCGACATCAGCAGGTTCTGCTCTTTCCACGCGACCAGGCCCAGCTCGACGTCGGCGCCGATGCGCTGCGCCGCGCGGGTCATCACTCCGCGCGCGGAGGACGAATCGTTGAGCACCGGGGTGATCAGCAGGCCGTAGCACACCCATACCCCGCACAGCGTCGCCAGCATCGCCCGCACCGGCCGGCGCCGGCCCGACCACAGCAGGCAGGCCGCGCCCCAGGCGCCGATCGCGGTCACCCCGGCGGCGAGCGCGCGGCCATGGTCGGTGAAGCCGCGCTCGGCGATCAGCTGGGCTTCGAACTTGGGATCGCCGAACCACATCGACAGACCGACCCCGAGCATCGCCGCGACCAGCGCCACGGTGAAGCCCAGCGCGAGGCGCCGCGGCCAGGCCCGGCGCAGGATCCCGGGCAGCAACGGCGCGAACATCAGGCAGGCCATCGGCAGCGCCGGCAGGATGTAGACGTCGCGCTTGCCGCTGGGGATCGAGAAGAACACGATCACCAGCGCCCACCACGCCAGCGGCAGCAGGTAGCGCGCGTCCGCCCGGCCCAGGCGCCGGCCCCAGGCGCGCAGCGCCCACGGCAGCGCCAGCATCAGCGGCAGCCACATCGAGAACATCACGCCCAGGTGGTACCAGACCGGTTGCGGATGGTCCCAGGACTTGGCGTAGCGGCCGGCGGTCTGGCGGAACAGGATGTCGTTGAGATAGGCCTGGTAGCTCGGATCGCCGGACTGGGTCGCGACCAGCACCATCGGCGCCAGCCACAGCGACACCGCGACCACGAACGCCAGCGGCCCCAGCCAGAAGCGCGGGTTTGCGATCCCGACCCGCACCGGCATGCGCACCCAGGCCAGCGCGCGCGCGCCGAGCCCGTCCGGCGCCAGGCGCGCCTGCAGCGGCCGCAGCAGCGCCGCCAGCGCCAGCGGCAGCAGCATCAGCAGGGCGATCGCGCCCACGCCCTTGGTGATCACGCCGATGCCGGCGGCGAACCAGCCCAGCACCCACCAGCGCCACGCCGGCCCGGTCAGCAAGTGGCGCAGCAGGCCGTAGTTGGCGAAGGTGATCCAGAACACCACCGACGGGTCGATCTGCGCCTTCTTGGCCTGGTAGGCGAAGTGCAGCGTGGTCAGCAGCGCCCAGCCGGCGTAGTAGCCCACGCGCGGGGTCCACAGGCGCCGGCCGAGGTCGACCACGCACCACAGCGTGCCCAGCGCCGCCAGCAGCGACGGCAGCAGGAACGCCACGCGCCAATTGCCGGTGATCAGGTAGGAGACCGCTTCGGTCCACATGAACAACGGCGGCTTGTCCGAATACAGCTCGACGCCGCGGTGCGGGAACAGCCACTGCCCGGACTCGACCATCTGCTTGGCCACCAAGGCGAAGCGCGGCTCGTCGGCGGGCCAGGGATCGCGCAGGCCGAGGCCGGCTCCGAGCACCAGCCAGGCCGCGACCCAGAACAGCCACGCGTGGCGGGACAAGGGATTCTTGAACATGCGGGGAATGATACGCAGCGGAAAGTGACGGGTGGAGAGGGCTTGTCGCGCAACTGCGCCGCCGCTCACTTTCGGCTCATGCCGCGTCCGGACGCGGGCCGCGGACGTCGCCGGCCGACCGCGTCGGGACGGGTCGCGGCGAGCCGGGCCCGGATGAACCAGACCCCGACCGGCCGCTTACGTCAGGACGCAGGCTCGGCGCCGCGTCCATCCGTCCCTGACGGCTCCGCGAGACCGACCCGCGATCGCGGCGACGCGATCGCGGCGCGGCGCGGCGCCGGCGGCGAACGCGGCGGCGCCCGACGGCTATCCGGCCCGGCGCAGCCGTGCGTAGAAGAAGCCGTCGCCGCCGTCCTCGCCGGGCAGGCGCTGGCGGCCGACCTCGCGGTCGTGGCCGAAGGCCGGGCCGAGCGGGTCGATGCGGGCGTCGTCGGTGCGGGCCAGGAACGCACGCACCTGGTCTTCGTTCTCGGCCTTGAGGATCGAGCAAGTGGCGTAGACCAGGACGCCGCCGGGCGCGAGCGTGCGCCACAGCGCGTCCAGCAGTCGCGCCTGCACGAGGCTAAGCGCGGCGATGTCGGACTCGCGTCGGTGCAGCACCACGTCGGGCTGGCGGCGGACGATGCCGGTGGCCGAGCACGGCGCGTCGAGCAGGACCGCGTCGAACGGCGCGCCGTCCCACCACGCGTCCAGGTCGGCGGCATCGGCCGCCTGCAGCTGCGCGCGGCCGTCGTCGAAGCCGGCGCGCGCCAGGGTCGCGCGCACCCGCTGCAGGCGCGCGGCGTCGACGTCCAGCGCGGTCAGCCGCAGCGAGCCGTCGCGTTCGAGCAGGTGCGCGCTCTTGCCGCCGGGCGCGGCGCAAGCGTCGAGCACGCGCGCGCCGGGCGCCGGCGCCAGCGCATCGGCCACGCGCTGGGCGCTGGCGTCCTGCACCGAGACCGCGCCGTCGGCGAAGCCGGGCAGCGCGGCGACGGCCCGCGGTTCGTCGAGGCGCAACGCGTCGGCGAGACCGTCGGACGCGGACGCGGCGATGCCGGCCTCGGCCAGACGCTGCATGTAATTGTCGCGGGCGTTCTGGGCGCGGTTGACCCGCAGCCACATCGGCGGTTCGACCGCGCTTTGCGCGAGGATCTCGTCGTAGCGCTCGGGCCAATCCTTGCGCAGCATGCCGCGCAGCCAGCTCGGCCAATGCGAATGGCGCGGGTCGACCGCCGGCAGGCCGTCGCGCTGGGCGCGGCGCAGCAGCGCGTTGACCAGCCCGGCCTGATGCGCGCGGCCGAGCAGGCGCGCGGCCTGCACGGTGGCGTCGAGCGCGGCGTGCGCGGGCAACTGCATCGGATCGAGCTGGGCCAGACCGGCCAGCAGCAACGCGCGCAGTTCGCTGTCGCGCGGCGGCAGCGGGCGCGGCATCCATTCGTTCAGCGCCGCCTCCATGCGCAAGGGCTGGCGCAGCACGGCGAAGCAGATCGCCTCGACCAGGGCGCGGTCGCGCGAATCGGCCAGCGCCGGCAAGGCCGTGGCCAGTTCGGCCTTGAGCGAACGGCCGCGATGCAGCACCGCGTCGAGCGTGCGCGCGGCGATCGCGCGCACGCGCGCGCCGGGGTGGCCGTCGTCGGCGGGCAGCGGCGGCGCGGCCGGGTGTTCGGTGCGGAAACGCGCGTACGGTTCGGCGCCGGGTTCGCGGCCCCGATCGCGCGCGCCGGGCGGCCTCGGCTTATCGCCGGTGCGTGCGGCGCCATCGCGGCGACGTTCGCCGGCGCTGCGGCCGTCGCCGCGAGGCGCGGCGTCGCGCTGATCGGGCGAGCGCGCAGCGCTGCGCGGGCCGCTGCCGCGTGCGCCTGGGCTGTGGCGGTTGTCGCTGCGTGCGCCGTCGCCGCGCGCGTCGTTGCTGCGTGGGCCATCGCCACGCAGGCCGTTGCTGCGCGGGCCGGCGCCACGCGCGCCATCGCTGCGCGGATTGCGCTCGCGACCGGCGACCTCGCGCGCCGCCGCGCGTTCGCGACGCTCGCGCCGGGCCGCCGACGTGCGCTGCGGGTCCTGCTCGCCGCTACGTCCCGGCGCGGCGGCGGGCCGCTCGGGCGCCGGCGCGTAGCGCGCGGCGTCCAGCGAATCCAGCTTGCGCAGCCGTCCGGCCGTGGGGCGCGCCTCGCCGTCGAGCGGTGCGGCCGGCTTGGACGAGCCGGGCTTCGGCGGATCGCGGCGTTCGCTCATCTCAGCGCACCGTCGCCAGGTCGCGGCGGCCGTTCAAATAATCTGCGGCGGTGATCGCCTTGCCGCCTTCGCGCTGCAATACGCGGATGCGCAGCGCGCCGTCGCCGCAGGCCACGTCGATGCCGTCGCGCCCGGCCAGCAGCACCGTGCCGGGCTCGGCGCCGTGCGCCAAAGGCAGCGCCACCGCGCCGTGCACGCGCACGCGCTCGCCGGCGAGCAGGGCGTCGGCCATCGGCCAGGGATTGAACGCGCGCACCTTGTTGGCCAGCTCGGTCGCGGGCCGGTTCCAGTCCAGCCGCGCCTCGGCCTTGTCGAGCTTGTGCGCGTAGGTCACGCCCTGCTCCGGCTGGGGATACGGCTGCGGCACCAAGCCCACCCGCAACAGGCCCAGGCCGTCGCGCAGCACCTGCGCGCCGATGTCGGCGAGGCGGTCGTGCAGTTGGCCGCCGGTTTCGTTCGCGCCGATTTCGGTGTCGTTGGCGAGCAGCACCGGCCCGGTGTCTAGGCCCTTTTCCATGCGCATCAGGCACACGCCGGTCTCGTCGTCGCCGGCCTCGATCGCGCGCTGGATCGGCGCCGCGCCGCGCCAGCGCGGCAGCAGCGAGGCATGCAGGTTCCAGCACCCGTGCACGGGAATATCGAGCACCGACTGCGGCAGGATCAGGCCGTAGGCGACCACGACCATCAGGTCCGGCTCCAGCGCGCGCAGCGCCTTGCGCGAGACCGCCTGCTTGAAGTTCTCCGGCTGCAGCACCGGGATGCCGCGCAGCAAAGCCTCGCGCTTGACCGGCGACAGCGCCATCTCGCGCCCGCGCCCGGCCGGACGGTCGGGCTGGGTGTAGACGGCCACCACTTCGTTGTACTGCGCGGCGGCGCGCAGGGCGGGAACGGCGAATTCGGGGGTGCCGGCGAAGACGATGCGCATTGGGGCGGGACTGGGAACTCGGGAATGGGGAGTAGGACGGCAGCGGCCCGGAGCTTAGCGAACCGGGCCGCGCAGGCGCGCAAAAACAGAAAAGGGAACGGGGCCGAGGCTGCGCGAACGCGGACCCCGATGCCCCATTCCCTGTGTCCGGCGCCCGGCGGTTACGCCGACAGCCGCTTCTGCTTGGCCAGCTTCTTGCGCACCATCTCGCGCTTGAGCGGCGAGAGGTAGTCGACGAACAGCTTGCCTTCGAGGTGATCCATCTCGTGCTGGATGCACACCGCCAGCAGGCCGTCGGCGCTGAGCTCGAACGGCTGGCCGTCGCGGCCGACCGCGCGCACGGTGATGGCGTTGGCGCGGGTCACGTCGGCGAAGATGCCGGGCACCGACAGGCAGCCTTCCTGATAGACCTGCTCGCCGGAGCGCTCGAGGATTTCGGGATTGACGAACACCAGCGGCTGGTTTTTGTCCTCCGACACGTCGATCACCATGAAGCGCTGGTGCACGTCGACCTGACTCGCGGCCAGGCCGATGCCCGGGCACTCGTACATGGTCTGGAACATGTCGTCGAGCAATTGCTGGAACGCGGGTTCGGTGACGCGCGCGGGATCGACCGCCGCTGCCTTCGTGCGCAGTCGCGGGTCGGGGAACTCTAAGATCGGTAACAGGGCCATAGGGCACCTAAAATGGGGGCGTGGGTCACATACGCAAGTTTTCGTTGCATTGTACCCCCATTACAGGCCGTCCATAGCCGGTCAATGCCTGATAGTGTTGCGCGACTTCTGGGCTATAGTCCGGGTGCCCGCAAAGGGCAAACCTGGAAGGGGAATCAGGTAGATGGCCGCCATGTTTAAACCGATTCGCGCGGTTTTCGCCGCTGCGTTGCTGACTGTTGCCACGTACGCCATCGCGGCGGAACTGCGTGGCGACCACCCCTCGACCTACGTGGTCAAGCGGGGCGACACCCTGTGGGACATTTCCGCGCGCTTCCTCAAGAAGCCGTGGCTGTGGCCGGAGATCTGGCAGGCCAATCCGCAGATCAAGAATCCGCACCTCATCTATCCCGGCGACGTCATCTCGCTGGCCTACCTGGACCGCGTGGCCCAGGCCCAGGTCCAGCCGGGCCCGCGCCAGGAAGCGGCGATCACCGGCGTGCCGCTGTCGGAAATCGAACCGTTCCTGAAGAACCTGCGCGTGGTCGACAAGTTCGAGGACCTGCCCTACGTGGTCGGCCTGGAAGAAGACCGCCTGCGCGTGACCCAGGGCCAGGTGGCCTACATCAAGGGCCTGCCCGAGGCGAGCCCGGGCACCCGTTACGCCGTGGTCCGTCCGACCCAGCGCTATACCCGCCTGGACCGCGTGGCCTGCTGCGACATCATGCGCGCCGCCGACCTCGACTTCCGCGGCAAGCGCACGGTCGACTTCGAAGCGATCTGGACCGACGTGGTGGTGCCCGACAAGGGCCGCGAGCTGCTCGGCTACGAGCTGATGCAGATCTCCACCGGCACCCTGAGCCGCGGCGCCGTCAGCGGCATGCAGGCCTCGACCCTGGTGATCGACGACACCGGCCGCGAGATCCGCGTCGGCGACCGCCTGATCCCGGTCGAAGCCCAGCCCTACGACCTGCAGTTCTTCCCGCATCCGCCCAAGGCCCAGTTCGACTACGGCCGCGCGCAGGTGCTGGCGGTGGCCGACCTGATCCGGAACGGCGGCCCGCGCGACGTGATCGCGCTGTCGGTCGGCGCCCGCGACGGCATCGACAACGGCACCGTGTTCTCGACCTGGCGCGTGGGCAGCCGCGCGGTGGATCGGGTCAAGGTCGGCCCGGACCGCGACGAAACCACCGTCGGCAAGAACTCGCGCGTGCGCCTGCCGGACGAATTCGCCGGCCACGCGATGGTGTTCCGCACCTTCGACAAGGTCAGCTACGCGCTGATCATGGACGGCGTGCGCCCGACCAAGGTCGGCTTCGAGCTCAAGCATCCGGACTCGCCGTACTGAGTCCACGGTAGCGGGCCCGACGCGGGCTTTTCCTACCGATACACGCGACGGCGCCTGCGGGCGCCGTCGTCGTTTGCGGGCTAGGCTGGGGCATGCCCGACGCCGACGCTCCCGCCTCCTACCCGAACCCGAATCCCAACCCCGACCCGCGCGCGCAGCCGCGCGGCGGACCGCGGCCGCCCGCGGCACCCGCCGGCGAAGCGACCCTCGACGCGGCCCTCGACGCGGCGCCGGCCGCGGCAACGCGCACCGCCGGCGCGCGCTCCGACGGCCCGATCCGCAGCGAAGCCGACGCCCTGGCCCTGCTGCGCCTGCTCGCCGCCGGCGGTTCCAGCGCGGCGCGGCGCGCGCTGCTGGAAGCGTGCGGCGGCGCCGCTGCGGCGCTGGCCGCGGGGCCGTCCGCCTGGAGCCAGGCCGCGCTGTCGTCCGCGCAGGTCGCGCGCCTGCGCGCGCCGGCCGGCGAGACGTTGTGGCGCGAGGCCGGCTGGGCCGACGACGCCGATCGCCGCCTGCTCGAATGGCTGACCCGCCCCGGCCGCCAGCTGATCGCCTGGACCGACCCGGATTACCCCGCCCTGCTGCGGCGCGCGCCGAACCCGCCGCTGGCGCTGTTCGTGGCCGGCGAGCCCGGCCTGCTGTGGCACCCGGCGGTGGCGGTGGTCGGCAGCCGCTCGCCGACCCCGGCCGGCAGCGGCAACGCCGCCGACTTCGCCCGCGCCCTGGCCCGCAGCGGGCTGGCGGTGACCAGCGGCCTGGCCGCCGGCATCGACGCGACCGCGCACCGCGCCGCGCTGGACGCCGGCGGGCTCACCGTGGCCGTGCTCGGCACCGGCCCCGACCTGGCCTACCCGCGCCGCCATGCCGACCTGCTGGCGCGGATCGCCGCCGAAGGCGCCGTGGCCAGCGAGTACCCGCCGGGCACCCAGGCGCGCCCGGCGCACTTCCCGGCGCGCAACCGCATCGTCGCCGGGCTCAGCCTGGGCACCCTGGTGGTCGAGGCGGCGGAGCGCTCGGGCGCGCTGATTACCGCGCGCCTGGCCGCCGAGTGCGGGCGCGAGGTGTTCGCCGTGCCCGGCTCGATCCACAACCCGCTCGCGCGCGGCTGCCACCGGCTGATCCGCGAGGGCGCCGGGCTGGTGGAAAGCGCGGCCGAGGTCGCCGCCGCGCTGGCCCCGGTCGCGGCCGAACTCGCCGACGGCTTGCGTCGGCGCCTGGGCGCCCCCATTGACGGTGGCCACGCGGCGGTCATACAGGCCGGTCAGGATGGTTCCGGTCCCGTCTCAGGAGACGCCGATCCAGCCCCGGCCCAGGCCGATTTCGCCGATCCGGACTACCAGTCCTTGTGGAATGCGCTGGGTTTCGACCCAACCGGTATGGATGAACTGGTCCACCGTACTGGATTGACGACTGCGGAACTGTCCTCCATGCTGCTGGTCATGGAGCTTGAGGGTCGCGTCGCGGCGCAGCACGGCCGTTACTTCCGTAACCGCTGAACTCGAATCGGTGTCACCCACCGGCAGTTCACCCGGCCAATCAGCAAGTTCTGCCCACCGCGCCGCATGCGGCGCAGGCCGAGGGAAATGAAAGAGAGCATCCTGGACGTCCTGCTGTACCTGTTCGAGCATTACTTCACCGACGATGCGGACCTGGTCCGCGACCGCGATTCGCTCCGCAGCGGCCCCCTGTTCGAAGAATTGGGCCAGGCCGGTTTCAGCCCCGCCGAAATCAACAAAGCCATCGAATGGCTCGACGCGTTGGCCCAGCAGCGGCCCAGCGTCAGCCGTCCCAGCGCGGGCGGGCCGACCCGGATCTACTTCGGGCCGGAACTCGACAAGCTCGATGTCGAGTGCCGCGGCTTCCTGCTGTTCCTGGAACAACACGGCATCCTCGACGCGGACCAGCGCGAACTGGTGCTCGACCGCGCGATGGCGCTGGACCAGGACGAACTGGACCTGGACGACCTCAAGTGGGTCGTGCTGATGGTGCTGTTCAACCAGCCCGGTTCCGAGGCGGCCTACGCCTGGATGGAAACCCAGATGTTCGAGGACGAGCCCGAGCCGGTGCACTGAACCGGCTGCGGCGCCGTCCGCGGCGTCGTTTCGTCCCCTCCGACGCGGCCCTGGGCTGCGTCCGGTCTCGCGTCGCCGCCCCGCTGCGGGCGCCCCACACGTTTCCTGTCCCTGTCGCCCGACTGCCGCTTCGTCGCAGCGGCGCGAGCGTGCGCGCCCGTCCATGGCCGCGGCGGCGCCCGTCCGTCGTCGCCCGTAGATCGCCAGCGTCGCGCCAGTAGCGTTTTGTGCGCTGCGTGGTAGTTTCATGCGGCTCGCGCGCGCCCGAGGCACGCGCGCCGCGCCATTGCGCGATGCTGCGGCGGACACGCCGCGGCCTCGCTTTCACGGACAGGGACGCCCGCGGCCGCCGCAACGCCGGCCGCGGCTTTGGGGGGATGGAATGACGCACTGGTACTACCACGAACCGTCGCAGGGCCGGGTCGGGCCGATCGACGCCGATGCACTGCGCGAACACGTCCGCGCCGGCCGCGTGCGACGCGACACACTGGTCTGGCGGGCGGGACTGAGCGGATGGCTGCCGCTGCAGCAGGTCGAGGACGAGCTCGGCCTGGCCGACGCGCCGCCGCCGTTGCCGCCCGGCGCGGCCGCGACGCCGATCGCTGCGACGCAAGCGCCGCTCGCCGCCGCAACGCCAAACGCGCCAGGCGCCGCGCCGGCCCCGACCGACTCCGCGCCGGCGCCCGCCGCTGCGCCTGCCGCGCCTGCTGCGACAGCTTCACCGGCCACACCAGCCGCCCCCGCGTCGCAAGGCCGCGCGGACTTCAGTGCCGCCGTGGCCGCCGCCGAAACGCCGCAGCCGGCCGCGCAGGCGCCCATCGGCGCGTCCGCGCCCCAGCCCGCGGAAGCCGCGCCCGCGCAACCGCAGCGCAGCGTCAGCCCCGCCGACTACGCCCCGGCCCACGTCGCCCGCCGCCAGCAGGCCGCGCCGCCGCCCAAGCGCGGCATGTCGGGCTGCCTGATCGCGCTGATCGTGGTGGCGGTGCTGGCGATCCCGGTGCTCGGCATCCTCGCCGCGATCGCCCTGCCCGCCTACCAGGACTACACCCACCGGGCCAAGCTCGCCGGGGTCATGGCCGAGGCCGGCAGCTACAAGCTCCAGGTCGCCGAGCACTACCTCGAACACGAGGGCTGCCCCAACAACGCCAGCCCGGGCTTCCGCCCGGCCGCCGACTACGCCGGCCCGCAGCTGGCCTCGGTCGAATTCGGCCGGTTCAAGGACAGCGGCCAGTGCGCGATCCAGCTCGAACTGCGCGGCTTCGACAACCGCCACCTGGACGGCCGCAAGCTGTGGCTCTCGTTCGATCCGAACAGCCACGAATGGACCTGCAGCACCGACATCGACAAGCCGGCGCTGGTGCCGCAATCCTGCCGCCAATAGGCCGCAATAGGCCGCCAAACCGCCGGCGCCGCGCATCCGCGCGGCGCCGGCCGCGGCCAACGGCCACGCGCCGCCATGATGGTCCGGCGCACCGATGGCATCATGTGCGCCGATCTGACCAGGCAAACGGACGCCGCGATGGCCCAGTGGTACTACAGCGACGAAGAACGCAACCGGCACGGGCCGCTGGATGCGGCGGCGATGGCCGCCCTGCACGACCGCGGCGAACTGGGCCCGGACACGCTGGTCTGGCGCGACGGCCTGGACCAGTGGCGGCCGTGGCGCGAGCTGGCCGCGGAACTGGTCGCCGCGCCGGGCTTCGCGCCGCTCGCCGATCCTGAGCAGGCCGAACAGGCCAGCGCCGGGCGCACCGCCGCCGCGGTCGCGGCCGCCCAGGCCGAGGCCGAAGCGCGGCGTTCGCCCGCGGACGCCGGACTCGCCGCCGCTGCCGACACCGGCCTCCCCGGCGATGCCACGGCCCAGGCCGCCGCGGCCACCGCCGCCACGTCCGCCATCGCCACGTCCGTCGCCCCCACCACCGACGCCCCCGGCGCGGATTCGCCCTACGCCGCCCCGCGCGCCGCGGTGGCCGAGAACAGCCAGGTGGTGCTGGGCCAGCCGGTGGTCGCGGCCGGCTTCTGGCGCCGCTTCGCCGCCTACCTGATCGATTCGACCCTGGTCGGCACCCTCTACTACGCCGTCGCCACGGTGCTGTTCATCGGCGTGTTCATGGTCGGCATCGCCGGCGACAGCGGGCGCTGGCTGGAAGGCGGCGCGACGCTGTCGGCCGTCGTCACCGCCATCAGCACGCTCAGCTACGTCCTGATCAGCGCCTGCTACTACGCCGGCATGGAGTCGTCGTCGATGCAGGCGACCCTGGGCAAGCTGGCGGTCGGGATCAAGGTCGTCGACGCCGACGGCGCGCGCCTGGGCCGCGGCCGCGCGCTCGCGCGCTGGGCCGCCTCGATCGCGAGCTGGCTGACCCTCGGCGTGGGCTTCCTGATGGCGGCCTTCACCGAGCGCAAGCGCGGCCTGCACGACCTGCTCGCGCGCACCCAGGTGGTCGACCGCTGGGCCTACACCGCCCGTCCCGAGCTGCAGCGCGACGAGCTGGGGGTGGTGACCTGGGTCGTGCTGGTGCTCGGCGGCCTGATCTGGCTGGGCGTGATCGGCTTCATCGTCGGCGCGCTCGTGTTCGGCCTGCGCTGAATGCCCCGGCCCGCCACCCCCGCCCACCGACGACCGGGCCTGAACGGCCGCGGCCGCGGTCACAGCCGCCCCGGGCTGAACGGGGCACACTTCGTCACGTGTCCTTGAGGCATTTCGATGCCACTTTAGGGCGCCCGGATCGCCGCGGCCGCAGCGCCGAGCTTGACAGCCGTGGCCGCCGCGTGATTCCACTAGAAAAAGGAAACCTGAACGCCCGCGGCCGAACGTCGCGGGCGTCGCCTTCTTAACCCCTCGCCACGCCGGCCCCGGCCCGCGTCGCCGCCCCCACCGAGAACGAGCAGTCGAGCAGCGCCCCGCCCCGGGCCTGCGGAGTCCCCATGGCGAAGAACCTCCTCATCGTCGAATCGCCCGCAAAGGCCAAGACGATCAACAAGTACCTCGGCAAGGACTTCACCGTCCTGGCCTCCTACGGCCACGTCCGCGACCTGGTGCCGAAGGAAGGCGCGGTCGATCCGGACAACCACTTCGCGATGGAATACGCGGTCATCGAGAAGAACGAGAAACACGTCGATGCCATCGCCAAGGCCGCGCGCAGCGCCGACAACCTGTTCCTGGCGACCGACCCGGACCGCGAAGGCGAGGCGATCAGCTGGCACATCGCCGAGATCCTGCGCGAGCGCGGCCTGCTCGAAGACAAGCCGCTGCGCCGGGTGGTGTTCACCGAGATCACCCCGCGCGCGATCAAGGAGGCGATGAACCAGACGCGCGACATCGCCGCGCCCCTGGTCGACGCCCAGCAGGCGCGCCGCGCGCTCGACTACCTGGTCGGCTTCAACCTCTCGCCGGTGCTGTGGCGCAAGGTCCAGCGCGGCCTGTCCGCCGGCCGCGTGCAGTCGCCGGCGCTGCGCATGATCGTCGAGCGCGAGGAGGAGATCGAAGCCTTCGTCGCGCGCGAGTACTGGACCGTCGAAGCCGAATGCGCGCATCCGCAGCAGGCCTTCACCGCCCGGCTCAACAAGCTCGACGGCAAGAAGTTCGAGCAGTTCACCATCACCGACGGCGAGACCGCCGAGGCCGCGCGCAAGCGCCTGGTCGCGGCGGCCAACGGCTTCCTGCACGTCACCGACGTCACCAGCAAGGAACGCAAGCGCCGCCCGGCGCCGCCGTTCACCACCTCGACCCTGCAGCAGGAAGCCTCGCGCAAGCTCGGCTTCACCACCTCGCGGACCATGCGCGTGGCGCAGAAGCTGTACGAAGGCGTGGCGCTGGGCGACGAGGGCACGGTCGGCCTGATCAGCTACATGCGTACCGACTCGGTCAACCTGTCGCAGGACGCGGTGACCGAGATCCGCGACGTGATCGCGCGCGACTACGGCACCAAGGCGCTGCCGGACAAGCCCAACGCCTACCAGACCAAGTCCAAGAACGCGCAGGAAGCGCACGAAGCGATCCGCCCGACCGCCGCGCTGCGCACGCCGGCGCAGATGGCGCGCTACCTCGACGACGACGCCCGCCGCCTGTACGAGCTGATCTGGAAGCGCGCGGTGGCCTGCCAGATGGTCCCGGCCACGCTCAACACCGTCAGCATCGACCTCGCCGCCGGCGCCGACCACAGCTTCCGCGCGTCGGGCACCACGGTGATCGATCCGGGCTTCCTCGCCGTGTACGAGGAAGGCAAGGACGCCAAGGCCGCCGAGGACGAGGACGAAGGCCGCAAGCTGCCGCCGATGAAGACCGGCGACCGCATCCCGCTCGACCGCATCCACGCCGACCAGCACTTCACCGAGCCGCCGCCGCGCTACTCGGAAGCCTCGCTGGTCAAGGCGCTCGAGGAATACGGCATCGGCCGTCCCTCGACCTACGCCTCGATCATCCAGACCCTGCTGTTCCGCAAGTACGTCGAACTCGACAGCCGCCGCTTCCGTCCGACCGACGTCGGCCGCGCGGTGTCCAAGTTCCTGTCCGGCCACTTCACCCAGTACGTCGACTACGACTTCACCGCCAAGCTCGAGGACGAGCTGGACGCGGTGTCGCGCGGCGAAGAGGAATGGGTGCCGCTGATGGAGCGGTTCTGGGCGCCGTTCAAGCAGTTGGTCGAAGAGAAGAAGGAATCGGTCGACCGCAGCGAGGCCACCGGCGCGCGCGAGCTCGGCACCGATCCCAAGAGCGGCAAGCCGGTCAGCGTGCGCCTGGGCCGCTACGGGCCGTACGCGCAGATCGGCACCGCCGAGGACGAGGAGAAGCCGACCTTCGCCTCGCTGCGTCCGGGCCAGAGCATGCACACCATCGCCCTGGACGAGGCGCTGGAGCTGTTCAAGCTGCCGCGCAAGCTCGGCCAGCACAACGGCGAGGAAGTCAGCGTCGGCATCGGCCGCTTCGGTCCGTTCGCCAAGCTCGGCAGCACCTACGCCTCGCTGAAGAAGGAAGACGATCCTTACACCATCGACCTGGCGCGCGCGGTGTTCCTGATCGAGGAGAAGGAAGAGATCGCGCGCAACCGCATCATCAAGCAGTTCGACGGCAGCGACATCCAGGTGCTCAACGGCCGCTTCGGTCCGTACATCAGCGACGGCAAGCTCAACGGCCGCATCCCCAAGGACCGCGAGCCGGCCTCGCTGACCTTCGAGGAAGTGACCAAGCTGCTGGAAGAGACCGGCAAGCCGGTGCGCGGCCGCTTCGGCAAGAAGACCGCGGCCAAGAAGGAACCGGCGGCGAAGAAGTCGGCCGCCAAGAAGACGGCCAAGAGCGCCGACGGCGAGGCGCCGGCGAAGAAGGCCGCGGCCAAGAAAGCGCCGGCCAAGAAGGCGGCGAAGAAGGTCGTCAAGAAGGCGGCGGCCAAGACCGTGGCGGCCAAGCCGGCCGCGAGCAAGACCACGGCGACCAAGACCGCGGCGAAGAAGGCGGTCAAGAAGGTGGCGAAGAAGACGACGGCGAAGTGAGCCGTCGCGCCGGTGCCGCGGCGGCTGCGCCGCGGTATCGGGCATGACAGAAGCGGGCGCTCGCGAGGGCGGCCCGCTTTTTTGTTGCGCGCGCGACGGCAGCGGGCATTCGCGCGGACGGCGCATAGGCCGGTCGCGTCGTAGTCGTCGTGGCGCGGTCGCGGCTTGCGCCGCTCCTACAGGGGGCTACCGCGGCTTCGTATCCGACTGTAGGAGCGGCGCGAGCCGCGACCGCGACAACGCAGCCACGACGAAGGCGACACCCCGAATCGACACCCGCACGCGCGGCTCACGCACGCGCGCGCAGCCGCGACCTCAGTACGCGAATTCCTTGAACACCCGATCCACGTTCCCGCCCCACTCGCCGTGGAACAGCTCGAGCTTGCGCTCGGCCGGGCTCTTGCCCATCGCCACGAACTCCATCAGCGGTTCCAGGTAGATCGACTCGTCCGCGCCGTTCTGGTTCAGGCGCGCGCGCCGGCGCAGGCCGTGCGCCGAAATCTCCAGCGCGCGCCGCGCCAGTTCCAGCACCTTGCCGTCGCGGAACGGCAGATGCAGCCCGTGCCGCGGCACGCCGTCGCGCAGCGCGTGGCGTTCGGCCGGGGTGAAGTCCAGCACCAGGTCCCAGGCCGCATCCAGCGCCTGCGCGTCGTACAGCAGGCCGACCCAGAACGCCGACAGCGCGCAGATCCGGTTCCACGGGCCCGAGTCGGCGCCGCGCATCTCCAGGTACTTCTTCAGCCGCACTTCCGGGAACGCGGTGGTGCTGTGGTCGGCCCAGTCCTTCAGGGTCGGGCGCTGGTCCGGGTACACCGGCAGCTTCGCGTCCATGAAGTCGCGGAACGACTGGCCGCTGGCGTCGAGGTAGCGGCCGTCGCGGTAGACGAAGTACATCGGCACGTCGAGCAGGTAGTCGACGTAGCGCTCGTAACCGAAGCCGTCCTCGAACACGAAGTCGAGCAGGCCGGTGCGGTCCGGATCGGTATCGGTCCAGATGTGCGAGCGGTAGGACAGGTAGCCGTTGGGCTGGCCTTCCAGGAACGGCGAATCGGCGAACAGCGCGGTCGCGATCGGCTGCAGCGCCAGCGACACGCGGAACTTCTTGACCATGTCCGCTTCGTCGAGCACGTCCAGGTTGACCTGCACGGTGCTGGTGCGGGTCATCATGTCCAGGCCGAGCTGGCCGACCTTGGGCATGTACTCGCGCATGATCTTGTAGCGGCCCTTGGGCATCCACGGCATGTCCTCGCGCCGCCACTTGGGCTGGAAGCCCATGCCGAGGAAACCCAGGCCCATGGGCTCGGCCACGGTACGCACTTCGCGCAGGTGGGTGGCCGCTTCCACGCAGGTGTCGTGCAGCGTCGCCAGCGGCGCGCCGGACAGTTCCAGCTGGCCGGCCGGCTCCAGCGAGACCGAGGCCTGGTCGCGGGTCAGCGCGATCGTGCGGCCGTTCTCTTCCACCGGCGCCCAGCCGAACCGGGTCAGGCCCTTGAGCAGCGCCTCGATGCCGCGCTCGCCGTCGAAGGTCGGCGGACGCAGGTCGTCGGTGCGGAAGCCGAACTTCTCGTGCTCGGTGCCGATCTTCCAGTCCGATTCCGGGCGCGCGCCCGAAGCCAGGTAGTCGATCAGCACGGCGCGGCCGCCGCCCTTGACGTCGGGAATCTCGAGATCGTTCACCTGGCTGGGTCCGGACACATCCACCTCGCTTCGCAAACTCATTGTTCGTCGTCGGGACCGCGCGGCCCGCCGCGCCGAAGCGCGGCCAGCGCCCGCGGCCGGCCTCCCCCACGGGGAACCCGGCGCGGCGCCACGGTCCTACCTTGCAGCAATCTGAGGTCTGGATATGCGGCAGCTCGCCTACAATCGCAAGACCCCAGGCAGTGTAGAGCCCGTCTTGGCGCGAACAACGTCCGTCCTGCAACGCTATGGTTCGGCCCTGCTACTGGCGCTGGCGGCGCCGGCCGTGCCTGCCCAGGCGGTGGCGGACGCGA
Source organism: Lysobacter enzymogenes (assembly GCF_023617245.1). Taxonomy (NCBI): domain Bacteria; kingdom Pseudomonadati; phylum Pseudomonadota; class Gammaproteobacteria; order Lysobacterales; family Lysobacteraceae; genus Lysobacter; species Lysobacter enzymogenes. The sequence continues at coordinate 5,704,848 of NZ_CP067396.1, forward strand.
CCGCGCAGCTGGAACGCGGCAACGGGCCCGAGCCGAGCACGCTGGACGCGCACCGCTGCCAGGAAGTCGCCTGCGGCAACGTGCTGCGCGACCTGTACGAAGGGCTGGTGACCGAGGACGCGCAGGGCCGGCTGGTGCCGGGCATCGCCGAGCGCTGGACGGTCTCGGCCGACGGCCGCACCTGGACCTTCGTCCTGCGTCCGGGCCTGCGCTGGAGCAACGGCGAAGCGCTCGACGCGGCGCAGGTGGTCGCCAGCTTCCGCCGCGCCTTCGCTCCGGCCACCGCGGCGCCGTTCGGCGAACTGTTCGACGCGCTCGACGGCGCCCAGGCGGTGCAGGCCGGCAAGCTCGCGCCCGAACGGCTCGGGGTCGGCGCGCCGGACCCGCGCACGGTGGTGTTCCGGCTCACCCGCAGCGCCTCGCTGCCGGCGCTGCTGACCCTGCCGATCGCGTTTCCGGTCTACCTGCCCGCGGTCGAACGGCACGGCGCGCAGCACACCCAGCCGGGCCGGTTGGTGTCCAACGGCGCCTACCGCCTCGCCAGTTGGACGCCGCAGGCGAATCTGGTCGTCGAGAAGAACCCGCAGTTCCACGACGCCGCCCGCGTCGCCTTGCCGCGGGTGCGCTTCCACGTCACCGAGGACGCCGCCGCCGAACTGCAGCGCTTCGCCGCCGGCGACCTGGACATCACCGAGGTGGTGCCGCCGCAGCCGCTGCCGGCGCTGCGCGCGCGCTTCGGCGAGCAGCTGCGGCTGTCGCCGTACCTGGGCGCGTTCTGGCTCGGCTTGAACACCACCCAGCCGCCGTTCCGTCCGGCCTGCGCCAGCGCGCGCTGCGCCGAACAGGCGCTGGCGCTGCGGCGCGCGCTGACCATGGCGATCGACCGCGACAAACTCACCCGCTACGTCACCGGCCTCGGCGAAACCCCGGCCTACGGCATCGTGCCGCCGGGCATCGCCGGCTACGCGCCGGCGGCGATGCCGTGGGCATCGTGGACGCAGGCGCAACGCGAGGCGCATGCGCGCGCCTTGTACCGCCACGCGGGTTACTCGCCCGAACGTCCGTTGGTGCTGGAGCTGCGCTACAACACGTCCACCCCGCACCGGCGCCTGTCGCTGGCGGTGGCGGCGATGTGGAAGCAGACCCTCGGCGTGCAGGTGCGCCTGCGCAACGAAGAATGGAAAGTGTTCGTGCAGAACCGCAAGCAGCGCGCGATCACCCAGGCGTTCCGCGGCGGCTGGATCGGCGATCTGCCCGACGCGCGCAACTTCCTCGCCGCGTTCGCCAACGACGGCCCGCTGAACTGGATGGGCTACGACGACGCCGGCTATCGCGAGCGCCTCGCCCGCGCCGACGCGGCGGCCACCGAAGCGGCGCGCAACGCCTGGCTGCGCGCGGCCGAGCAGCGCCTGCTCAACGACAACGCGGCGATTCCCTTGTACTTCTACACTTCCAAGCACCTGGTCTCGCGGCGCGTGCGCGGGTTCCAGGCCAATGCGCTGGACCGCCACGCCAGCCGCTGGCTGAGCCTGTCGCCATGAACGCGCGCGCCGCCAAGCCCACGCCGCACGCGCGCAGCCGCCATCCCGAAGCGCACCGCTCCGAGCGCGTGGGCTGGCTGCGCGCGGCCGTGCTCGGCGCCAACGACGGCATCGTCTCGGTCGCCGGGCTGGTGGTCGGCGTCGCCGCCAGCGGCGCGGACGCGGCGGCCATCCTCACCTCCGGCATCGCCGGCACCGTGGCCGGGGCGATGTCGATGGCCGCGGGCGAATACGTGTCGGTGCGCTCGCAGGCCGACACCGAGCGCGCCGACATCGCGGTGGAAAAACGCGAACTGGCCGAGGACCCGCACGGCGAACTCGAAGAGCTGGCGCGCATCTACGTGCAACGCGGGCTGACCGCGGATCTGGCGCGGGAAGTCGCGCGCCAGCTCACCGCGCACGATGCGCTCGCCAGCCACGCGCGCGACGAACTCGGCATCACCGACACCCTGCGCGCGCGGCCGGTGCAGGCGGCGCTGGCCTCGGCCGGCGCCTTCGTCGGCGGCGCGGCGCTGCCGATCGCCGCGGTGGTGCTGGCGCCGCACCCACACGTGCAGCCGGTGGCGATCGTGACCACCCTGGTCGCGCTGTCGGTGTCCGGCGCGCTCGCGGCCTGGGCCGGCGGCGCGCGGATGCTGCGCGGCGCGCTGCGGGTGACGTTCTGGGGCGCGATGGCGATGGCCGCGGCGACCGCGGTCGGCCACCTGTTCGGCGTGCGGGTCTGATGCACGCGGCGCCGCGACTGCTGCGCCTGGGCGGCCGCCTGCTGGAAGCGGCGATCACCCTGTGGCTGCTCGGCACGCTGTGCTTCGTCCTGCTGCGCGCCGCGCCGGGCGGCCCGTTCGACACCGAGAAGGCGGCGCCGCCGGAAGTGCAGGCGGTGCTCGATGCGCAGTACCGGCTCGACCAACCGCTGCTCCTGCAATACCTGGGCTGGTTCGGCGACGCGCTGCGCGGCGACCTGGGGCCCTCGTTCCAGTACCCCGACTACACCGTCAACCAGCTGATCGCCAACGCGCTGCCGGTGTCGGCGCTCAACGGCGGCCTGGCGCTGCTGCTGGCCTTGCTGTTCGGCGTGGGCCTGGGCGCGTGGGCGGCGCTGCGCGCCGGCGGCTGGACCGACCGCGCGCTGATGCTGCTGGCCGGGCTCGGCCTGGCGATCCCGAAGTTCGTGGTCGCGCCGCTGCTGGTGCTGCTGTTCGCGGTGACCCTGCACTGGCTGCCGGCCGGCGGCTGGGGCGAATGGGACAACGTGGTGCTGCCGGTGATCGCGCTGGCCCTGCCCAACATCGCCTATTGCGCGCGGCTGACCCGCGCCTCGCTGCTGGACACGCTGTCGGCCGACTACCTGCGCGCCGCGCGCGCCCGCGGCCTGTCGGAAACCCGGCTGCTGTTCGCCCATGCGCTCAAGCCGGCGCTGTTGCCCGTGGCGGCGTGGCTGTCGCCGGCGCTGATCAACGTGGTCACCGGTTCGGCGGTGGTCGAGCAGGTGTTCGGCATCCCCGGCATGGGGCGTTATTTCGTCCAGGGCGCGCTCAATCGCGACTACACCCTGGTGCTGGGCGTGGTGCTGGCGATCGGGGCGTTGATCGTGGCGATCAATGTGTTGGTGGATGCGCTGCGGGGGTGGATGGATCCGCGGCTGGAGCAGGGTTGATCGGGGGACCGGGGACCCGGGACCGGGTAAAGCCGCGGACAACGCTTTTGCTCTTGCCCGGGTCCCCGGTCCCGGGTCCCCGGTCCCCGCTACACTCCCGCCATGCGCAAAAAGACCAAAGCCACCTCGGTCGACATCGCCCACCTGGCCGGCGTCTCCCAGGCCACGGTCTCGCGCGTGCTCAGCGGCAGTCCGCTGGTCAACGCCGAGACGCGCAAGCGGGTCGAGGCGGTGGTGCGCGAGCTCAACTACAAGGTCGACCGCCACGCCTCCAGCCTGCGCCGGCAGCGCTCGGGAACGCTGGCGCTGCTGCTGTTCGAGGACCCGACTCCGGACGAGTCGCACATCAACCCGTTCTTCCTGTCGATGCTCGGCTCGATCACCCGCGCCTGCGCGCGCCACGGCCAGGACCTGCTGATCTCGTTCCAGCAACTCTCCGACGACTGGGCCGCCGACTACGAGGACAGCATGAAGGCCGACGGCCTGATCCTGCTCGGCTACGGCGATTACCTGGCCTACCAGGGCAAGCTGCAGCGGCTGGTCGAACAGGGCACCCGCTTCGTGCGCTGGGGCGCGGTGCTGCCGGACCAGCCGGGGCTGTCGATCGGCTGCGAGAACCTCGGCGGCGGGCGCCAGGCCGGCGCGCACCTGGTCGCGCTCGGGCGGCGGCGGGTGGCGTTCCTCGGCGACGCGTCCAGCCACTACCCTGAATTCCTCGACCGCTTCCTCGGCTGCGAGCAGGCCTTGAACGACGCCGGGCTGGCGCTGGACCGCGCGCTGCAGGTCGATGCGGAAAGTTCGGAGGACGCCGGCCATGCCGCCGCGCTGGAACTGCTGGCGCGCGGCCTGCCGTTCGACGCGGTGTTCGCCGCCAGCGACCTGATCGCGATCGGCGCGATGCGCGCGCTGACCGAGCGCGGGCTGCGCGTGCCCGAGGACGTGTCGGTGATCGGCTTCGACGACCTGCCGATGGCGCGGTTCGCGCATCCGCCGCTGACGACGGTGTTCCAGGACACCAAGCAGGCGGGCGAGTTGCTGGTCGAGGCGTTGATGCGGTTGATCCGCGGCGAGGATGCCGCGAGCCAGCGCTTGCCGACGACGTTGGTGGTGCGCAAGTCTTGCGGGGGCTGAAGGGCCGACAGGCCTTGTATCGCGTCGCGTCGCCTCACGTCGTATCGCACCCTCGCACCCTCGCACCGTCATTCCGGCGAAAGCCGGAATCCATTTTGACTTTGCGCTGCGGTCGGCCGGGCGAGAGCGACGACAAAGGCAACGGCAAGTTGGATTCCGGCTTTCGCCGGAATGACGGGCTGGGGGATCGGGGCTTTGGGGAGCTACGGCGGGGCTACGCGGCTTCGGTTGGTCGCGGCTCGCGCCGCTCCTGCAGGTAGCGGACCGACGAGACGCTCAGCGCTTGCGCGCCCGCGCCATCGCTTGGTCCAGCGCCGCGACCAGATCCGCGCGGCGCGCCGGCGCATCGAGCAGATACACCTCCACGCCATGCGCCGGCACCGATGCGCGCAGCGTGCCGCCCTCGCCGACCGCGACCTCGCCACCGCCCAGCGCCGCGCGCCAGCGGCCGGCCTGCAGGTATTCGCCGACCGCGAACTGCGCCGGCGCATCGCCCTTATTGAGCAGCACCAGCGCGATCTGGGCGACGCCCGCGTGTTCGTACACGCGATAGAACGCGGCTCGGTCGCCCTGCAGCGATACGTTCAGCTGCAGACCGCGCTGCAGCGCCGGCGAGTCCCGCCGCACCGTGGCGACGCGCTTGAGCGCGACGCGGATCGGATGCGAGCGCGCCGCGTCCACGCGCGGCTGGCCGAAGTAGTTGCGATTGCCGGCATGCTCGGCGCGCCCGCGCTCGAACCCGATCTCGGAGCCGTAGTAGATCACCGGAATCCCGCGCGCGGTGAACAGCCAGTTGTGCGCGTCGATGAAGCCGTCGTCGCTGGCGTCCAGGCGCGGCATGTCGTGGTTGTCGTAGAAGGTCATCAGCTCGTACGGATTCGCGTACGGCCCGCCTTGCAGGTACAACCGCTCCTCCAGCCGCGCATAGTCGGCGCGGGGCTTGCCGAACACGTCGGCCAGCCGCTCCTTGAGCGGGAAATCCAGCACGCTGACGCCGCCGTTGCCGGCCCAGGTGAACGGCGCGATGTTCTCCGGCTTGTAGTCGAAGGCCTCGCCGAACATGAACAATCCCGGCCGTTTTGCGCGCATGCGCGCGGCGAATTCGCGCCAGAACGCCAGCGGCATGTGGCGGATGGTGTCGATGCGGAACGCGTCGGCGCCCTGGTCGAGCCACTGCGAGTAAGCGCCGACGAAATAGTCCATCGCCGCCGGATTGGTGTCGTCGATGTTCGACAGCTGGACCAGGTCGCGTTCGTTGTGAAAGAAACGATGCAGCGGGTCGTGCGCGGGATCGAGTCGTTCCGGCGCCAGGTTCTGGTGATCGGCTACCAACTCGCCGTCGCGGTAGATCCGCCCGTACTTGGCCTGCGGCTTGCGCATCGTGAACGACGGCGAGCCGTGATTGGCGACGATGTCGAGGACGGTCTTGAGCCCGTGCTGCTTCAGCCCGCGGGTCAGTGCGGCGAAGTCGAGTCCCGGGCTCGGCAGGTGCTCGTCGAGGCGATAGAAGTCCACGCCCCAATAGCCGTGGTAACCGGTCTTGCCGCGGTCCTGGAACGCGCCGCCCCAGGTCACCGCATCGCCGCCGGTGAAGGCCTCGTCGGGATTGTCGACGATCGGCGTCAGCCACACCGCGCCGAAGCCCATGTCGCGGATGTAGCCCGCATTGTCGAGCAGGCCCTTGAAGTCGCCGCCGAGGTAGCCGATGTTGTCGCTCTCGCCCGCGGGCGCGCCGGGCACCGGCCGGTCGAAGCTGCGCGTGTCCGGGTCCGGCCCGCCTTGCTCGCGCTGGTCGTTGCCGGCGTCGCCGTTGACGAAGCGGTCGGTGACGACGAAGTACACCGCCTCGCTCGCCATCGGCGCCAGGGTGCCGTAGTAATCGCGTTGCGGCGGCGCTTCGCGCGCGCCGCCGCCGTGCGCGCACGCGGCCAGCGCGAGGCTCAGCGCGGCCAGCAGCAGCGGCCTCACGCGCGCACCCGCGGCGCCGGCTCGCGCACCCACAGCGTGCAGGCGCCGGCGACGAACAGGCTGACCCCGCCGATCGCCAGCGCCGCCGCCGGCTGGCCGCCGAACAGGTGCTTGATCAGGAACCCGAGCAGGCTCGCCGCGACCAGCTGCGGGATGACGATGAAGAAATTGAAGATGCCCATGAACACGCCCATCTTCGCCGCCGGCACGCTGTCGGACAGCAGCGCGTACGGCAGCGACAGGATCGAGGCCCAGGCGAAGCCGACGCCGACCATCGACAGCAGCAGCATCTGCGGATCGCGCAGCAGCGCCACCGAAATCAGCCCGGCGCCGCCGAGCGCGAGGTTGAACACATGGCTGCGGCGCAGGCCCCAGCGCCGCGCCATCGGCGCGATCGCGATCGCCGCCAGCGCGGCGAAGCCGTTGTAGGCGGCGAACAGCACGCCGACCCAGTTGGCGCCTTCGTTGTAGGCGGCCGAGGCGGTGTCGCTGGTGTGGTAATGCAGCTGGGTGACCGCCGGCGTGGTGTAGATCCACATCGCGAACAAGGCGAACCAGGAGAAGAATTGGACCACCGCCAGCCGCGCCATCGTCGACGGCATCGCGCCGACGTCGTCCATCACCCGGGCGAAACCGTGCTCGTCGCGGATCGCCCCGCGCACCAGCAGAGCCAACCCGAACGCGGCGATCAGCGCCGCCAGCACGTACAGCTGGCGGTCGAGCCTGAGCATGGAGATCGCGGTCGCGCAGATTCCGCCGACCACCACCCAGGATGCGCCGAACAGCAGGCAGCGGACCCGGTCGCGCTCGGGCGCGGCCTCGGCCGCCGGCGCCTCGTCGAAGGCCTGCAACTGCTGCGGCGGGTACTCGCGCGTGCGCAGCACGGTCCAGCCGACCGACAGCAGCAGCACCGCGCCGCCGAAGTAGAACGAATAGCGCACCGTGTCGGGCACCGCGCCGGCGGCGGCGGTGTTGCCGACGCCCAGGTGCGCGAGCAGGTACGGCAGCAGGCTCGCCACCACCGAGCCGACGCCGATGAAGAAGCTCTGCATCGCGTAACCGGCGGGACGCTGCTGCTGCGGCAGCTGGTCGCCGACGAAGGCGCGGAACGGCTCCATCGAGATGTTGATCGAGGCGTCGAGCACCCACAGCAGGCCGGCGGCGATCCACAGCGTCGGCGAGTTCGGCATCGCGATCAGCGCCAGCGTGGCCAGGATCGCGCCGATCAGGAAGTACGGGCGGCGCCGGCCCAGGCCGGTCCAGGTGCGGTCGGACAGGTAGCCGACGATGGGCTGCACGATCAGCCCGGTCAGCGGCGCGGCGATCCACAGCATCGGGATGTCGTCGATCGACGCGCCCAGGGTCTGGAAGATGCGGCTGACGTTGGCGTTCTGCAGGGCGAAGCCGAACTGGATGCCGAGGAAGCCGAAGCACATGTTCCAGATCTGCCAGAACGTCAGCTGCGGCTTGCGGGTCGGCGCGTCGGGGCGGTCGGTCATGGCGGGAAGTCTGGCACGGGGCGCGCGCGGCGACGCGGGATGGCGGCCGCAACGCGGCGCGCCCGCCGCCGCGTCGCCCCGCGGGCGACGACGGCTGCGGCCCCGCGTCCGTGGCGGACGCGGGGCCGCGCGGCGATCAGAACTGCGAAGCGAAGCGGATGCCGTACATCCGCGGCGTGTTCAAGTAACGGATGTTGGTCGAGTTGTTGACGAAGCCCTTGCCCGAGTACACCTCGTCGGTGAGGTTGGACACGAAACCGTCGATGCGGAACTGGTTGTCGCTGCCGAAGTTCAACCCGGCCGAGACGTTGACGGTGAAGAACCCGTCCACGTCGTCGCGCATCGCCAGGCCGTTGGCCGGGCCGCCGCCGGCGGCCGGGTTGGAGCCGTTGTTGAACGGCATGTCCTTGAGCGGGATCTCGATCACCTTGCCGTTCGCATCCAGGCCGAAGCCGCGGCTGTTGAACGCGGTCAGGTAGTAGTCGGAGCGGTAGGTCAGGTTGATCGTCCAGTCGAACGAGTTCAGCGCGCCGCGGCCGATGTCGACGGTCTGCGACAGGCTGACGTTGGCGTTGTACTTGGACGTGTTCGGCAGGCGGTTGCCGTCCAGCGGCACGATCAGGCCGAGGCCGCCGGAACGCGTGTCGAGCACGTTGGAATCGTCGAACGTGGCGTCGAGGTAGGTGAAGTTGTAGCCCAGGTCGAAGCCGTGCGGCAGGCCGACCCTGCCTTCCAGCTCCAGCCCCAGCACGCTCGCGTTCGCCGCGTTGTCGTTGAACACCTGGCGGCTGGTCGCGTTGGGATTGGTCGGGGTCGGCGCCGGCACGTCGATCAGGTTCTGCAGCACCTTGTCCTTGTAGTCGTAGTAGAACACCGACGCGTTCAGGCGCACCGGGGTCTCGCCCCAGAGGTAGTCGCCCTTGATGCCGGCTTCGTACGCGGTCAGCTCTTCCGGCGCGAAGCTCGGCGCCAGCGCGCTGCCGTCGTTGAGCGCCAGCGGACGGTTGATGCCGCCGGCGCGGGTGCCGGTCGACACCGTGCCGTACAGCATCACCTTCGCGCCGAGGTCGTACTCGAAGCCCACGCGCCAGTCGACGTAGTTGTCCTTGTACACGTCCTGGCTGCGGCCACCGGGGAAGTCCGAGCGCGCGATCACCTGGATCTGGTCGCGGTTCTGCTGCAGGAACTGCGCCCAGTTGTCGTTGCCGCCGAAGTTCTGGAAGCCGCCGAGGAAGTAGTCGAGGGTGTTGCCGCCCGGGCCGCATTGCAGATCGGCCGGCGTCCAGCCGGTGCAGATGCTCGGGGCGCCGCCGCGGCGGCGACCCGGGCCGGCCAGCTGGAAGCCCGGCGAACCCAGCACCAGGCCGGTGACGTAGGGATTGGTCGCGGTGTTGATCGGCTGGCCGGTGAACTGCTGGAACAGTTCCTCGGGAATCACGAACTGGTACTTGACGTTGGATTCGCGCGCGATCTTCTTGTCGCGGGTGTAGCGGATGCCGCCGATCAGGCGCAGCGAATCGGTCGCGGCGAAGCTGAAATCGCCGTAGACCGCGTTGGACTCGACCTTGGAACCGTCGCCGCGGTTCTCGCCGCCGAGGCCGTCCTGGTAGCCGCAGACCGTGCCCGGCCGCCACCAGTCGCAATCGCCGAAGTAGCCGTTGCCGACGTCCCAGGAGACGTAGTCGTACTTCTCTTCGTAGTTGAACAGTCCCGCCGACCAGATCAGCTTGCCGGTATCGCCGAAGAAGCGCAGCTCGTTGATGCGCGAGGACGACTTGTCGGCCTGGTAGAAGGTGTCGTACCAGTCCAGCCGCTCGGGATTGAAATAGGCTTCGCGCTCCGAGCCCGGATACACCGGGCCGAGCTGCCATTCGCGCGAGGCGTTGCGGTTGTAGAAGTCGTACTTGCGGTAGGAGGTGTTGAACTCCACCGACACCGCGTCGTTGAACGCGTAGGTGAAGGTCGCGGCGATGCCTTCGATGTCGTTGGTGGTCTTGCCCTGGGTGCGGAAGTACTGCTTGAACGGGTCGTCCAGGTCCTTGATGTCGTAGCCCGCGGCGAGGCCGCGCTCGGCGAACAGGCCCGGGTCGCCGGTGCCGCGCTCGGTGACCTTGTCCAGCATCACGTAGGCGGAGAACTTGTCGTTGGGCTGCCACAGCGCCGACAGCCGCGCGGCCTGGTTGTCGAGCGCGCTCGGGCCTTCGGCGTCGAACAGCGACTTGGGATAGCCGTTGCTGATGTAGGAGGAGCGCTCCTCGTCGAACAGCGCCGCGCGCAAGGCGAAGGTCTCGCCGATCGGCAGGTTCAGCACGCCCTCGGCGTTGGTGAAGTCGTAATTGCCGGCGCCGACCTTGAGTCCGCCGCTGGTCACGCCGAGTTCCGGGCGCTTGGAGATCACGTTGATCGAGCCGCCGGTGGCGTTGCGGCCGCGCACCGTGCCCTGCGGGCCCTTGTTGACCTCGATCCGGTCGACGTCGAAGAACATCGGGCCGATCGAGCGCGGACGCGGCAGGTAGATGCCGTTGTAGTAGGTCGCCACCGACGGGTCGGACGAGAAGTCCGAGTCGGCCGCGCCGATGCCGCGCAGGAATATCTCGTACTTGCCTTCCTGCTTGGTGATCTGCAGTCCCGGCACCACCGCCTGCAGGTTGCGGAAGTCGGTGTTGATGCCGAGCTTGGCGATGTCCTCGCCGCTGAAGGACTGGATGGTGCCGGCGTATTTCTGGATCGACTGCACGCGGCGGTTGCCGGTGACCTGCACGGCGTCGAGCTCGTGCGCGGCCTGCGCGGCGGCGGGCGCGGCGTCCTGCGGCGCGGGCGCGTCCGCGGCCCAGGCCGGTGCGAAGCCGCACAGGCCCAGCGATGCCAGGGCCAGGGTCAACAGATGGCGGTCGAGTTGCTTCGGCCTGCGTGCGGCCGGCGTGGAATGCGACATGGCTCCCCTCCAGAGCGTTGTGTTCTGTGGCCGCGCGCGCACTGCCGGCGCGCTGCGTCCGCCGCGGCATCGGGGCCGTGGTCTGGGCGCATGTTAGGCATGCCTTACGGCTTGCAGCGGGTTCTGCATACGTATTCATGGGATGCAGTCGCATTCATGTCGCAGTTCCGCCCGCGCTTGCGCCATGAATACGTATGCAGGCGCGGCGGCCGCCGCGGGCGGCGGCGGTAAGCTGGCGCGCATCGCCGCAACGCAGCGCCGTCGCGCGCCGCACCACACGAAAACACAGGGGCCGCACTTGTCCGCCGTCGCATCCTCCCAGCCCGCGCAACGCGATCCCTCGTGGTGGCGCGGCGCGGTGATCTACCAGGTGTATCCGCGCAGCTTCCGCGACCTCGACGGCGACGGCGTCGGCGACCTGCCCGGCATCGTCGACAAGCTCGGCTACATCGCCGACCTCGGCGTGGACGCAATCTGGATCTCGCCGTTCTTCAAATCGCCGATGGCCGACTTCGGCTACGACATCGCCGACTACCGCGCGGTCGATCCGCTGTTCGGCGACATCGGCGACTTCGACCGCCTGCTGGCCAAGGCCCACGCGCTGGGCCTGAAGGTGATGATCGACCAGGTGCTCAGCCACACCTCCAACGAGCACGAGTGGTTCAAGCGCAGCCGCGAGAGCCGCGACAACGAATTCGCCGACTGGTACGTCTGGGCCGATGCGCGCGAGGACGGCACCGCGCCGAACAACTGGATGTCGCTGTTCGGCGGCGTGGCCTGGCGCTGGGAGCCGCGCCGGCAGCAGTACTACCTGCACAACTTCCTTTCGGCCCAGCCGGACCTGAATTTCCACAACCCCGACGTGCGCGCGGCGGTGCTCGACAACGTGCGCTTCTGGCTCGAACGCGGCGTCGACGGCCTGCGCCTGGACGCGATCAACTTCTGCTTCCACGACGCGCGACTGCGCGACAACCCGCCCAAGCCTGCGGCGCAGCGCGTGGGCCGCGGCTTCAGCCCGGACAATCCCTACGCGTTCCAGTACCACCACTACAACAACACCCAGCCCGAGAACCTGGCGTTTCTCGGCGAATTGCGCGCGCTGCTGGACCGCTATCCGGGCGCGGTGGCGCTGGGCGAGATCTCCTCGGAAGACTCGCTGGCGACGATGGACGAATACACCCGCGCCGGCCGCCTGCACATGGGCTACAGCTTCGAGCTGCTGACCGACGACTACAACGTCGAACACATCCGCGGCACGGTGCAGCGGGTGGAAGCGAGCATGCGCGAAGGCTGGCCGTGCTGGGCGATCTCCAACCACGACGTGCAGCGCGTGGTCACGCGCTGGGGCCGCGGCGAGGCGCCGAAGCATTTCGCCACCCTGGTCAGCGCGCTGGCGTGCTCGCTGCGCGGCTCGGTGTGCGTGTATCAGGGCGAGGAACTCGGCCTGGCCGAGGCCGAGGTGCCGTTCGAAGCGCTGCAGGACCCGTACGGCAAGACCTTCTGGCCTAACTTCAAGGGCCGCGACGGCTGCCGCACGCCGCTGCCGTGGGACGCCGGCGCCGATGCCGGCGACGGCGCCGGCTTCAGCCGCGGCCGGCCGTGGCTGCCGATCCCGGCCGAGCATCGCGCGCTCAACGTCGCCGCGCAGCAGGACGATCCGGCCTCGCCGCTCAACGGCTTCCGCCGGTTCATCGGCTGGCGCAAGCGCCATCGCGCGCTGCTCGACGGCGCGATCGCGTTCCTGCCCAGCGCCGAACCGGTGATCGCGTTCGTGCGCGGCGAAGGCGCGGACGCGGTGCTGATGGTGTTCAACCTCGGCCCCGGCGAAGCGATGCTGGAGCTGGGCGAACGCGCCGGCTGGATCGCCGATCCCGGCCACGGCCTGCCGTCGGGCGCGGTCGAAGGCGGCCGCCTGCGGCTGCCGGGGCACGGCGCCTATGCGGCGCGGCCGGCGGGCTAGCCGGCGCGCCCACGCGCGCGATGCGCTTCGCGGTCGCTCCCTGTGGGAGCGGCGCGAGCCGCGACCGCGACAATTCAGCCACGTCGCAAGTTTCGTCGTAGTCGAGTTGTCGCGGTCGCGGCTCACGCCGCTCCTACAGGGGCGACCGGATCAACGCTGCGGCTGGCGGTTCAACGTCGCAAGCCGCTTCTTCGCCCCGTCGTTGCCGAGCTCGGCCGCCTTGCGCAGCTGCACCTTGGCCTCGTCGATGCGCCCCTGGCCGACGTAGATCTCGCCCAGCCCGCTCAGCGCCGCGCCCTTGGCGCGGTTGTCGGCGGCCGGCGCGTCCTTCGCCGCCTGCAGCAACGTCGTTTCCGCGCGCGCCAGCTGGCCGGCGGACAGCTGCTTCCAGCCGCACAGGGTCGCATCGCCGCCGCGCGCGCACGGGTCCTGCCCGGCGCTGTCGGCCGCGGCGATGCGCTCGGCCAGTTCCTTCGGCTGGCTGGCCAGCGCTGCGCTGCCCAGCGCGCTTTGCAGCTGCCGGTTGTCCTGCTGCAGCCCTTTGACCTTCTCCAGGATCGCGTCGACCGAAATGTTGATGCTGCTCTGGTCGCTGACCTGGATCGGCGCGCTCAGCGCCAGCGCCTGGCCGCGGTATTCCACCGCCGGCTCGGGCAGGCCGACCGCGGAGAACTTCGGCGAGAAGGTCAGGAATACGCCCGGCGCGACGCGTTCGCCGCCGAGCTGCTGCTTGAACGCGTCGAAACCGATCATCGCCAGCGCCACCACCGCGCCGATGCCCAGGTACCAGCGCACGTTGCGGCTCTGTTCGGCGCTGCGCGCCTTCTGCAGCACGTAGCCGCCGTAGACGAAGAACAGCAGCGCGGTGCCGTAGGCGCCGGCGGCGAGGATGGTGCGGGGATCGGCGATCGCGTCCATGGCGGGCGGGCTCCTGGCGGTATACCCAGGAGGTAACGCGAACGATGGGGCTCGGGCGGCCAACACCGGGGCGGCCGTGGGCGGAGCTTTATGTGGGAGGGACTTCAGTCCCGACGCTTTCGGCTCAGATCGCCGAGCGCACCACCAGCAAGATCGGCCTCATCAGGTCCCAAAGCATCGGGACTGAAGTCCCTCCCACCAGAGCCGGCCCCGGCACACCTCAACAGGCCTAACCCAGCTCCAGCCAGCCGCCGACCACCGCGCGCGCCTCGTCGACGCCCTGCTTGGACTCGCCGGAGAAGGTCTGCACGCTGACCGTGTCGCCGTAGCTGGCGTGCAGGTCCTTGCGCACGGCCATCAAAGCCTGCTGCTGCTGGCCGCGGCCGAACTTATCGGCCTTGGTCAGCAGCGCGTGCGCCGGCAGGCCGCGGTTCACCGCGTAGGCGATCATCTGCCGGTCGTAGTCCTTCAGCGGGTGGCGGATGTCCATCACCACCACCAGCCCGCGCAGCGCCTGGCGGGTCTGGAAATAGCGGTCGAGGAAGGCCTGCCAGTGCGCCTGCAGGTCCTGCGGGACCTTGGCGTAGCCGTAGCCGGGCAGGTCGACCAGGAAGCGGTCCGGCTCCGGCGCCGGCTCGGGGCCGCGGTGCAGCGGGCTGACGTCGAAGAACACCAGTTGCTGGGTGCGGCCGGGCGTCTTGGACACGCGCGCCAGCGCGTTCTGCTGGCACAGGGCGTTGAGGGCGCTGGACTTGCCGGCGTTGGAGCGGCCGGCGAAGGCCACCTCGAAACCGCCGTCGGGCGGCAATTGCTTGACGTTGTGCGCCGACAACAGGTAACGGGCGCGGGCGAGGGGATTGCTCATGCCCATAGGATCGCACGTAGGATCGCGCGGGCGGGCCCCGCCGCGGGCGCAAAACCGCATTCGGCGACCGCGCGCACCTGAACCCGCGTTGACCCCGTCCGGGCCGGCGATGATAATTCCAAGGTTCCGGCGCCCGGCGCGACCGGCCACAGCACGACCGAGTCGCGACCCGCTTTTGCCGTACCGCACGCCCGCCTTCCAGCAAGCCCGCCACCCAGAAAGCCAAGCAGTTCGGAGCCCAGCTACATGAGCCAAGCCCGCGTCCTGAGCCTCGTCGGTCTCGCCGTCTTTGCGGTCGCCGCCGTCGCGTATGCCCAGACCACGGTCACGCCGATCCCGGACAAGGAACCGGTGCAGACGGCGCCGTTGAACGCCGGGCCGCAAAGCAAGTGGGGCGACGTCAAGGCCGGCGCCACCAAGGCCGGCACCTGCGCCGCCTGCCACGGCCTGGACGGCAACCCGACCGATCCGCAGTACCCGCGCCTGGCCGGCCAGAGCGAGCGCTACATCGCCCACCAGATCGCCCTGTTCAAGAGCGGCGAGCGCAACACCGGCATGGCCGCGGCGATGAAGCCCTTCGCCGACGCGCTCAGCGAACAGGACGCGCGCGACCTGGGCGCCTACTTCGCGACCCAGAAGTCCGGCGCCGGCGTGGCCGACGACACCGTCATCGCCTCCGGCCCGAACAAGGACAAGAAGTTCTACCAGGTCGGCGAGGACCTGTTCCGCCGCGGCGACAAGGCGCGCGGCATCCCCGCCTGCATGGCCTGCCACGGCCCCGGCGGCGCCGGCAACCCCGGCCCGGCCTACCCGCACCTGGCCGGTCAGCAGGCCGCCTACTCGCAGCGTCGCCTGGAGGAATACCGCGCCGGCACCACCACCCAGCGCGATCCGCACCTGTTCAACGTGATGGCCGGCGTGGCCAAGCAGCTCACCGACGAAGAGATCGGTTCGCTCGCCAGCTACCTGCAGGGCCTGCACGAACGCGCCGACGACGTCGCCGCCGCCGGCGCCCCGGCCCCGGCGGCCAAGCCCGCCGCCGCGCCCGCCCCGGCCCAGCCGGCGGCACCGGCCGAAGCGCCCAAGCCGGCCGCCGCGCCGGCCGCGCCCGCCAAGGGCTGAGCGCAGCGCGAAGCACCCGAAAACGCCGGCCCCGCGCCGGCGTTTTCGTTTCCGCCCGCCGCGAACCCGCATCGCCCTCCCTGTAGGAGCGGCGCAAGCAGCGACCGCGACACCGCAACGACGACGAAACCGACCCGGCCCACGTAACTCCGGCGCTTTCGTTTCCGCCCGCCGCGAGTCCCACATCGCCCCCCTGAGCGGCGCAAGCCGCGACCGCGACACTGCAACGACGACAAAAGCCACCAGCCCCGCGTAACGGCCCGCGGATTTTCGCCGCGACCGGCCACCCCGCGATCGCGGCTCGCGCCGCTCGTACAAGAAGCCCCGCCCTGCGTAAAAGTGACGCACTTCACATCGAGTCCCGCCGCGGAACTCACACGACACCGTCCGGTCCCATAGCAGACTGCAGGCCGCCCGCGCCGGCCGTTATCCTTGGCGGCGACGTTCCCAAGCCCGCCCCACCGGCGCGACGCGCAGCCGGCCCTTTCCGACGAGACCCTTTCCGATGAACCGACGCCTCGCCACCCTGCTGCTGCTCGCCGCCCTTCCCTTCGCCAGCCTCGCCGCGCCCAAGGCCGCGACCGGCCCCGCGCCCGAGCCGGGCGTGGACTACGTCGAAATCCCGGGCGGCAAGCCGTTCTCGACCCCGGCCGGCAAGATCGAGGTGGTCGAAGTGTTCGGCTACACCTGCCCGCACTGCGCCCACTTCGAGCCGCTGATCTCGAAGTGGAAGGCGACCCTGCCGGCCGACGTGAACTTCGTGCCGCTGGCCGCGCCGTGGGGCGGCTACTGGACCCCGTACGCGCAGGCCTTCTACACCGCGCAGTCGCTCAAGCTGCTGCCCAAGACCCACGAAGCGGTGTTCAAGGCCCTGCACGAGGACAAGAGCCTGCCGATCCAGAACGCCAGCGCGCAGGAGATCGCCGGCTTCTACGCCAAGTACGGCGCCGACGCCGGCACCTTCGCCGCGACCATGACCGGCAAGACCACCGAGCAAACGATGAAGCGCGCCACCGACTTCATCATGGCCTCCGGCATCGAGGGCACCCCGGGCATGGTGGTCGCCGGCAAGTACCGCATCACCACCCAGAAGGGGTTCGACGACATGCTGCGCGTGGCCGATCACCTGATCGCGCGCGAGCGGGCCAAGGCCAAGCGCTGAGGCGCCCGGGCGGGAATCGGAACAGGCCATCGCGCGCCGGCCGCGCGCCGCGCGCGCGCAGGCCCCGTTCCCGCCGCCTCTACACTCCCCGTTAAGTCGCCCGCCCGCTATGCTGGCGGGCCGTCGCGGACGGCCTTTCGCCGCCGCACCCGCCTTTTTCCCGAAGTTGTTGCGGAGATCACGATGAATTCGCGTATCGCCACCCTGTCCCGCTATCCGCTGCTGCTCGGCGCGCTGATCGCGCTGGCCGCGTGCGGCAAGACCGAGGCGCCGGCCGAGACGGCCGCCCCGGCCGCGCCCGCCGCCACCGAAACCGCGCCGGCCGCCGCCCCGGCCGAGGGCGCGCCCGCCGCGCCGGCCGCCGGCGAAACCGCGGCGCCGGCCCAGGCCGATCCGGCCATCGCTCCGGCCGCCACCGCGACCCCGCCGGCCGGTCCGACGCCGGTCGCCGGCACCGACTACCAGGAAATCCCGGGCGGCCAGCCGTTCGATCCGGCCCCGGGCAAGATCGAAGTCGCCGAGATCTTCAGCTACACCTGCCCGCACTGCGCCCAGTTCGAGCCGCTGCTGGTCGAGTGGCGCAAGAAGCAGACCGCCGACGTCAAGTTCACCCCGATCGCCGGTCCGTTCGGCGCCAACCCGATCCCGTTCGAGAAGGCCTTCTACGCCGCCCAGACCCTGGGCCTGATCGACAAGACCCACGAAGCGATGTTCCGCGCCGTGCACATCGACCAGTCGATCGACTACCGCACCGTCAACGACCAGACCTTCGGCGAGTTCTATGCCAAGTACGGGGTCAAGCCGGCCGACTTCATCGGCACCATGAACAGCTTCGCCATCACCGCCAAGGGCAAGCGCGCCGAGCAGTTCATGGCGCGCTCGGGCGTCGACGCCAGCCCGAGCCTGGTGATCAACGGCAAGTACCTGGTCAAGGGCAAGGGCTTCGAGGACTACCTGCGCATCGCCGACCACCTGGTCGCGCGCGAGCGCGCGGCGATGGCCGGCGCGGCCCCGGCTCCGGCCGCGGCGCCGGTCAAGAACTGATCGGCCGGCCCCGACCGCGCTCGTACCGGGCATGACCACTCGCCGGCTGCGCCTGCTCAGCGCCAACATCCAGGCCGGTTCCAGCACGCGTCGCTACAGCGATTACGCGACGCGCAGCTGGTCGCACGTGCTGCCCGCCGGCAACAAGCGCGGTAGCCTGGACACCATCGCCCAGTTGGCCGGCGAGCACGACATCGTCGGCCTCAACGAGAGCGACCCGGGCAGCCTGCGTTCGGGCTTCACCAATCAAACGCACTACCTCGCCCAGCGCGCCGGCTTCGATTACTGGAGCCACCAGCCGAACCGGCGCGTCGGCAACGTCGCCTCCAGCGCCAACGGCCTGCTGAGCCGGCTGGAGCCGCGCGAAGTGGTCGACCACCCGCTGCCCGGGCGCATCGCCGGCCGCGGCGTGCTGGTCGCGCACTACGGCAACGGCGACGACGGCCTCACCGTCGCCGTCGCCCATCTTTCCCTCGGCGCCGGCTCGCGCGCCTCGCAGCTGGCCTTCATCGCCGAACTGCTGCACGACCATCCGCACGCGGTGCTGATGGGCGACTTCAACTGTTCCGCCGACAGCCCGGAAATGCAGGCGCTGTTCCGCGACACCCGGCTGCAACGACCGGCCGACATCCTGCCGACCTTCCCCAGCTGGCGTCCGCAGCGCGCGATCGACCACATCCTGCTCGGCGACGGCCTGGGCTACATCGCCGCCAAGGCGATGCCGGCGGCGCAGTCCGATCATCTGGCGCTGTCGCTGGAGCTGGACGTGCCGGACGACGCGTTACGCTGAGCTCGGCGGAGGTCGCGGCGCATCCCGACCGAAAGCGCAAGCCGGCGCACCGCCCCTCCTCTACGCGCACCGCTTCACGGCTCACGCCCTTTCAACGCAGCCACTTCCGCGCCGCTAACGACGCCGACCTTCTGCGCCGTCATCCCCAATCCCGTCATTCCAGCGAAAGCTGGAATCCATTCTGCTGTTGCAATTGCTGTTGCCATTGCCGTTGCCATTCGCTCGGACGCAACCCCACGCGAAGCCCATGTTTCGCAGCCCCGGAGGGCGTGCGCATGGATGCGCACGCGCGCCATGGGGCATGGATGCCCCTTATGGCGCGGCCCCGCGCCACGATGAGCCCTAGTGGCTCTTGATCCGAAAAAACGAGGCCTTTTCTTTGGTTACTTTCTTTGTGGCTTCAGACAAAGAAAGTGACCCGGCCGCTTGCGGACGGAAGCTCTTGATGGTCGCTTGTCGTCACTCGAACGAACACGCAAACGCAGACCCCACCGCGGCACGCCCCCTGTAGGAGCGGCGCAAGCCGCGACCGCGCCATCGCGGCGATTGCGAAAGTTTCGTCGTAGTTGCGTCGGCGCGGTCGCGGCTCGCGCCGCTCCTACAGTCGGATACGCAACCCTACGGCCGTCATTCCGGCGAAAGCCGGAACCCATGTTGACGTCGCTGCTGCTTTCGCCGTTAGCGATGTGTCGCGTGACGACAAGCCAACATCAAAAGCTTTCGTCCGCAAGCGGCCGAGCTACTTTCTTTTGTCAGCGCGACAAAAGAAAGTAGCCAAAGAAAAACGCTTGTTTTAAGTCAAAAGCCACTAAGTCCAGCACCCGGCGCGGGGCCGCGCCATAAGGGACATCCTGTCCCATGGCGCGCGTGCGCATCCATGCGCACGCCCTTCGGGGCTACGAAACATTCGCATCGGATTGGGCGGCGAGCACAAGCAACAACTACGGCAACGGCAGCGGCAGCGGCAGCGGCAGCGGCAGCGGCAGCGGCAGCGGTAAAATAGATTACGGCTTTCGCCGGAACGACGTGCAGGCCGCCCGCGACGTTGGAAACGCCGCAACGCACACGATCATCCAGCGCCGCTCATCCCCCGATCGACGCCGATTCCGGCCGTTGACGCACCTCGCCCTTTCCCCGACGCTGCACCGGCATTCCCACCGCCGCCACGCCATGCCCACGCTGATCCTCACGCCCCGCCACACCGACGACGCCCAGGCCTTGTGGAAAGCCGCCTCGCGCCAGGGCTGGTCGATCGAGCGCCTGCCGGGTTGGCGCGTGCCCGATCGCCTGCGCGATCTCGACGACGCGGTGTTCTACGGCGAAGCGCTGTTCGCGCCGCAGATCGGCGCGGCGCTCGGCCTGCGCCTGGACAATCCGCCCGAAGACTGGCTGCCGGCGCTGCCGCCGGAATACCGCCTGCGCGAGATCGGTTTGAGCACGCTCGGCGCGCAGCGCGCGCGCACCGCGCCGGCCTTCGTCAAGCCGCCCAACGACAAGAGCTTCCCGGCCCGCGTCTATACCGGCGCCGAACTGCCGCTGGGCTACGACGAGGACATGCCGGTGCTGGTCGCCGACGTGGTGCGCTGGCGCTGCGAACTGCGCTGCTTCGTGCTCGACCGCCGCCTGCGTACCTGGTCGCTGTATTCGCGCGAAGGCGAGCTGGCGCGCGACAGCGGCTTCGCCAGCAGCGACGAAGAAGACGCGCAGGCCACCGCGTTCCTGCAGCGCATGCTCGACGATCCGCGCGTGGCCTTGCCGCGCGCGTGCGTGATCGACGTGGGCTATATCGAGGATCGCGGCTGGGCCTGCGTGGAACAGAACGCGGCCTGGGGCGCGGGCTTGTACGCCTGCGACGCCGCACAGGCGCTGGAGGTGATCCGGCATGCGTCGGTGCGCGGGCGATAGCCGGGTTCGTCGCGGTTGCGTTGGCGCGGTCGCAGCTTGCGCAGCTCCTACAGGGGCTGCGGCCGGTTTCGTTTCAGACTGTAGGAGCTGCGCAAGCTGCGACCGCGAGAACGCGACAACGACGAAAACCCCATCGCAGCCGCGTCCCGACGATCGCAGAACCCCCAAGCGAAAACGGCCGGCGCCTCGCAGCGCCGGCCGTTTCTTTTCGTTGACGCCTTACCCCAGGATCAGAACCGCAGATCCGCGCGCACGTAGAAGAAACGCCCGCCCGGGATGTCGTAGGTGGACGCGTCGTAGCCGTTGAGCGAGCACGACAGGCACACCGGCGGGTCCTTGTCGAACAGGTTGTTGACGCCGCCGGTGACCTGCAGGCCCTTCAACAGTTCGAAGTGGTAGCCCAGCTGGATGTCGTGGTACGTGGTCGGCGAGAGCTTGTTCGCGCCGGTCACGGAGTTGTCGCAGTACGGCGACTCCAGCGCCGAGGCCTGGCAGGTCTCGGTCAGTTCGGAGATATGGCGCACGGTCCACGAACCGGTCCAGGCGTTGCGCTTCCACGACAAGGTCGCGTTGGAGCTCCACTCCGGAATCGCGCTGTCGTTGACTTCCACGCCGGGGCGGCGCGGCTGCAACTGACCGGCGGCGCCGACCGCGTCGTACTGGGTCACCCAGGTGTTCTGCCAGGCCAGCTTGAACTGGCCGAGCGAGCTTTCCGGCAGGGTCCAGAAGAAGTCCACGTCCCAGCCGGAGGTCTTGATCGAACCCAGGTTGGTCAGCTTGTTCTCGAAGCTGGAGATGCCGCCGACGCTGGAACGGGTGATGCCGTTGCAGTACAGCGGGTCGAGCGTCTGCACGCACAGGTTCAGCTGGGTCTGCGCGTCGATCGCCTGCACCGCGCCTTCCAGCGAGTGGCGGTAGTAGGTGACCTCGAAGTCGAACTTGTCCGACCACGCCGAATCCGCGGCCCAGGCCGGGCTGTAGACGAAGCCGGCGGTGAAGCTGCGCGCGGTTTCCGGTTCCAGGTCCGCGTTGCCGCCGGTCTGCACCGAGATCTGGCTGTTGGCCTGGGCGGCGCCGGCCGGCACGCCGAGCGCGGCGCAGTTGGCGCGGTTGCCGGTCGGCGGCGAGCCGGTGATCGAGATCAGGCAGGGATCGCTGAGCTGCAGGTCGGCGCGGCTGGCCGAGCCGTACAGTTCGCCGATCGACGGCGCGCGGAAGCCTTCGGCGTAGGTGGTGCGCAGCAGGAACTCGTCGGCGACCTGCCAGCGCAGGCCGTACTTGGGCGTGAACTGGCCGCCGAAGGTCGAGTAGTCCGAATAGCGGCCGGCCAGGCTCAGATCCAGGCTCTTGCCGAACGAACCTTCCTTGATCAGCGGCAGGTTCAACTCGACATAGGCCTCGTTGACGTCGTACGTGCCGCGGGTCGGCAGCGACTGGGTGCCGTTGTAGTAGCCGGCGACGGTGATCGGATCGGGCGAGTAGGAACCTTCGTACTTGCGGTACTCGTAACCGGCCGCGAACGACAGCGGGCCCGCCCACAGGTTGAACAGGTCGCCGGAGAAGTTCGCGGTGAAGGTCTTGAGCTTCTGCTCGCTGCGGTCGCGGATGATCGGGCTGATCCAGCTGAGCATCTGCGGGGTGATCGTGCCCGGGCCGCCGAACAGGTTCAGCGGCACGCAGCCCGGGGTCGCGGCGCACACCGCCGGATCGCCGAGGGCGATGTTGATGTTGCGGATGTTGTAGCTGCCGCGGTTGGTCTGGTCGGCCTTGTTGCGGCTGTAGGCGGCGTTGACGTCCCAGAAGAAGGTGCGGTCGCCCGCGTCGAAGCTGCCTTCCAGGCCGCCGGCCACGTACTGGGTGTCGACCTGCTGTTCGAAGATGCGCGGGCCGCCCTCGACCGGACGCCGCGCGAGCGTGATCAGGTTCGGGTTGGCGCCCTCGGAGGTCAGGTCGATGCCGAAGGGGTTGTACGGGTTCAGGCGCGAAATGGTGATGCGCTCGGACCACGGGTTGCCGGTGCCGGCGTCGAGGCCAAGGAAGATCGGCTCGGGCGCGGCCTGGTTGACCGACTCGCGGCGGTTGTACAGGGCCTTCAAATAACCCTGCACGTTGTCGCTGAAGTGATAGCGGAACTGGCCGAACGCGCCGGTGCGCTTGGACGGCGTCAGCAGCATGTTCTCGGCGGCGAAGTTGTAGCGGTTGGCGCCGCCGAACGGAATGAAGTCCTGCGGGAAGCGCACGCCGTTGGGGAAGCTGGAGCCGTTGGGCGTGGTGATGTTGCACATGTTGACCGGCGGCGTGGACGGATCGTCGTCGCTGTCGACCGCCGGGCAACGCGGGTCGGTGAAGATGAAGCGGCCGTTCGGCGTGGCCGAGCTGCCGGTCTCCACGCCCAGGCCCGGCACCGGCACGCGCGAGACCTTGCGGTCGCGCGAGAACACCGGATCCTGGTCGACGTAGCTCAGGCCGAGGAACAGGTTGGCGCGGTCGGTGTTGTAGCCCCACGCCAGATCCACGCCCTGCAGCTCGCCGTCGCCCTTGCCGTACTGGCCGTAGTTGAGGCTGATCTGGCCGCCGTCGAAGTTGCGGCGGGTGATGATGTTGACCACGCCGGCGATGGCGTCGGAACCGTACAGCGAGGACGCGCCGTCCTCGAGCACTTCGATGCGCTCGACGATGGCCAGCGGAATGGTGTTGAGGTCGGTCGCCGCGCCCACGCCCGAGGCCGAGGATTCGTTGACCCAACGCATGCCGTCGACCAGGACCAGCACGCGCTTGGGACCGAGGTGGCGCAGGTCGACCTGGGCCGAACCCGCGCCGATGCCGTCGCCGTTGGGCGAGAAGCCGAAGTTGCCCGAGGAATTGAACTTGGTGTTGAGCGCGGAGCCGGCGCCGGTGAGTTCCTGCACGATGTCGCCGAGCGAGGTCAGGCCGGTGCGTTCGATGTCGTCGCGGCTGAGGGTCTGGACCGGGACCTGGCTTTCGATCTCGGCCTTCTTGATGCGGGTGCCGGTGACCTGGACCGAGTCGAGCGTGGTGGGGTCCTTAGCGGGGGCGGCGTCCTGCGCGGCGGCGAAGCCGGGCAGCGCGACCAGCAGGGACAATTGGATGGCTTTCGCCAGGACATGGCGACGCGACGGCTTCATCTACTCTCTCCCTCGTAATTGGCTTGGCTAGCTCTGTTGGCTATTGGCGTGCCGGCCGGACCGTGCCGGAGGCATCCGAGAGGTTGTAAACAATCCGTGAATCCGCCACAAGGCGCAAAATAGGAGTACTTGCCAAACCGGTCGCAGTTTTGTTCGGCCTGTCGCGAGGCCTCGGACAAACACCGGATGCGGCATACCCTCGCCGCCCATTCAGGCCGGGCGCCGGACGGTCGCGAGAGGTCGCGGCGCGATGCCGCGGAAACGTGATCGGCTTTGCGGATTCAGCCGCCGAGCAACAGGCTCAGCGCGACCAGGAGCAGGAACGTCGCGAACACCCGCTTCAAGGTGTCGCCATGCAGGCGATGCGCCAAACGCGTGCCATACGGAGCCGCGAGCACCGAGGCGAGGGCCACGCCGATCGCCGCCGGCAGGTAGACATAGCCGATCGCGTAGTGCGGCAGCGCGCCGGGCGGCGCATTGAAGGCATAGCCGATCGCGCTGGCCAGGCCGATCGCCACGCCGCAGGCCGAGGATGTGCCGACCGCACGCACCGGCGCGACTCCGCGCCAGACCAGCAGCGGCACGGTCATGCTGCCGCCGCCGATGCCGACCACCGCCGAGACCGCGCCGATGCCCACGCCCGCGCCCGACATCGCCGCGCCCTGCGGCGCCGGCGCGTCCTCGCCGAGCGCCGCGCGCGGCTTGCCGAACAACAACTGCGCCGCGGCGATGAGGCAATAGCCGGCGACGATCCAGCGCAGCCATTCGCCGTCGATGCGCACCGCGACCCAACTGCCGAGCCAGCCGCCGACGATCAGGCCCGGCACCATCCAGCGCACCGTCGGCCACAGCACGCTGCCGCGCTTGGCATGGGCGCGCGCCGACGCGGTCGCGGTCAGCACGATGCTGGCCAGCGAACTGGCCAGCGCGGTGTGCATCGCCGCTTCCTGCGGAATGCCGAACGCCGGCGCGATCCACGCCAGCGCCGCGACCAGCACCAGCCCGCCGCCGACGCCGAGCAAACCGGCGAGCACGCCGGCGATGGCGCCGAGGACCAGGAAGACCAGCCAGATCGCCATGCGCTGCATTCCGAATGCGGGCCTTCGATTCTGCACGCCCGTTCGCGCGCTGGATAGCCGATGGCTCCGACTGTAGGAGCGACGCGAGTCGCGACTGCGAAAACGCAACTGCGTCGTACCTGCGTCGTACCTGCGTTGTCGCAGTCGCGACTCGCGTCGCTCCTACAGTCGTTCCGACCCTCGCTCCCGCCACCGCCACCGCCACGCCGCGACCGCGTTCGCGCTTCGCCCTCATCCACGCTGCGTTCACATAAGACATTCATGCGCGCTCGGCTATAGTCCGGCGATGCTCCCGCGCCCCTTCCCCCTGCTCGCCGCCGCGCTGATCGCGGCCATCGCCACCACCGCCTGCGCCCAGACCACGGCGTCCACGCCGGCGCAGCCCGCGGCCAAGCCGCCGTTGCTGCGCGCGCCGCCGGCGCCGACCGCCGACGCCCAGCTGCCGCGCGTGCGCGCCGCGCTGGAAGCGGCCGAACGCGGCGGCTTCGATGCCGGCCAGTACGCCGACATCGCCCGCCATCCGCTGTACGGCTGGGTCGAGTACGCCGCGCTCCGCCGCAACATCGACAGCCTCGACAACGGCCAGGCCCGCGACTTCCTCGCCCGCCGCGGCAACGAAGCCTCCGGCGAGGCGTTCCGCGAGATCTGGCTGGCCGCGACCGCGCGCCGCCAGGACTGGAACGCCTTCCTCGCCGCATGGACCCCGCTCAACCGCAGCGGCAAGGAACGCGGCGCGCAACTGCGCTGCGCCGAGTTGAGCGCGCGCCAGGCGCTCGGCCGCGCCGACGCGCAATGGACGAAGGACGCGCAAGCCATTTGGCGCAGCAGCGGCAAGTCGCTGCCCGACGCCTGCGACGCGCCGTTCGCGGTGCTGGCCGCGCAGGGCGGGCTGAGCCCGGAACTGCGCTGGGAACGCATCGAAGCCGCCGCCGCCGAATGGCAGCCGGCGGTGATGCGCGCGGCGGCGCGCGGCTTGCCGGCGGATCAACTCGCGCAAGCCAACGACTACGCCGCGTTCCTGGATAACGTCAACGAACGCGCGCTGGCCTGGCCCAAGACCGACCGCAGCCGCAAGATCGCCAGCCACGGTCTGGCCAAGCTGGCCAAGGCCCAGCCGGCCAGCGCCGAAGCGCAGCTGCCCAAGTACGCCAGCGCGCTGAACTTCAGCGACGAAGACCGCGGCCGCGTGCTGTACCAGACCGCGCTGTGGTCGGTGGCCTCCTACGACGCCGAATCCGCGCGCCGGCTCAACGCCGTGCCCGACATCGCCTACGACGAACGCCTGCACGAATGGCGCGCGCGCGAGGCGATGGCGCGTTCGGACTGGAACGCGGCGCTGGCGGCGATCCGCAAGATGGGCGCCAAGCAGCGCGGCGAATCGCGCTGGGAATACTTCGAAGCGCGCCTGTCCGAACGCGCCGGCGACAAGGCGGCCGCGACCCGGCTGTATCGCGAAGCGGCCAAGAACGCCGACTTCCACGGCTTTTTGTCCGCCGACCGGCTCGGCGCGGCGTACACGCTGTGCCCGCTGCAACCGGCCGACGCGCCGGCCGCGCGCGCGCAGGTCGCGCGCGATCCGGCGCTGGTGCGGGCGATGGGCCTGTTCCAGATCGAGCGCACGCCGTGGGCGATCCGCGAGTGGGACGACGCGCTGAGCCGCTTCGACGACACCCAGCGGCGCCTCGCCATCGAGGTCGCGCAGGGCTACAACTGGTTCGACCGCGCGGTGTTCTCGCTCAACAAGACCCCGCAGGAACAGCGCCTGTACTACCTGCGCTTCCCGCTGCACCACGCCGACACGATCCGCCGCGAATCGGCCAAGAACGGGCTCGACCCGGCCTGGGTCGCCGCCGAGATCCGCGCCGAGAGCGTATTCAACCCGACCGCGCGCTCCGGCGCCAACGCCATGGGCCTGATGCAGGTGCTGCCCGGCACCGGCGCGCAGGTGGCCAAGAGCCTGGGCCTGCCGTGGGGCGGCGCGGCCAGCCTGTACGACTCCGACACCAACATCGTCCTGGGCACCGCCTACCTGCGCCAGCTGCACGACAAGTACGGCGGCCAGCCCTACTTCGCCATGGCGGGCTACAACGCCGGCCCGGCGCCGCTGGCGCGCTGGCAGTCGCAGCGTCCGGGGATGGACCCGGACTTCTGGATCGAGACCATCAGCTACAAGGAAACCCGCGAGTACGTCGCCCGCGTGCTCGCCTTCAGCGTGCTCTACGATTGGCGCATGAACGGCGACGCGCTCAGCGTCAGCGACCGCCTGCGCGGCGCGACCCAGGCCAGGCGCAAGTCCTTCGCCTGTCCGGCCGCCGCCGCGACGGCCAGCGCGCCGCTGCCGGCGGAAACCGAGTAAGGGTTCGGCCATGGCGCGTCCCCACGTCCTGGTCCTGGGCGGCACCGGCTTCGTCGGCCGCCACCTGGTCGCGCATCTGCTGGACCAGCGCTACCGCGTCACCGTGCTCAGCCGCGGCGTCGATCCGTCGAAGAAGAAGAAACTCAGCCGCGACGCCAGCATCATCGAAGGCGACGTGGCCAACCCGGATTTCCTGCGCGCGGTGCTCGACGACGTCGACGCGGTGGTCAATCTGGTCGGCATCCTCAACGAGCAGGGCGACAGCGGGCGCGGCTTCCAGCACGTCTACGTCGAACTGCTGGAGGCGCTGCTCGAAGCCATGCGCGACATGGGCGTGCGCCGGCTGCTGCAGATGAGCGCGCTCAACGCCGGCACCGGCCACAGCCACTACCTGGAAGCGCGCGGCCGCGCCGAACAGAAGGTGCGCGCGTCCAAGCTCGACTGGACCTTGTTCCGCCCCTCGGTGATCGCCGGCCCCGGCGACGGCCTGTTCTGCCGTTTCGACGCGCTGCTGCGCTACGCGCCGATGCTGCCGATCGGCCGCGCCCACGCGCGTTTCCAGCCGGTGTGGGTCGGCGATGTGACCCAGGCCTTCGTCAACGCCCTGGCCGACGACGCGCACGTGCAGCGCAGCTACAACCTGGTCGGCCCGGACGTGATGACCCTGGCCGAGATCGTGCGCGCCGGCGCGCGCGCCCGCGGCCGCTGGCGCGCGGTGGTGCCCTTGCCCGACGCGCTGGGCAAGTTGCAGGCCGAGATCGGCGAACACCTGCCGGGCAAGCCGATCAGCCGCGACAACTGGCGCTCGCTGCAGAGCGATTCGACCAGCGTCGAGAACGGATTGCTCAAGCTCGGCGTCGAACCGACCCCGGTGCTGCCCCGCCTGCCCGAAATCCTCGGGGCCTGACCTGTAGGAGCGGCGCGAGCCGCGACCACGGCAACGCGACTACGCCGAACCTTTCGCAACAGTCGCGTTGCCGCAGTCGCGGCTCGCGCCGCTCCTACAGGGGCTGCGGCCGCTGCGCTAGGATGCGCGATACACCTCCCGCGAAAGGACACCGCCATGGGCCTGCTCGACACCCTGCTCGGCCACGCCGGCAGCAAATCCGCCGACAAGGTCAACGACGACTTCGCCCCGCTGCTCGCGCCCGGCGAAACCGTCGTGCGCGCCTTCGGCGAGATCCGCGATTTGATCGTGTTCACCGACCGCCGCCTGATCCTGGTCGACAAGCAGGGCGTGACCGGACGCAAGACCGAATTCCTGAGCCTGCCCTACCGCAGCATCGTCATGTTCTCGCTGGAAACCGCCGGCCATTTCGACCTGGAAGCCGAGCTGCGGCTGTGGGTGTCGGGCCAGCCCAATCCGATCGCGCGCCGCCTCGGCCGCAGCGCCGGCGCGGAAGACATCATCGCGCTGCTGGCGCCGCGCTGAGGCCGCGGAGTTCGCGACCAGGGCTGCGCCAAAGCGGGACCGCTGCCCGCGACGATGCGCCGCCGCTTCGCGCATCGCAGCCCCCATCGCGGTCCCACCCCGGCAAGCCGGCAACGCAATCGCTTCGCCCCTACCGAATTCCGAATCCCCAAAATGAAGACTTATCTGGTCGGCGGCGCGGTCCGCGACAGCCTGCTCGGCCTGCCGGCGGGCGATCGCGACTACGTCGTCGTCGGCGAAACGCCCGAGGCGATGCTGGCCGCCGGCTTCAAGGCGGTGGGCAAGGACTTCCCGGTGTTCCTGCATCCTGACACCGGCGAGGAATACGCGCTGGCGCGTACCGAGCGCAAATCCGGTCGCGGCTACCGCGGCTTCGTCGTCGATGCCGATCCGTCGGTAAGCCTGGAAGACGACCTGGGCCGGCGCGACTTCACCATCAACGCCATCGCCCGCGACGAGGGCGACGGACGCCTGGTCGATCCCTACGGCGGCGCGCGCGACCTCGAAGCCAAAGTGCTGCGCCACGTCGGCGAGGCCTTCGTCGAGGACCCGCTGCGGGTGCTGCGCGCGGCGCGTTTCATGGCCCGCTTCGCCGCGCACGGTTTCAGCGTCGCGCCGGAAACGATGGCGCTGATGCGGCGCATGGCCGAATCCGGCGAGCTCGCCGACCTCGTGCCCGAGCGCGTGTGGCAGGAAACCCGCCGCGCGCTCGCCTGCGCCACGCCCTCGGCGTTCCTGCGCACCCTGCACGAGGCCGGCGCGCTCGCCGCGGTGCTGCCGGAAGTCGACGCGCTGTACGGCGTGCCGCAGCGGGCCGAATACCATCCCGAAGTCGATACCGGCATCCACACCGAGATGGTCGTGGACATGGCCGCGCGGCTCGCGCCCGGCGACGACCTGATCGGCTTCGCCGCGCTGACCCACGATCTCGGTAAGGCGCGCACCCCGGCCGATCTGCTGCCGCGCCACCACAACCACGAGCACAACGGCCTGCAACCGCTGGCCGAGCTGTGCGCGCGGCTCAAGGTGCCGACCGATCACCGCCTGCTGGCCGAAGCGGTGTGCCGCGAACACCTCAACGTGCACCGCCTGGCCGAGATGCGCCCGCGCAGCGTCTACGAGCTGATCGCGCGCTGCGACGGCTGGCGCAACCCCAAGCGGATCGAGCAGATGGCGCTGGTGTGCGAGGCCGACAAGCGCGGCCGGCTGGGGCTGGAGGACAGCGACTATCCTTCGCGGCAGGCGCTGGTCGACGCGCTGCACGCCGGCCTGAAGGTGCGCGCGGGCGACCTGAAGCCGGGCCTGAGCGGTCCGGCCGTCGGCGAAGCGATGCGCCGGGCGAGGATCGAGGCGATCGCGGCGCTGCGGCGCGAGGGGGCGCAGGATTCGCCGGCGGACTGACGGACTGGCGCGGCTGCGAGCGTACCAGTCGATCTTGACCACCTCGTAACCCTCGGCCTTGGGCAAGGTATCGACGATCGTTTCGGTGCTGTCCTGGCCGGCGCCGACCGCGAAGCGGTACACCAGATAGCGCCGCTCGGTTTCCAGGCGTCCGCCGGGCGCGAACACCAGCAGACTGTCCTGGGCGCCCAGGTACAGCCAGCCCAGCGGCGCTCTCTCCGCGAAGCCGAAGCGCTCGAACGAGCGCTTTGCCGGGTCGTAGATCATCACCCATCCCTGCGGATAGCCGGCCGACATGAATTCGCCGAACACCGCCAGCGCGCGATGCTTGCCATCGACGCATTCGATCCTGAGCCCGGAACCGCGCGAACCCTCGGCCTCGCCTCCGAGCAACGGCAGCGCTGCCCCGTCGCCCTGCCGCAGGTAGTAGATGTAGGTATCGGCCAGCTTGCCGGCCTTGGTCACCCGTACCACCTGCGGCGCACCCAAATCGCCCAGGTCGCAGGCGTAGGCCTTGTCGCTGGCGTATGCCACCGAAGGGCATAACGCGAACAGAGCCAGGACGGGGAACCTCATTGCAGTTCCTTCATATGCGGCATCGATGTCGTCTGGGCGGGCCGCTACGCGCAAGACGCAGGCTCAAGAGTCGCGCTTAGCCGCTCGCCCGCAAACGCCTCAACTCATTGCAGCGAAGAGTCGCCCAGCAAGCGCGGCATCGATGCCTTGCGGAACCCTACGGCTTGGCGCTGGCGATGTTGAGCGACCCGCTTCCCTTGATCTCGATCTCCCGCCCTTCGCTGCGGGCGCCCGACTGGATGCTGATCTCGGCGGTGACGTCGACATGATGCTCGTCGAATTGGCGCAGTTCCGACTCGGCGATCACCCATTCCACGATCACCGACTCGGAAGGCCTCAACGTGGTCAGCTTTTCCTGCAACGCCGGATCGGCCAGATTCGGCCGGGTGAAGCTCTCGCTGCCGGTTTTTCGATCGATCAGTTTGATGACCGGTCCGCGCTTGCGCAGATAGTCCAGCGGCAGCGAGATGTCGCTGCCTGTGTTGTTGAGGATGCGGACATCGATGAACATGTCCTGCCCGACGAACCTGCATTGCGGGCTGTTGCGGCAGGTGGCGGAAACCGAAAGAGTGTCGTTGTTCATACTCGCGCCTTTTACCGGTGTACACGCTGTGGCCAACAAGACCGCGGCCAGAGTCAGATGACGTTGCATGTCACAGGACGTCCTATCTTCGATGTCAGCAATTCCTGGACTTCGCGCGCCACGCTCCAGGCATGG
This sequence comes from Lysobacter enzymogenes, assembly GCF_023617245.1. Classification (NCBI taxonomy): domain Bacteria; kingdom Pseudomonadati; phylum Pseudomonadota; class Gammaproteobacteria; order Lysobacterales; family Lysobacteraceae; genus Lysobacter; species Lysobacter enzymogenes. The sequence goes on from NZ_CP067396.1 coordinate 5,736,053, forward strand.
CGCGGCAGCACGGTGGTATTGCCGAACGTGGACATGATGGTGGCGGAGGTATCGGTGGCCGGCTTGGTCGGCGGCGCCGAAATCACCGTGCTGTCCAGCGTGCCGTCGGGTTTGTAGTACTGCACCGTTTCATTGTCGGCAGTGTACGAATACTCGTCGGGGACGCCAACGCAATGGCCGAACTCATGCGCATAGATCCAGGCGGTCGTCGTCTTGGACACGTCGATGACGTAGCCGGTCACGCCCTCTCGCGGATAAGTCTGGTGCACTTTCATCGTATAGTCTTCGCCGGAGGTCACCCATACCACTTTGTACTCTATCGGCAGCGTCTTGGTGCCGCAGGGCTGATCGGTGATCTCCAGCTTGAACTTGTTCGACCAATGGGTCGACACGCCGGTCTCCAACGCGGTCTTGGCCGCAGCGACGTCCGCGGCGGTGACCCCGGTTTGAGCGACGGCCTTTATTTTCACCTCGACCCGCACGTTGCCGCCGGACTTGAGCGGGCAGGCGACCTTGAACTTGCGCTGGATGTTGTAGTTATGTTTCGCGCCGTTCTTGTCGAAGACTTCGTAATAACGCCCGCGGCTTTGCACTGCGACGCTCTTGTCGTGGTCGGCGATCCAACACGCAGGAGCGGGAGGCGTGGCCGGTGGCGGTGCGGCGGCCGAGCCCGCGCCTGCCGGCGCACCTGCCGCGGCGGCCGGCGGCGGCGCACCTGCACCATCGGGCGCTAATGCTGCAGTCGGGGCTTCGGCAACCGACGGCGTCGCCGCCGCACCGCCCGCCCCGCCGCTGGCGATATGCACATGCGCCTGCTGCACCGCCACCAAACTGCACGTGCACGCCAAGCCATCGCCATGCCGGGCGACCGGCTGGCCGTCGACGATCATGCTGGAGTCGCCGCTGACGATCACGGTCGGGCCGTGGCGCAGGCACACGACGCTGTCGCCGATGCGCGCGACCGGCTTGCCGTCGATGTCGGTAAAAGGCGAGCCGGACACTACGCTGCCGCCGCCGGTGGTGGTGTCGCCCACCACGATCCATATCCTGCCCATGACAGTCCCTGTCGCTACGCTGGTGCCGCCAGTCTTCTCCCCCCCGGCGGCGGCGTCAAGCCGCGGCCGTCGCGGTTCGGGCCAGGCCCGAACCGAGTGCTGCGGCGCGGGTTCAGCCCGGCCCCGGCGCCTTGCGCGCCGCGACCGCCGCCCGGCCGGAGCCGGGCGGCGTCTTCGCGCGATCGCTTGCGACGATCAGAAGCGGTAGTCCAGGCGCGCGTAGTAGCTGCCGCCGTTCATGCCGAACGGCAGGGTTTCCCAGCCGTACTTGAAGCCCATTTCGGGGAACGGCGCGCCGCGGACCCGATCCCACTTGTCCGGATACGTGTCGAAGAGGTTGTTGCCGCCGACGGTCAGCGCCAGCTGGTCGCTGAACTTGTAGCGCACCGACAGGTCGGCCAGCCACTTGCCGCTCCAGGTCTGCTTGACCCCGGGGGTGAAGCCCTCGCCGGTGACCGGGCCGTAGTAGTTGGCGCGCGCGGTCAGTTCCCACGGGCCGGTCTCGTACACGCCCTGCAGCACGTGGTGCTGGCGCGGCTGGCCCTTCTCGATCAGGGTCACCTGGGTGTCGTCGAACAGCACGTTCGGCGGCAGGATCGCCGACTGCGAGCGGCGGTCCTTGACCTCGGTCTTGTTGAAGTGCACCAGCGCGGTCAGGTTGAGCTTGGCGCCGCTGGCGAACTCGGTGTTGTGGTTGGCGACCAGGTCCACGCCGGTGGTGCGGGTGTCGATGGCGTTGGTGAAGAACAGCACCTGGCCGACGCCGATCGGGTCGAGGATCGCGCGGATCGGGCAGTTGCCGTTGCCCGGCGCGCACGGCTGGCCGTTGTTGCCGACCGATTCGGGTTGGATGTTGCTGGAGAAGATGATGCGGTCGTCGATGTCGATGCGGAACACGTCCATCGTCAGCGAGAAGCGGTCGTTGGGCTTGAGCACGAAACCGACCGAACCGCTCTTGGAGGTTTCTTCCTTCAGCGGTTCGATGCCGAACGCGCGCGTCACCGCGCTGTCCTGGCGCGCGGTGAGGGTGTCGGTGAGCTCGCCAGCGGCGTTGAGGTTGGTCGAGCGCTGGCTGTAGAACAGCTGCTGCACGCCCGGCGCGCGGAAGCCGGTGGACACCGTGCCGCGAAGCGCGAACTGCTCGCTGGCGTCGAAGCGCGCCGACAGCTTGCCGGTGGTGGTCTGGCCAAAGTCGGAGTAGTCCTCGTAGCGCACCGCCGCGCCGAGCAGGAAGCGATCGCTGAGGTTGGTTTCCAGATCGACGTAGGCGGCGTAGTTGTGGCGGCCGTCGTCGACCGCCTCGTTCGGCGAGAAGCCCGGGAAGCCCTGCATGCCCGGCTGCGCGGTCTCTCCGGCCTGGCCGACGATGTTGATGTTGCGGTTGTTGGTGCGGCCGTAGGTGTAGGTCACCGGCGCGCCGGCGCGGATCTGGTACTCGTCCTTGCGGTATTCCACGCCGGTGCCCAGGTACAGCGGGCGGTCGTTGAAGCCCTTGAGCGTGCCGCGGAAATCCAGGTTGAACGTGGTCTGGTCGAACTGCAGCGTGCCGGTGTCGGCGCTGGTCGGCGATTCGGCGTAGATGCCGCCGCCGGGCTTGGGCTCGTACCACCAGCTGACGTTGACCGAGTCGGCTTCCTCGAAGCCGAACTTGCTGCGGCCGCGGTTGATCGACACGTCCCAATCCCAGTTGTCGTTGATCGGCGCCTTGTAGCCGACCGCGAGCGAGGTGTCGTCGACCTTGGTGCGGATGTTCGGCAGGAAGCCGTCGGGATACAGCGCCGGCACCGTGCGGTTGTCGCCGGGGCTGCGGAAGAAGCCGTAGGAATCGCCCTTGCGCTTGGACAGGCCGCCGAACCAGTACAGCTCGCCGCGGCCGACCGGCAGGCCGCCGTTGAACCAGAAATACGCGTCGGTCGCGTCGGCGTCGCCGAGGCGCTGGGTCACTCGCGGCGGATTCACCCGCAGGCTGTCGGGGCCGGCGCGGTTGGTCGCGCTGCGGTCGCGGTATTCGAACGACAGGTTGAGGAAGCCGTCGCTGCCGAGCTTGACGCCGGTGTTGACCGAGGCCGAGTAGTTCTCGCCGTCGCCAGCGTAGTTCTGGCCGGCCTGCAGCGACAGCTGGGTTTCCTCGGTCTGCTTCTTGAGGATGATGTTGATGACGCCGGAGATCGCGTCCGAGCCGTACTGCGCGGCGGCGCCGTCGCGCAGCACTTCGATGCGCTCGATCGCCGACAGCGGGATCGCGTTGATGTCGGTGCCGGCCGAGCCGCGGCCGATGGTCTGCTGCACGTTGACCAGCGCCTGCTGGTGGCGACGCTTGCCGTTGACCAGCACCAGCACCTGATCGGGGCCGAGCGAGCGCAGCGTGGCCGGGCGCAGGATGTCGGTGCCGTCGCTGACGAAGGTGCGCGAGAAATTGAACGAGGGCTCCAGCATCTGCAGGATCTGGCCGATCTCGGTGGCGCCGGTCGCGTTCAGTTCTTCCTTGCCGATCACGTCCACCGGCGCCGCGGTGTCCTCGGCGGCGCGGCCGCGCGCGCGCGAACCGGTCACCTGCACCGCATCGAGCGTGGTCGCCTCGCGCGTGCCCGACGCGGGCGCTTGCGGCGCCGACGCTTGCGCGAATGCGGCGGGAACGAAGGCGGTCGCGGCCATGGCGGCGGCTACGGCCAGCGCCAGTCGGTGGCGATGCGGGGTCGAAGACATGAGTCGGTTCCTTGCGAAGGTGAGGGGCGCCCGTGGCCCGCGCTGGAGCCTCACGGGTTCTTAACCTTTTCGCAATACGCCGCGTGACTGTGCCGACTTTGCCTTTGTGACGGTTTTCCTACTACGACGAACGGGCTAATGCGGCGTTCAGACCTGAATGCGTTCGGCGTCACCGAATCGCGTGCGCGGCGGCACGCGCGAGCGCGGAAAGCGCACGGCATCGGCGCGCCGCTGAATTCGATGAAGCGTGCCGGTCGCAAGCGATGCGCGCATGCAGCGGCGCGTTGCCGTCATCGGCGATATGGCCGCGACGCGATCGCGGCGGCACTTACGAGGGCGGCACCTACGAGGATCGCGGACGTCGCGATCCGGCGCCTCAGCCTCGCGCCAGCGCGCGGTCCAGCCGCTGCAGCCACAACGCGACCGGCGTGCGCGACAACCACAAGCCGGCCAGCGCGCCCAGGCCGTTGGCCAGGGCATCGGCGGCGTCGCCGCTGCGCGAATCGGTGAGGTTGGCCTGGGCGAACTCCAGCGCGATGCCGAGCGCGATCAGTCCCGCCGCGGCCAGCGCCTGCGCGCGCACCCGCGCGAACAGCATGCCGGCGTACAACGACAGCAGCAGGTAGGCGGTGAAGTGCTCGACCTTGTCGAAGGCATCGAACGGCGCCGGCGGCAGGTCCTGGGCCGGCATCAGGCAGGTCGCGATCACCGCCGCGATCATCGCCAGCCACAGCGCGATCCACAGCGCCGGGCGGCGGAACTCGCGCAGGGTCCTGGCCGCGCTCACAGGCGATGGCTCAGGTCGCCGACCATGAACGCCACGCCCAGCTCCACGTCCTTCTGCAGGCCCATGACCTGGAAACGCTCGCCCATTTCGCTGGGCAAGGTCAGCTTCTTCACCTCGTTGAGGCGGCGCTGCTTCTCGACCGGGTCGGCGATGGATTCGATCCGCTTGAGCACGCCGTCCAGGCCGTTGCCGAGCAGGAAGCTGGCCTGCGAGCAATAACCGGCGAGATCGAAACCGGCGGCGACGCCGGCTTCGGCCAGCGCGGTGAAGTCCACCGACGCGGTGATGTCCTGCAGGCCCGGCCACAGCAGCGGTTCGCCATGCACGCGATGGCGGTAGTAGGCGCGCAGCGTGCCGTCGTCGCGCTCGGGCGCGTAGAACTCGCCGCGCGCATAGCCGTAGTCGGCGAACAGCAGCGCGCCGCGGCGCAATCCACCGGAGACGGCCTGGATCCAGTACGGCAGCTGCGGCAGCACCTCGGAGCGATAGCCGTCGGCGAAGCGCCGCTCCAGCCCGCGTTCGATGTGGCCCACCGCGTTGGCGAGGAAACCGTCGGCCGGGCGCAGCTCGCGCGCGAAGCGCTCGCCGTCGCTGGTCACGTGCTCCTCGTAGACTTCGCCGTCGCGGATGCCGAAGCGCGGCGTCGGCAGCGCGTCGATCACCTCGTTGGCGAACACCACGCCTTCCCACTCGTCGCCGAACGGGCCGTCGAGCCACTCCACCAACTCGAACAACGGCGGCGCCAACCGCTGCATCAACCGCTCGCGCTGGCGCTCGCGCAGCTGCGCGCTGGGTTCGAGGATGGCGTAGCGGTCGGGCAGCGCGTCCAGCTCGAGCAGGCGCTTGAGCGCGACTTCGGCGAATGCGCCGGTGCCGCCGCCGAGTTCGAGCAGGCGCGCCTGCGGGCCGATCTGCTGCAATGCCGGCGCCAGCGCCTGGGCCGTGCAGGCGGCGAAGACCGGCCCCAGTTCCGGCGCGGTGACGAAGTCGCCTTCGCCGCCGAACTTGCTGGCGCCGGCGCTGTAGTAGCCCAGGCCCGGCGCGTACAGCGCCAGCTCCATGAAGCGCGAGAACGCGATCGCGCCGCCGGCGGCGGCGATCTGTTCGTGGATCAGGCGGGACAGGCGCGCGCTGTGGGCGAGCGCGTCGGGATCGGGAAGCGGCAGGTCGAGAGCGGTCACGGGCGCGGCGGTGGCGAAGCGGGCGATCAGGATAAAGCAGCGCGGGTGTGCGGACCCGGGCGGCGCGATCGCGCGGCCGCTCGCCGGATCGCACGCACGGCGGTCCGCGCGGCCGCCGGCATAGTCGCCGCGTCGCCGGTTTCGGCGACCGCCTCGGCACCGGGCGCTGGGCCACCAAGATCGGCCCGTTCGATCCGGCCCGGCTGCCGCGCGTGGGCGACCCGGTCCAGGTCTGGTTCCTGCGCGAAGCGCCGGGCGACGAAGACCGGATCGTGGTCGGCTTCGGCAGCGAGGAAGACGCCGGGATCGAGGAGCGGCTGGCCCGGCGCTGAGCGCTACGACCGCCTGAACAGGGGCGGCGCGACCGCGCGCCGAAGCCGGCCTCGGCGCGGCTGAACAGCCCGATAGCCGCCTAAAACGCGATTTACCACTGCAAGCGGGCATGCCAGCCCACGAAAATTTGTGATTTAACGCACACTTTCTTTACCCGCCGAATGCAACATGGCCCCTCGGTTCTCGACCGACAAGGAAGCCATGGCATGAGCAAGCCCGCCCTCGCCAACGCGCACAGCCGTCTGCTGCCGCCGCCGGACCGTTTGCCGCTGGGACTGTGGCTGCTGAGCGCGGCCTGCGCCGCCGGCTGGGTCCTGTGCGGCTACAGCCTGGCCGGCGCCCTGGCCCAGCCGCCGGACGCGGTCGCCCCGGGCGCGCCGCTGCAGGCCCTGCTGTGGTCGCTGCTGGCCGGCGGCTTCGGCGGGATCATCTTCGGGGTGTTCGTCAACGCCGGCTTCGGCGTGCGCTTCGGCCTGGCGGTCGCGCTGCAGGCCAGCCTGGCCCTGGCCGCGGCCGCGCTCGCCGCCGGCTTCGCACTCGCCCGCGCCTGGCCCTGGCATCCGCAGGCGGCGCTGACCGGCCTGGCCGCCGGCTGGCCGCAGTGGCTGTTCGGCGACGCGCCGCGCTCGCTGCCCGCGGCAAGCGCCTTGATCGCGCTGCTGCTGGCGCTGGGCGCGCTGGTGTGCCTGCGCCGCTATCGCGAGCGCAGCCGGCGCATCCGCGACCTGCTCGCCCACGGCGTGCGCGTGGCCGGCACCGTGGTCCACACCGAGCACGTCGGCACCGAGGTCTACAACCCGTCGCGGGTGCGCGTGGTGGTGCGCTTCAACGACCACGACGGCGCCGAGCGCCGGGTGGCCAAGATCGGCGACTTCGACCCGCGCGCGCTGCCGCGCGCCGGCGAGCGCGTGCTGGTGTGGTTCTACCCGGACGCCGCCGGCGACGCCGGCCGCATCGTGGTCGGCTTCGGCGAACGGCCGCAGCTGTCGCAGGCCTTGGGCTGAGAACGCCGGCCCGGCGTCGCAAACGACGAAGGCCGCGCTCGCACGCGGCCTTCGTCGTCTTGCCGAGCGGCTGCGCTCAAACGCGCGCCGACTCCAGCGACAAACCTTCGAACCCCGCCGGCACTTCGCCGTCGGCGGCGTAGCGATACAGCGCGGCCGAGTACACCCCGCCGAGCGCGCTCTGGTACACCGCCAGCCCGAGCAGGGCCAGCACCGTGAGCGCGCCGACCAGCACCGCCAGCGCCGACGACACCTGGCCCAGCAACCAGGCCAGGCCGAAGCCGCCCAGCGCCAGCGCCACCATCGCCACGCCGCAGGCCAGGCCGATGCCGACCATGCCCGCCGCGCTTTCGCCCCAGGTGCGCTTGAACATCGCCACCGAGCGCTTGACCGCGTCGACCGGACCGACGTCCTCGGCGACCAGCACCGGCACCACCAGGAAGGTGGCCATGGTCCAGGCCGCGCCGAGCGCGCCGCCGATCAGGCGCACGATGATGTTGTTGTCGCGGTCCTTGAGCGCGTTGAGCAGCATGCCGACGGTGGCGGCGATGGCCGCGTAGCCGGCGATCGCGCCGATCCGCGCGGTCGCCGCGCGCAGGCCGTCGCGCAGGGTCGGGTCGCCGCCTTCCAGCCGGATCATCGCCGCGCTGACCAGCGCGCAGTTGCAGAACACGATCACGAAGTACTGGCAGAAGTAGAACGCGAACGCATACAGCGCCGCGCCGACGCTGTAGCCGTCCTCGAACACGCCCAGCGCCAGCGCCGGGACCAGGAAGGTGCCCAGCACCACCAGCACGCAGGCGGCCGAGATCACCGGGAACACCAGCAGCTCGCGGTCGGAATTGAGCACCGACGCGCTGGCCTTGGCCAACCGCCAGCTGCGCTTGATCTTGTCGAACATCGGCCTTTCCCCAGGGCTGGATGACCGCGCATCGTCGGCGCTGCGCGGGCGTCGCGCAAGTGGCGATGCGCGCCGCGCGCGGGGCGGGAACGGCGAAGGGGACCGCAGGAATCGGCGCGGCAGGCGACCACGCCTGTCGCCGCGCCGGCGTTCGCTACGGCCGAGCCGCGGCCTCGCGCACGATGCGCACGCCGACGCCGCGCGCGTTGCGGATCGCGCCGGGCTTGGTCAGCTTGAGCGCGACCCGGCGCACGCCGAATTCCTCGATCACGATCGCCGCGACCCGCTCGGCCAGGGTCTCGACCAGGCCGAAGCGCGAATCGGCGACGAACGCGGTGATGCGCGCGCACACCGCGGCGTAGTCGAGGGTGTGCTCGATCGCGTCGCTGGCGGCCGGCACCGTGTTGTCGAAGGCCATCTCCAGATCGAATACGAGCGGCTGGCGGATCTCGCGCTCCCAGTCGTAGATGCCGATGACGGCTTCGATTTCCAGGCCTTCGATGAATACGTGGTCCATGAGCGGTGCGCGATGCCAGGCTGACGGCGATGCGGCGCAATGTAACCGAGTGCGGCGCGGCTTGTCGCCGAGGAAACGGAAGGAAGCAGACGTCGTGGTCGCATTGTCGCGGTCGCGGCTCGCACCGCTCCCGCGCAAGCTTCTTGCAGGAGCGGCGCGAGCCGCGATCGCGACACTAGGCGGACGACGAATGCCTCATCGCCGCGATCAGACCGCGTCCAGCAACGCCATGTCCCAGCGCGGCGTCACCCGCACCGACGCATCCGCGCGCTGCCCCGCCTGCAGGCGCAGCGCGCCGGCGTAGGCGATCATCGCGCCGTTGTCGGTGCAGAACATCGGCCGCGGGAACGCGACCCGGCCGCCGCGCTGGGCGGCCATCGCCGCCAGCCTGGCGCGCAGGCGCTGGTTGGCGCCGACGCCGCCGGCCACCACCAGGGTGTCGCAGCCGGCCGCATCCAACGCGCGCTCGCATTTGATCGCCAACGTGTCGACCACCGCGTCCTCGAACGCGCGGGCGATGTCGGCGCGGGTCTGCTCGGTCTTGTCGCTGTTCTGCCAGGCCAGCAGCACCTGGGTCTTGAGGCCGCTGAAGCTGAAGTCCAGGCCCGGCCGGTCGGTCATCGGGCGGGCGAACTTGAACCGGCCGGGCGTGCCGAGTTCGGCCTGCGCCGCGAGCTGCGGGCCGCCCGGATACGGCAGGCCCATCAGCTTGGCGGTCTTGTCGAAGGCCTCGCCGGCGGCGTCGTCGAGGGTCTCGCCGAGCAACCGGTACTGGCCGATGCGGTCGACCGCGACCAGCTGGGTATGCCCGCCGGACACCAGCAGGGCCACAAACGGCGGCTCGGGCCGGCCGAGCGGGTCGTCTTCCATCAGCGGCGCCAGCAGGTGCCCTTCCATGTGGTGCACGCCGATCGCCGGCACGTCCAGGGCCCAGGCCAGGGCGCGGGCGACGCCGGCGCCGACCAGCAGCGCGCCGACCAGACCGGGACCGGCGGTGTAGGCCACCCCGTCGAGTTCGTCGGTGCGCAGGCCGGCCTCGGCCAGGGTCTGGCGGATCAGCGGCAGCAGCTTGCGCACGTGGTCGCGGCTGGCCAGCTCGGGCACCACCCCGCCGTACTCGGCGTGCAGGGCGATCTGGCTGTACAGGGTGTGCGCGCGCAGGCCGGCGTCGGTGTCGTAGACGGCGACTCCCGTCTCGTCGCAGCTGGTTTCGATCCCCAGGACCTTCATGGCCGCTGCCCTTCCCGACCGGCGCGGAGGGTTGCAGGGGCTGGCACGGCGGCCGATTTCTGGGAGAATGTCGCGTTCATACCGCCTATGTTGCACCTTCCGTACGAGCACCGCTATAATGCGCGGCTCTTCTCCCGGCCTGCCCGGGCTGGTCCCTTAACGAGAAAACGTATGCCCAGCGTCAAAGTCCGCGAAAACGAGCCTTTCGAGTTTGCCCTGCGCCGCTTCAAGCGCACCTGCGAGAAGGCCGGCGTCCTGGCCGAGACCCGCAAGCGCGAGTTCTACGAAAAGCCGACGCAGGAACGCAAGCGCAAGGCCGCTGCCGCGGTGAAGCGCCAGGCCCGTCGCGCTTCGCGCGATGTGACCAAGCGTCAGCGCCTGTACTGATCGCGCTTTCCGCGCTGCACCGGCTTCGCGGCCGGCGCCTGCGAGGATCGATCGACCTTCGAGCCGGCTGCGCCTCGTGCGCTGCCGGCTCGTTGCGTTTGCGGTTCGGCGAACAGCGGCCCGAAATGCGCAGCCGGTCCGGTTTTTCCGGAGCCGGTGCCCGGCCCGCGCCTGCCTCCCCTTTCCCCCTTCCCGGATTCGTCCCATGAGCCTCAAGCAACGCCTCACCGAAGACATGAAGGCCGCGATGAAGAGCGGCGACAAGCATTCCCTCGGCGTGATCCGCCTGATCAACGCCGCGATCAAGCAGAAGGAAGTCGACGAGCGCATCGAGCTCGACGACGACGCCGTGATCGCGGTGCTCGACAAGATGGTCAAGCAGCGCCGCGACTCGGTGACCCAGTACGAAGCCGCCCAGCGCGACGACCTCGCCCAGATCGAGCGCGACGAGATGGTGGTGATCGACCGCTATCTGCCGGCCAAGATGGGCGAGGCCGAGATCCTCGAAGTGCTGGAGGCGACCATCGCCGAAGTCGGCGCGACCGGCCCGGCCGATCTGGGCAAGCTGATGGGCCCGCTCAAGGCCAAGCTCGGCGGCAAGGCCGACATGGGCCAGGTCTCGGCGCTGGCCAAGAAGCGCCTGGCGGGCTGATCGCCCCCGCGCCGCGCGCGTGCGCGGCGGTCGGTTTTGGTGTCGAGACAAGCTGAGCCGGTGCGGCCTCGTGTCGCGCCGGCTTTTTTGTTCGCGGAAAACGCGGCTCGCGACGGCTCGCGGCGGGTTGCGCGGTCGCGGCGGGGTAGCGATCGCGGCTCGCGCCGCTCCTACAGGGAGCTGCGGCGGGTTTCGCTTGCGACTGCAGGAGCGGCGCGAGCCGCGACCGCGATACCGCAACCGCGGCGAAACCGGGCCGGCCCGCCGCCCCGCTCTAACGCCATGCCAACACGCGCCTAACCGGCTTGTCGGATACTGAACGCGACCCCGCCCGGTTCCGTTCGCCGCATGCCCTCGACCGATCCCCGACGCCCCGACGACGCCCCGCACCGCTCCACCGCTGCCGGTGCCGGCCGCCCGATGCCGGGCTCCGATGCGCAGGCGGACGCGCGCGAGACCATCGCAACCGCCGAACCGGCCCCGGCCCCGCTCCCGCCGTCGTCCGGCGACGCCGGCGGGCGCTCGGCCGCGGCCGGACTCGCCCACGACGCGATGCAGCGCGTCCACTCGCTGCAGGCGCGGCTGGAGCAGAGCTGGCCCGGCAAGTTCGTCCAGCGCTTCGTCGACTACGACATCCTCGCTCTGGCCGCGGCGCTGTCGTTCTACACCCTGCTGTCGCTGGCGCCGCTGGTGCTGATGGTGCTGTGGCTGAGCACCGCGCTGTATCCGTCGGCGCAGGAGGAATTCTTCCGCCAGATGGGCCTGCTGGCCGGCAACGAGGTCGAGAACACCGCGCGGCTGATCGTCGCCAACGCCCAGCATCGGCCCGGCACCGGTTCGATGGCGGCGATGCTGGGCACGCTGGCGCTGCTGGTCGGCGCCTCGGCCGTGTTCGGCCAGTTGCAGGCCGCGCTCAACCGGGTGTTCCGCAGCGACGCCAAGCGCCTGGGCGGGCTGGCGGTGTGGCTGCGCAAGCGCCTGCTCTCGTTCGGCATGGTCATCAGCGTGGGCTTCCTGCTGGTGGTGTCGATGGCGGCGCAGGCGGCGCTGCAGTTGCTGATCGCCTACGTGCCGGACCTGCTGCCGGCGTTCGCGGCGGGGTTCTCGTTCCTGCTGTACGCGGCGGTGTTCGCGGCGATGTACCGCTGGCTGCCGGACCGGCCGGTGACGCGCCGGCGCGCGCTGTTCGGCGGCGCCCTGACCGCCGGCATGTTCATGCTCGGGCGCAGCGCGATCGGCCTGTACCTGGGCCAGGCCAGCCTCGGCACCGCCTACGGGCCGGCCGGCGGGCTGGTGGTCATGCTGGTGTGGATGTACTACTGCGCGGTGGTGTTCCTGGTCGGCGCGCTGATCACCGCGATGCTCGACGAGCACGCGCGGGTCCGGCGCCGGCTGGCCGACGAACGCGCGGCGGCGGGACTGGACGCGGGCTGAGCCGTGCCGGCGCCGCAACCGCCCGTCGCGGTCGCGGCCGTTGCGCCCCGCCCATGGCATCCTAGTCGCCGCTCCGTTTCGAGACCGCGCCGCCCCGCCGGGCGGCTCACGCATGGCCCGCATCCCCGACGCCTTCATCGACGACCTCCTCGCCCGCACCGACATCGTCGAGGTGATCGGCGCGCGCGTGCCGTTGAAGCGCCAGGGCAAGGAATACTCGGCGCGCTGCCCGTTCCACGACGAGCGCTCGCCGTCGTTCTGGGTCTCGCCGACCAAGCAGTTCTATCACTGCTTCGGCTGCGGCGCGCACGGCACCGCGATCAGCTTCCTGATGAACTACGACCGGCTCGAGTTCCTCGACGCGGTCGACGAACTGGCCAAGCGCGTGGGCGTGGAAGTGCCGCGCGACACCCGCGCGCGCAACGAGAACTCCGACACCCAGGACCTGGTCCACGCGCTGGAAGCGGCGCAGCGTTTCTTCCTGCGCCAGTACGCGACCAGCGGCAAGGCCCAGGGCTACCTGGACAACCGCGGCGTCAGCATCGACATCCGCGACCGCTTCGGCATCGGCTACGCGCCCGACGGCTTCAACGGCCTGCGCGATGCGCTCGGCACCGACGAGCGCCGGCTCAAGCTGCTCGACCGCGCCGGCCTGCTGTCGAAGAACGACAGCGGCCGCGTCTACGACAAGTTCCGCGACCGGGTGATGTTCCCGATCCACGACCGCCGCGGCCGGGTCATCGCCTTCGGCGGCCGCGTGCTCGACAAGGACGACGGGCCGAAGTACCTCAATTCGCCGGAAACGCCGCTGTTCCACAAGGGCCGCGAGCTGTACGGGCTGTGGCAGGTGCGCCAGACCCACAACAAGATCCCGCGGCTGGTCGTGGTCGAGGGCTACATGGACGTGATCGCGCTGTTCCAGCACGGTGTCGACACCGCGGTCGCCACGCTCGGCACCGCGACCACGCCCGACCACGCCGAGCTGCTGTTCCGCAACGCCGCCGACGTCTATTTCTGCTTCGACGGCGACCGCGCCGGGCGCGGGGCGGCGTGGAAGGCGGTGGAATCGGTGCTGCCGCGGATGAAGGATGGGCGCCAGGCGTTCTTCCTGTTCCTGCCCGAGGGCGAAGACCCGGACACGCTGGTGCGCAGCGAAGGCGCGGACGGCTTCGGCCGCCGCTTGCAGGAGGCGATGCCGCTGTCGCAGTTCCTGTTCGACAGCCTCGCCGCCGACGTCAACCTGCACACGCTCGAAGGCAAGGGCCGCCTGGCCGAACGCGCCAAGCCGCTGCTGGCGCAGATTCCCGAAGGCGCCTTCGCCGACCTGATGAAGCAGCGCCTGACCGAACTGACCGGCGTCGGCGCGCGCGCGGCGTCGGCGCAGACCCACGTGCCGGCGCAGCGCGCCAGCGCCGCGCAGCGGCCGGCGGCGACGCCGAAGCGCTCGCTGGTGCGCAGCGCGATCGCGCTGCTGCTGCAGAAGCCGTCGTTGGCGGCCGCGCTGCAGCCGCTGGCCGGCTCCGAGCCGCCGAAGTACACCTTCGAAGGGCTCAACCAACCGGGTGTGGACCTGCTGGCGGCGATCGTCAAAGTGGTGCAGACGCGGCCGGAAATCACCACCGGCGCGCTGCTGGAGCATTTCGCCGAACACGACCAGATCGGCGCGCTGCAGAAGCTCGCCAGCCAGAGCCTGCCCGGCAACGAGGACTACCTGCAGCGCGAATTCCTCGACGCGGTCGGGCAGTTGGAAAAGCAGACCGTGGTGCAGCGGCTGGAGGAACTGCAGGCGCTGCAGCGCGAGTTCGGCCTGGGCGACGAGCAGAAGCGCGAGTTGCTGGCGCTGTTGCAACTGCGCGCGGCGACCTAACCGGCGCGCGCAGGTCGCGCTTCGTGCTGCGGCCGCTGCCTGTAGGAGCGGCGCAAGACGCGACCGCGACACTGCGCTTGCGACGCAAACGGCGACCCCGCGGTCGCAGCTTGCGCAGCTCCTACAGGTCGGACTTCGGGCTATGGCCGCTTCTTGTAGGAGCGGCGCGAGCCGCGACCGCGACATCGCGCTTGCGACGCGAACGGCTACCCCGCGGTCGCAGCTCGCGCAACTCCTACAGGTCGGACTTCGGGCTATGGCCGCTTCTTGCAGGAGCGGCGCGAGCCGCGACCGCGACACTGCGCTTGCGACGCGAACGGCTACCCTGCGGTCGCAGCTTGCGCAGCTCCTACAAGTCGGACTTCGGGCTGCGGCCGCTGCCTGCAGCCACCGCGCGAATCACCCCCAGACTTCCGCCATGACCCGGGCGAAATTACCGCCGAGGATCTTGCCGATGCGCGCATCGCTGTGGCCGCGCGCCGACAGCAACGCCGCCAGGGTCTCGAACCGGCTCGGGGCGTTGAGGCCTTCGACGTAGAGGTAGACGTCCTCGGCCTCGCCCGGCGCGGAGATGCCGAGCTTGCGCCGTTCGCGGATCGATTCGGCGTGGTCGCGCTTGTAGGCCTCGGTCAGCTTCACCGCCGAAACCAGATTGTCGGTGCCGATGCCGACATGGTCTTCGCCGCAGACCTGGATCGCGTGTTCGAGGTGACGGATCACGTCGGCCGCGCCGGGTTGGCCGGTCTCGCGCAGGAACGGCATCAGGTAGATGCCGATCACGCCGCCGCGCTGCGCGCAGGCGCGCAGTTCGGCGTCGGTCTTGTTGCGCGGGCGCTCGACCAGGGCCGCGCAGCCGGTATGGCTGATCAGCACCGGCGACTTCGAGGCGGCGATCGCCTCCAGCGCGGTGCGGCGGCCGCTGTGGGCCAGGTCGACCAGGATCCGGCGCTGGTTGAGCCGCTCGATGAGGCTGTGGCCGAATTTGCTCAGGCCGGCGTCGCCGGGCTCCAGGCAGCCGTCGCCGGCGAGGTTGCGCACGTTGTAGGTCAGCTGCACCGTGCGCAGGCCGAGCCGGTGGTAATCGTCGATGCGTTCGAGCTTCTCGCCGATCGGCGCGCTGTCCTGGAACTGGTAGACCACGCCGAGCTTCTTCTCGCGCCGCGCGCGCTCCAGGTCGGCGCCGCTGCGCACCGCCAGGAACACGTCGGGACGGCGCGCGATCTCGTCCTCCCACGCGGCGATGTCGCGCACGGAGGCTTCGAACGCGCCCTCGTACTGGGCGACCGGGCCGACCGTGGTCTGCAGCACGCGCAGGCCGCTGGCGCGCGCGTCGGCGATGAGCCTGGGCGTCAGCGGGTCGCCGACCTTGGCCTCGTCGTCGCCGAGAAAGCCGCAGGCGTCGACCACCATGGCCTCGGCGAACGGCGCCCAGCGCGGTTCGGCGGCGGCCGTGGCCGCGCGCAGCGGGCCGGCGGCGCCGGCGACGAGCGCGCCGGCGCCGGCCAGTGCGGTCTGGATCAGAAAACTCCTGCGATCGGTCATTGCGATTCCCCCTTCATGGCGATATGGCTGCGGCGGCGTGCGCGGCGCGCGGCCGGACTCGAAAACATGCACCCGCGAACTGCGCGGCGCGCGCGATACCGCCGCGGCGCACAGGCATCCGCGCGGCCGCTGCCGCGACGGCGGGACGGTACCAACGAAGGCGACGGCGCCCGCCGACCCGATCGTTCGACCGACCGTTCGAGCCGTCGTGCGATCGGGCACGATTGCAGACAACGCACTCTAGGCGTAACGGCGGCCGGCGCGCTGCGTGACTTTCGGGAGGGATCGCGGCCGCCGCGGCGCGCTAAGCTCGGGCTTCCTGCGCCGCGTCCGCGGCGCGCACCTGCCTGCGCGCGCGCCGCGCGGCCTCCCGGGAGAACGCCGATGCGGTTGCGCCGAGTCCTGACCTCCACGTTGCTGATGCTGGCCTGCGCCGGCGCCGCGCAGGCGCAGCCGGGCGCGGTCGAACGCCTGCACCAGGGCAACCGCACCAGCGAAAACGTCCCGTCGCTGCCGGCGCAGCTGATCGAAGACCTCAACCGCTACCAGAACACCCGCGGCGCCAGCTTCGCCGGCTGGACCCGCGACGGCTGCCTGCTGGTCTCCACCCGCTTCGCCGAGACCGCCCAGGCCCACCGCGTGTGCGCGCCGCTGGGCATGCGCGAGCAACTCACCTTCTATCCCGAGCCGGTCAACAGCCTGACCGTCGCGCCGGGCGCCGCCGACGGCTTCGTGTTCGGCAAGGACGTCGGCGGCAACGAGTTCTGGCAGCTGCATTGGTTCGACCTGGCCACGCGCCAGACCCGCCTGCTGACCGACGGCAAGTCGCGCAACCAGGCGCCGCTGTTCGCCCACGACGGCAAGCAGCTCGCGTACAGCAGCACGCTGCGCAACGGCCGCGACACCGACGTGTGGGTGACGGACTTCCCCGGCGGCAAGGCGCGCACGGTGGTGACCGAGGGCGGGCAGTGGAGCGCGCAGGATTTCTCGCCCGACGGCAAGCAGCTGCTCGTGCTCAAGTACGTCTCGGCCAGCGAGTCGTACCCGGGCCTGGTCGATCTGGCCAGCGGCAAGCTGACCTTGTTCCCGGTCGACGGCGGCAAGGCTTCGATCAGCGACTTCCGCTTCTCGCGCGACGGCCGCGCGGTGTATTACGTGTCCGACGAGATCGTCGGCGGCAAGCCGCAGGAATTCCGCACCCTGCGCCGGCACGAGCCGGCCAGCGGCAAGTTCGACGTGCTCAGCGCGAAGATTCCCTGGGACGTCGATCAGATCGAATTGTCCGACGACGGCAGCCGCCTGCTCTACGTCAGCAACGAGGACGGCATCGGCAAGCTGCGCGTGTTGTCGTTACCGGGGCACGAAGAGATCGCGCTGCCGGAGTTGCCGGTCGGGGCGATCGGCCGCGCCGCGTTCTCGCCCGACGGCAAGCGCGTCGCCCTGTCGATCAATTCGTCGACCTCGCCCAGCGACGTCTACGTGATCGATCTGGAACCGCGCCGGCTGACCCGCTGGACCCGCAGCGAAGTCGGCGGCCTGGATTCGTCGAAGTTCGTCGCGCCGACGCTGGTGCGCTATCCCACCTTCGACAAGGTCGACGGCAAGCCGCGCACGATCCCGGCGTTCTACTACCGGCCCGCCGGCGGCCCACGCAAGATCGCGATGCCGGTGGTGATCCAGATCCACGGCGGCCCCGAGGCGCAATCGCAGCCGACCTTCAATCCCACCGCGCAGTTCCTCGCCAACGAACTCGGCGTGGCGGTGCTGGTGCCGAACGTGCGCGGCTCGGCCGGTTACGGCCGCACCTATCTGGGCCTGGACAACGCGGAGAAGCGCGAGGATTCGGTCAAGGACATCGGCGCGCTGCTGGATTGGATCGGCAAGCAGCCCGAGCTCGACGCCAGCCGCGTCGGCGTGTACGGCGGCAGCTACGGCGGCTACATGGTGCTGGCCTCGCTGATGCACTACAGCGACCGTATCCGCGCCGGCGTCGACGTGGTCGGCATCTCCGACTTCAGCACCTTCCTCAACAACACCGAAAGCTACCGCCGCGACCTGCGCCGCGCCGAGTACGGCGACGAACGCATCCCGGCGATGAAGGCGGTGTTCGACCGCATCTCGCCGCTGAAGAACGCCGGCAAGATCCGCTCGCCGCTGTTCGTCGCGCAAGGCAAGAACGATCCGCGCGTGCCCTACACCGAGGCCGAGCAGATCGTGAAGGCGGTGCGCGCCAACGGCCAGCCGGTGTGGTTCCTGATGTTCGACGACGAGGGCCACGGCTTCCACAAGAAGGCCAACTCGGATTACTTCGGCGCGGCGATGATGCAGTTCTGGCGGCAACATCTGATCGCGCCGGAATCGAAGGTCGGGCAGGACTGAGGGCACCCGCCCGCGGCCGGCGGCGCGAGGCTGGGGACAACCCTAGTCCGGCCGCCGGAAGTCATTGAAGCGAAACAATTCTCTGGGGTTTTCCCCACTGGGGACCGGGCGCATTTCTGGCTAACGTGTTGTGCATCCAGCGCAGCGAACAGGCACGTCATGAGCGACCCGATCCACGCCGGCCTCCCCGCCCGCCCGGCGCCGTTGCCGCCGCCCGCGGCGCTGCCGCAGACGCTACGCGACGCACCCGCGCCGCTGGCACGCGTCCAGGTCGATGCGCTCGACCGCGACGGCGTGCGGGCGCTGGGCGACGAGGTCGCCGCGCTGCCGCTGGCCGAGCGCGAATCGCTGGCCAACGAACTGGCCGGCAAGCTCGACGCGCCGCGGTTGCGCAAGCTCGAACCCGCGTTCGGCCGCGACACCATCGCCGAAGCGGTCGAACGCCGCGGCGGGCCGGAACTGCGCGAGGCCTACGCGGCGTTGCCGCGCGAAGACGGGCCGGTCGCGCGCTTCGTCGACGGGATCCAACGCGCGCTGGGCCTGTCGGCCGACGACGCGCCGGTCGATCGCGCCGAGCCGGGCCAGACCCGCGAGGTCTCCGCCAGCGTGACCAACCCCGACGGCGGCGAGATCAACGACGCCACCTGGACCGTCGACGACCAGGGCCGTCCGCTGCACGCCGAGGGCACCCTGCGCACCGTGTTCAGCGAGATCGACCGCAGCGACGCCGAGACCGCCGCCCAGCGCACCGCCGCCGACCGCGGCGTCGACGGCGACCAGGGCGGCCACCTGCTCGGCCATCGCTTCGTCACCGACCAGGGCTTGAAGAACCTGTTCCCGCAGAACGGCAACTTCAACATGGGCGCCTACAAGACCCTGGAGAACGAGTGGGCGGCGTGGATCGACAAGGGCATGGACGTGCGCGTCAGCATCGACCTGAGCCCGCGCGAAGCCGACCGACCGGACCGGGTTCGCATTTCCTATGAGGTCCTGGACCCGGCCGACGGCCACAGGGTTTACGATCAGCGCGTGAGCTTCGACAACCGCGCCGGCCAGAGCTACGACCGCATCGACACGGGCGAGATGGACGGCCTGATCGCGGCCAGCTGACCGCAAGGACCTCAAGCACGACATGAACAGAGACGAATTGCTCGGCGAGATCGCGCGCCTGATCGTCACCGATCCCAAGGCCGGCGAGCGCCCCTGGGACGGCTACGCGCTGATCGCCTGGTACGGCGACGGCATCAGCCGGCTCAACGGCTTCCGCTACGACAAGGGCCAGGCCGGCGAGCCGCTGACCCCGTCGGGCGTGCAGGTCGAGAACCGCCTGGAAGAGCTGCGCCGGGTCACCCAGGTGCAGGGCAAGGCGCCGTGGCGGGTGTGCATCATCCGCATCAACCGCGAAGCGGCCGAAGTGGCGATCGACTTCGAGTACGAAGAGCCGGGCAGGTGGTACGTCACCCCCGATAGCGCGGCGGAGATCGCCGAGCGCGTGCGGCCCTGCTGAGCGGCTGACGGCAGCGCCCGCTTCGGGTGGGAGGGCCTTCAGGCCCGATGCTCTTGTGCCCGATCGCTGCGGCCTGAAACAAAAGCGGCGGGCCTGAAGGCCCTCCCACAGAGTTGGCGCTGTGGCCTGGAAAGAAGGGACATCGGGCCTGAGGGCCTTCTCGCAGATCGAGCGCCACGGCCCGGAACGAAGGGGCATCGGGCTTGACGAGCCGCCCGCGACTGCGCGCCTGGAGGCCCGGCCGCATCCGCCACGTCGCGCATGGCCGGCGCCGAGCGCAGCGTCCACAATGGCCGCAGCCGCGATTCCCGCACCACGAGGACCTCGATGAGCTGGCTCAAGCGACTGCGCGTGGACAGCTTCACCCTGGCCCTGCTGGCCACGGTCGCGCTGGCCTGGAAATTTCCGCTGCAGGGCGCGCCCGCGCAGTGGATGGACGACTTCACCGACCTCGCCATCGCCGCGCTGTTCTTCCTGCACGGCGCGCGCCTGTCGCGCGAGGCGATCCTCGCCGGCATGCTGCATTGGCGCCTGCACCTGGTGATCTTCGCCAGCACCTTCATCCTGTTCCCGCTGCTCGGCCTGGCGCTCAAGCCGCTGTCCGGGCATCTGCTGACGCCCGAGCTGTACCTGGGGCTGCTGTTCCTGTGCACCCTGCCCTCGACCGTACAGTCCTCGATCGCCTTCACCTCGATGGCCGGCGGCAACGTGCCGGCGGCGGTGTGCAGCGCCTCGGCGTCGAGCCTGCTCGGCGTGTTCCTGACCCCGCTGTTGCTGAGCGCGCTGGCCGGCGCCCACGGCGGCATGGCCGACCCGACCGAGGCGATCGGCAAGATCATGCTGCAGCTGCTGGTGCCGTTCGTGGCCGGCCACTTGTTGCGGCGCTGGATCGGCGGCTGGGTCGAGCGCCAGCGCGCGGTGCTGCGCTACACCGACCAGGGCACCGTGTTGCTGGTGGTGTACACCGCGTTCTCCGCCTCGATGAACAGCGGTCTGTGGCAGAGCATGCCGGCGCTGGCGCTGTATGTCGTGATCGCAGTGTGCGCGCTGCTGCTGGCGGCGGTGATGGCGGCGACGACGTTCGCCGCGCGCAGGCTCGGTTTTTCGCGCGAGGACGAAATCGCCATCGTGTTCTGCGGTTCGAAGAAGAGCCTGGCGACGGGCGTGCCGATGGCCAAGATCCTGTTCGCGACGAGCGCGCTCGGGGCGATCGTGCTGCCGGTGATGATCTTCCACCAGATCCAGTTGATCGTGTGCGCGCAGTTGGCGCAGCGGTACGCGCGCAAGGCGGCGGGGCGGGCGGAGTTGGAGCAGGCGGCGGACTGAGCGGTGTGCAGCGGCGGTGCGCGTGTCGCGAGTGGCTTCGGCCTTGGCGGGAGCGTACGATTCATAGCCGTTGCCGTTGCCGTTGCCGTTGCCGTTGCCGTTGCCGTTGCCGTTGCCGTTGCCGTTGCCGTTGCCGTCGATTGTGCTTGCCCCTGAATTCCCGCGCATGCCTGCAGACCCGGAGGGCGCGCGCATGGATGCGCGCGTGCGCCGTAGGGGCATGGATGCCCCTTACGGCGCATCCCCGCGCAAGGTGCTGGACCTAGTGGCTTGTGACCTTAAACAAGCGTTTTTCTTTGGCTACTTTCTTTTGTCGCGCTGACAAAAGAAAGTAGCTCGGCCGCTTGCGGACGAAAGCTTTTGATGGTGGCTTTTCGTCGCGCGACACATCGATAACGGCGAAAGCAGCAGCAAAGCCAGCATGGGTTCCGGCTTTCGCCGGAATGACGGGCATGGGGTCGCGTATCCGACTGTAGGAGCGGCGCGAGCCGCGACCGCGACAATGCAACTACTACGAAACTTTCACTGTGTTTGCGATGGCGCGGTCGCGGCTTGCGCCGCTCCTACAGGGGCGTGCCGCGGTGGGCGCTGCTTTTTCGTGTGGCTACGGGTGACGACAAGCGAACATCAAGAGCTTCCGTCCGCAAGCGGCCGGGTCACTTTCTTTGTCTGAAGCCACAAAGAAAGTAACCAAAGAAAAGGCCTTATCTTTTTCGGATCAAGAGCCACTAGGGCTCGAAAGGGGCGCGGGGCCGCGCCATAAGGGGCATCCTGCCCCATGGCGCGCGTGCGCATCCATGCGCACGCCCTCCGGGGCTGCGGGACGACTGCATCGGGCTCAAAGGCGAGCACGAGCAACAGCAACAGCAACGGCAACGGCAACGGCAACGGCAACGGCAACGACACGATCAAAATGGGTTCCGGCTTTCGCCGGAATGACGGAGGTTGGCGAAAAGACGCAGCCTCCCAGCAGCACGCGCCGCCCGCCCCTCGCTCAGCGCGCGTCCTTCACCACCTCGCCGCCCTTGATCACCACCGGCACCGACTCGAGCAGGCGCACGTCCTGGGTCGGGTCGCCGGCGACCGCGATCAGGTCGCCCCAGCGGCCGGTCTCGACCAGGCCCACGTCCTTGCGGCCCAGCGCCTGCGCCGCGTCGAAGGTGGCGGCGCGGATCGCCTGCGCCGGGCTCATGCCGTAGCGCGTCATCACCGCGAACTGCTTGCCGTTGAGCCCGTGCGGGTACACGCCGGCATCGGTGCCGTAGACCATCTTCACACCGGCCGCATGCGCGCGGCGGAAGTTCTCGCGCTGGATGTCGCCGACTTCGCGGTCCTTGCGCAGGTTGTCCTCGAGCACGCCGTTCTTCTTGCCCTCGGCCTGGGTGTAGTCGGTATTGAAGATGTCCATCGACAGCCACGCGCCATGCTGCTTGGCCAGGCGGATGCCTTCCTCGTCGATGAGGCTGGCGTGCTCGATGGTGTCGACGCCGGCGCGGATCGCGTCGCGGATGCCGGCCGCGCCGTGCGCGTGCGCGGCCACGCGCAGTCCCCACTGGTGCGCCTCGTCGGCCACCGCCTTCATTTCCTCGAAGCTCATCTGCTGCTGGCCGGGCTCGGTGTTGCGCGAGAACACACCGCCGGTGGCGCAGATCTTGATCACCTGCGCGCCGTACTTGCGCAGCTCGCGCACGCTCTTGCGCGCTTCGGCGGCCGAGTCGGCGTTGTACGGGTTCTTCTGCGCCATCGACGGCGGGAAATAGGTCGAGTCGCAGTGGCCGCCGGTGGCGCCGAAGGAATACGCGGCGGTGACGATGCGCGGGCCGGCCAGCTTGCCTTCGTCGATGGCCTGGCGCAGGCCGACGTCGTTCCAGGCGTCGGCGCCGACGTTGCGCACGGTGGTGAAGCCGGCCTGCAAGGTCTGTTGCGCGTGCTTGACCGCCAGCACCGACCAGAAGCGGTCGTTGAACTGCAGGCTGGTGTAGCCGCCGTAGCTCGGGTCCGAATCCAGGTGCACGTGCATGTCGATCAGGCCGGGCAGCACGGTCATGCCGGGCAGGTCGAGGCTGCGCGCGCCCTCGGGCGCGGCGTCGCCGGCGCGGCCGACCGCGCTGATGCGGCCGTCATGGATCACGATCTGCGGGTTCTCGATCAAGCGGCCGTTGCTCGCGTCGAACAGCCGCGCCGCGGTGACCACCAGCGTGTCCGGCGCCTGCTGCGCGAGCGCCGGCGAAGCCAGCGTCAGCGCCGCACAAGCCAGCGCCAGTCCGGCCCGCGCCGCGCGCCGCGCCTTCGAGTTCTTGTGTCGCATCATCGGCACCGATCTCCCCATCGGCTGAACAGTGCGGCGAGTATAGGCACGCCCCGGCCGCGCTCCGCCAGTGCGGGCCGGCTCAGTAAAGCGCGCCGCGCCGTACTTTCAAGCGGATGCGGTCGAGCGCCTGCGGCGCGCGCAGCGGGTCCGCGTCGAGGACGATGAAGTTCGCCTCGAAGCCTTCGGCGATGCGGCCGATCCGTCGCCGCGGGAACAGCAGCGACGGCGTGTACTCCACTGCGGCACGCCACAGCCGCCCCGGCGGCATCAGCCTCAGCGCGGACAGGTACTCGATCTCCGCGCGCACGGTCGCGTCGAAGCGGTCGCTGCCCAACGCCAGCGGCACGCCGGCGGCGAGCAGGCGGCGCAGGTTGTCGCTCTGCAGCGCGCGCACGCGTTCGAGTTTGCCGGCATCGTCGCCGGCGACCAGCTGCGCGGCGCCGGCGGTGGCGATCAGCGCGATCCCGCGCCGCGCGGCCAGGGCGATGGACGCATCGTCGAGGCGGTAATCGGCTTCGCCGCGGCCTTCCCAGATCTGATAGCCCGGCAGATGCCCGATCATGTCCACGCCGGCCTCGACCGCGACGCGGAAATCGGCGGCCGACTCGACGTGCGCGACCACGCGCAGGCCGTCGGCATGGGCGCGCTCGACCAGCGGCGCCAGCAACTCCGGACGCAAGCCGTTCATTCCGAAATAGCGCGCGTCGCCGCGGCGCTCGGGCCGTTCGCTGTGCACCAGCACGGCCTTGATCAGGTCCGGCCGCGCCGCGCGCACCCGCGGCCACTTGCGCTCGATGTCGTCGCGCGAGTCCATCACCAGGTAGTCGTGGTCGTGCACGTCTTCGACCGGACGCAGGCTGCCGTCGGGATCGCGCCGCGCCATCGCCAGCGGATGCCCGTCGGAACTGGAAATGCAGGCGCTGGCGTAGAGCACGTCCAGCGGCGCGTCCGCGCCGAGCGCCTGCTTCGCCTCGGCGGTGCCGCCCGGATCCCCGCACAGCATCGCCGCGTACTGCACGCCGCCTTCGACATAGCGCTCGCGGAAGCGGCGCGCGCCCCAGGCGTTCTGCAGATTGTGATTGTGCGCCTCGGCCAGCGGCGGGGTGGCGTAGCCGCCGTCGAGATCGACCACCCGGTCCACCCGCGCCGGCCGCGTGCGGGTCAGCGCGCCGTCGACCGAGTACCAGGTACCGGCGCGGAAACCCTCGCCGTCGAACCAGCGGCCGTCGCGGAACTCGATGGTGCGCGCGAGCCCGTCCGCCGGCGGCGTGGCGCGAGGATCGGCGGCCGCGCCCATCGCGGCGAAGAGCGCGCCGACGACGAGCCAGCGCAGGCGGAACGAATAAATCACGGGACTCTCCAACGAAAACGAGTCCGTTGGATGCGGCCGCGCCGCGAAGGGTTGCGCGGCTCAGCCGACCGCGCGCAACTCGAACGCCGCCGCCGGCTGCAGCGCGGGCAGCAGCCAGTGATCGGCCAGCAGGAACGCGAACAGCGCCATCAGGTAGACGATGGAGTAGTTGAACACCTTCATCGCGTACAGCTCGTCCGGCGGGTCCATCAGCTTCCAGGCGTAGTACAGGAACATCGCGCCGAGCACCAACGCGCCGCCGAGATAGAACAGCCCGCTCATGCCCGCCGCCCACGGCAACACCGTCACCGCGACCAGCAACACGGTGTAGAACAGGATCTGCCAGCGGGTGTATTGCACGCCGTGGGTGACCGGCAGCATCGGCACCATCGCGCGGGCGTAGTCGGCGCGGCGGAAGATCGCCAGCGCCCAGAAATGCGGCGGGGTCCAGACGAAGATGATCAGCACCAGCAGCAGCGCGTGCGCCCAGTCCCATTCGCCCTGCATGCCGGTGACCGCGGCCCAGCCCAGCAGCGGCGGCGCCGCGCCGGCGATGCCGCCGATGACGATGTTCTGCGGCGTGGCGCGCTTGAGGTAGACGGTGTAGACCACCGCGTAGCCGATCAGCGAGGCGAAGGTCAGCAACGCGGTGATCGCGTTGACCCACAGCACCAGGATCGCCATCGACGCCGCAGCCAGCGACAGCGCGAACACCAGCGCCTGGCGCGGCGTGACCTGCCCGGCGACGATCGGTCGCCACGAGGTGCGCGCCATCTTGGCGTCGATGCGCGAATCCAGCAGTTGGTTGATCGCCGCCGCCGACGAGGCGGCCAGCCAGATGCCGAGGAAGCCCAGCACCGACTCGCGCAGCGGCGGCCAGCCCGGCACCGCCATGAACATGCCGACGATGGCGGTGAACACGATCAGCGCGACCACGCGCGGCTTGGTCAGGTCCCAGTACTGCTTGGCGGTGGGTCGCGGCGCGGCGCTCATCACGGCTCCGGCGTGCGCAGGCGCGCGAGCAGCGAGACCAGGGCGAACAGCAGCAGCGCGGCGCCGCCGTTGTGCGCCACCGCGACCGCCAGCGGCAGGCCGAGTTTGACGTTGGCGATGCCCAGGCCGACCTGCAGCAGCAACAGCGCGCCCAGCAGCGTCGCCCAACCGCGCAGGCCCGGCGTGCGCAGCAACGCGACCGTCAGCGCCGCGAGGTAGACGAACACCACGCCGGCCATGATCCGGTGGGCGAGTTGGATCGCGATGCGCGCCTCGCCGTCGAGGATGCCGCCTTCGTAGTCCACGCCGATGCCGCGCCACAACACGAAGGCCTCGCCGAAGTCGTGGCGCGGCCACCACTGGCCGACGCAGGTCGGGAAGTCGTTGCCGCAGGCCAGCGCCGCGTAGTTCGCGCTGGTCCAGCCGCCGAGCGCGATCTGCACGCCGAGCACGGCGATGCCCAGCGCGATCCAGCCGCGCAGGCGCGGCGCGTCGGCCAGGCGGATCGGTTGGTTGGTCGCGCGCCACGCGATCCACACCAGCAGCGAGAACGTCAGCAATCCGCCGAGCAGGTGCGCCATCACCACGATGGGCTTCAGCAGCCAGGTCACCGTCCACATGCCGAGCAGGGCCTGGAAGATGATCACCGCCAGGGTGAGCGCCGAGACCCGCGACAGGTCGGTGTTGCTCCAGCGCGCGGCCGCGGCGATCAGGATCGCTTCGCCGACGATCGCCAGCGCCGACGCGGCGACGTGCTGGCCCTTCATGTACAGCGGAATGGCGATGGCGACCAGTAGCGAGGCCAGCGCGATCTGCGCCATGCCCTTGCTGCGCCGGCGCGCCGACACCAGCGCCAGGGTCAGCACCAGCACGCCGAGCAGGCCGGCGATCATGCGATGGAACTGCTCGCGCCAGGCCTTGTGCACCTCGACCGGGCGGATCTGGGTGGCGACGTGGTCGACCGCGTCGTCGGCGTGCGAGGGCCACGCGGCGCGGCCGTAGCAGGTCGGCCAGTCGGGACAGCTCAGGCCGGCGTTGGACAGGCGCACGAACGCGCCGAACACGATCACGCACAGGGCCAGCGCCACCGCCAGCCAGGCGATGCGGTGGAAATTCTTGTACAGGCCGGAACTGCTCAGGCCGGTGAGGCTGGATACGCTCATTGCTTTGGCTTGGTCTCGCTTGCGGCGGCGTGCGCGGGACGGCGGCGCCGGGCGCCCGCCGCGGGCCGCGCCGGCCCGTCGTCACATCAGTTTCAGCAGCCGGCTCAGGTCGGTGCGCAGCCCGCCGGGTTGGAAGCCGGGAGCGTAGCGCAGAATCACGAAGCCGTTCGGGTCGACCACATAGACCGGGGTCCCGGCCGGGTCGTCCAGCCGCGGCAGGCGTTCGCGCAGTTGCGGCGCGGGGCCGAGCACGCGCAACGACGCCGGACGCGCGGCGCCGGCCGGCGGCTCGCCGAGCCACAGCAGGTCGACCTGGTCGGCGTCCTTGCCGAACAGCTGCCAGACCGTGTCCAGCTCGTGCGACAACGCGACGCACTCCTGCGCGCAATCCGGCTTGGGCGCGACCAGGATGCGCCAGACCCGGGCGCCCGGGTTCCACGGATAGGGCTTGCCGTCGATCAGGTTCGGCGCCAGCTCGCGCAGGTCCGGCTTGGGTTCGAGCAGCTCGCCGTGCTGGCGGTTGATCGCCGGGTGGCGGTCGGTGAAGCGCATGACCCCGGCCACCAGCATCGGCACGAAGAAGAACGCGGCGATCAGCAGCAGGGTCAGGCGGTTGCGGTTGCGCTGGGCGTCGGAGACGCGCGCGGCGGGCTCGCTCGCGGGAGGCAGGGGTTCGGTCATCGGTCGGTTCCGCGGCGCGGACGCCGGAAAGTCAGGATCAACGCAGTGGCCAGCACCGCCGCGGCGAGTGCGAACCATTGCAGGGAATAGCCGCGGTGCTTGTCCGGCGGCAAGGTGTTGCTGAGCAGTTCCAGGTCGCGCTCGTAGCCCAGCGTCAGGTCGGGGTCCAGGCGCAGCACGCGCGGCGCCAGCGGCGCCGACAGGCCGGTCGCGGCGGCGATCGCGCGGGTGTCCACGCGGGTCAGCAGCCAGCCTTCGCCGTCGCGGCCGAGGCCGGGGCCGAGCGCGATGCCGACCGACGGCGGCGCGCTGAGCAGGCCGCGCAGGGCCAGTTCGCCGTCCGGGCGCGGCACCGCCGGCAGCTTGCGCTCGCCGCCCAGCGGCAGCCAGCCCAGGTCGACCAACAGCGGCAGGCCGGCGCGCGGCACGAAGATCCGGTAGACGCGCACGCCGGCGCGGCCGCCGCGCTGCTGGTTGTCGAGCAGCAGCGGCCCGCGTTCGTCGAAACGGCCCAGGCCCGCGGCCCAGTCGTAGTCGCGCGCGCGGTGCGGATCGTCGGCGACCGACAGCGGCTGCGGCACGCGCTCGCCGAGCACGCGCGCGGCGGCGTCGAGCATGGCCTGCTTCTCCACCGCGCGCCGCGCCTGCCACAGGCCGAGGTTGGCGAACAGCGCGATCGCCGCCAGCGCCAGCGTCCAACCCAGCAACAGGTTGCCGCGGCGGCTCACCCCAAGCTCCCGGCGTGCTGCGATAATCCCGCTTTCGCACCCACGCGCGCGCCGCACGAGGCTTCGATGAGCCAAGAACTGAAAGTCCTGCTGGTGGTGGCGTTCCTGGCGGTCATCCTGTGGAACCTGGGAGCGGGCCTCTACTACATGCTGGTGGACAAGGGTCAGAGCAAACGCACGGTCAACGCCCTGACCCGCCGCATCGTGCTGTCCGTCGCACTGATCCTGATCGTGGCGGTGTCGATCTGGATGGGCTGGATCACGCCGCACGGCGTGGGTTCGAATCCGGGCTGATCCGGCCGGGCGCCGCGGCCGGCGTCCTGGAAACCGCTATTGTCGCCCGTTCGGGGCGCCGCCGCGATGCGGCGGCCGGTCGCTGCGTGCCCGGCCCCCTGCTGCAAGGCCCGGCGAAGCTGTTGTGGGAGGGCCTTCAGGCCCGATGCTCTTGTTTCAGTTCGCCGCGACTTGGGCGGAAAGCCTCGGGCCTGAAGGCCCTCCCACAAGAGCGGGCCGAAACCGCCCGAGCCCTGCAAAACGAAAGGCCGGCCACCGGGCCGGCCTTTCGCTGCGATGGCGTCGCCCGCGCTTACAGCACGTAGACGAACAGGAACAGGCCCAGCCACACCACGTCGACGAAGTGCCAGTACCAGGCCACCGCTTCGAACGCGAAGTGGTTGTCCTTGTCGAAGTGGCCCTTCAGGCAGCGGAACCAGATCACCGCGAGCATGATCGTGCCCAGGGTCACGTGCGCGCCGTGGAAGCCGGTGAGCATGAAGAAGGTCGAGCCGTAGATGCCCGAGCCCAGGGTCAGGTTCAGTTCCTTGTAGGCGTGGATGTATTCCTCGGCCTGGAAGAACAGGAACACGCAGCCCAGCAGCACGGTCGCGCCGAGCCAGAACAGCAGCGACTTGCGGTGGCCGCTCTTGAGCGCGTGATGCGCGGCGGTGACGGTGCTGCCGGAGGTCAGCAGGATCAGGGTGTTGAGCAGCGGCAGGCCCCAGGCCGGGATGGTCTGGAAGTGGCCGCCGACGCCGGCCGGGCCCGAGCTCGGCCAGGCCGCGCTGAATTCCGGCCACAGCAGGCTGTTGGTCATCACGCCGTCGCCTTCGCCGCCCAGCCACGGCAGCGCGAGCTGGCGGGCGTAGAACAGCGCGCCGAAGAACGCGGCGAAGAACATCACCTCGGAGAAGATGAACCAGATCATCCCCATCCGGAACGAGACGTCGACCTGCTTGTTGTAGTTGCCGCGCACCGACTCCTTGACCACGTCGCCGAACCAGCCGAACAGCACCGCGATCATCATCGCCACGCCGACGAAGAAGGTGGGCTTGCCCCAGCTGACTTCGTTGAGCCAGCTGGCCACGCCGATCATCAGGGTGAACAGCCCGATCGAACCGAGGAACGGCCAGCGGCTGCTATGCGGGACGTAGTAGATGTTGGCGTCTGGCGAGTGCGCTTGGCCCATGGCGGCATTCCGTAGTCAGGTGGTGCGAAGCCAACTCAAGGCGCGGCCAGCGGCGAGGACGGGGTCTTGGAGACCGCGCCTTGCTGCAGCCGTGCGGTGAGCACGTCGTTCTTGAAGAAAGTGTAGGACAGGGTGAGCGTCTCGACGCCTTCCGGGAGGTTCGGATCGACGATGAAGCGCACCGGCATCTCGCGCGACTCGCCGGCCTGCAGCGTTTGCGCGGTGAAGCAGAAGCATTCGGTCTTGTTGAAATAGCCCGACGCGCGCGCCGGCGCCACCGAAGGCGAGGCGCTGCCGACGATGGCCGCATCGCTGGTGTTGCGCGCGTAGTAGGTGGTTTCGTACTGCTCGCCCGGGCGCACCTTCATGCTGATCACGTGCGGGCGGAATTCCCACGGCAGCTTGGAATTGACGCTGCCGTCGAACTGCACGGTGACGATGCGGTCGCCGACCGCGCGGCCGCCGACGTCGGCTTCGGCGACGCCGCGCTCCAGGCGGATGCCGAACACCTTCTCGCAGGCGATGCGGTACAGCGGCACCAGGGCGAAGGTGAAGGCGAACGCGCCCAGGGCCACGCCGACCATGAGCTTGACCATCTTCGGCGAGGCCTGCCGGCGGGTCTCGGCGAGGTCCTGCGGCGGCGACTCGCGCGGGTCGCGGGCGGCGCTCACTGGCCGGCTCCGAACACGCCGCTGAGGATGAACAACACGTACACCGCGACCGCGGCCGCGCCGAACCACAACGCGGTCCGCCGCGCGGCGGCGCGGCGCTGGGCGAGGTCCTGCGGTTCCTGGATCGGGGTCATGTTCGGCCTCCCGTCGGTGCCGGCGCCGCGATCGTCAGACCGCAGCGCCGGATGCCGCGATCAATGTGTGATGTCGCCGTGGGCCAGGTCGCCGTCGCGGATCACCGGCGGGGTGCCGAAGGTGTGGTGCGGAGCCGGGCTCGGCACCGTCCACTCCAGGCCGCGGGCGCCTTCCCAGGCGCGCGCTTCGGCCTTGGCGCCGGACTTCTTCGACAGCAGCAGGATGCCGGCCATCATGAACGGCGTCAGGAACATGCCGAACGCGCCGATCGAGCTGATCAGGTTCCAGTCCGCGAACACCACGTTGTAGTCCGGGATGCGGCGCGGCATGCCGGCCAGGCCCAGGAAGTGCTGCGGGAAGAACAGCAGGTTGACGAAGATCATCGTCCACCAGAAGTGGAACTTGGCCAGGCCCTCGCTGTACATGCGGCCGGTCCACTTCGGCCACCAGAAGTAGACCGCGGCGATGATCGAGAACAGCGCGCCGGTGACCAGCACGTAGTGGAAGTGGGCGACCACGAAGTAGGTGTCGTGGTACTGGAAGTCGGCCGGGACGATCGCCAGCATCAGGCCCGAGAAGCCGCCGATGGTGAACAGGATGACGAACGCCACGGCCCACAGCATCGGCGCCTCGAACGTCATCGAGCCGCGCCACATCGTGGTGACCCAGTTGAACACCTTCACGCCGGTCGGCACCGCGATCAGCATCGTCGCGAACATGAAGTAGATCTCGCCACCGAGCGGCATGCCGACGGTGAACATGTGGTGCGCCCACACGATGAACGAGAGGAAGGCGATCGAGGCGGTCGCGTACACCATGGCCTGGTAGCCGAACAGCGGCTTGCGGGCGAAGGTCGGGATGATCTCCGAGACCACGCCGAACGCCGGCAGGATCATGATGTAGACCTCGGGGTGCCCGAAGAACCAGAAGATGTGCTGGAACATCACCGGGTCGCCGCCGCCGGCCGCGTTGAAGAACGAGGTGGCGAAGAACTTGTCGGTCAGCAGCATCGTCACCGCGCCGGCCAGCACCGGCATCACCGCGATCAGCAGGAACGCGGTGATCAGCCAGGTCCAGCAGAAGATCGGCATCTTCAGCAGGTCCACGCCCGGGGCGCGCATGTTGAGGATGGTGGCGATGACGTTGATCGCGCCCATGATCGAGCTGATGCCCATCATGTGGATCGCGAAGATCGCGAAGGCGACGTTGGAGCCGCCCTGCAGCGACAGCGGCGGGTACAGGGTCCAGCCGCCGGCCGGCGCACCGCCCGGCAGGAACAGGGTCATCAGCAGCAGGCTGAAGGCGAACGGCAGGATCCAGAACGACCAGTTGTTCATGCGCGGCAGCGCCATGTCCGGCGCGCCGATCTGCAGCGGGATCATCCAGTTGGCCAGGCCGACGAAGGCCGGCATCACGCCGCCGAAGATCATCACCAGCGCGTGCATGGTGGTCATCTGGTTGAAGAACTCGGGCTTGACGAACTGCAGGCCCGGTTCGGCCAGCTCCGCTCGGATCACCACCGACATGGCGGCGCCGATGATGAACATCACGAAGCTGAAGATCAGATACAGCGTGCCGATGTCCTTGTGGTTGGTCGAGAAGAACCAACGCTCGATGAAGCCCTGCTGGTGGGCGTGATCATCGTGATGATCGTGGTGATCGGCGACGGGGTGCGTGGCTGCCATGACCTACCTCTGAGAAATGCGGACGATCAACCGGCGGTCGCGGCGCCCTTCGGGGCGGCGGCCGGGGCATCGGAACTGGCAGTGCCGGCAGGCTGGGCCTGGGCGGCGGCGGGAGCGGCGGGAGCGGGAGCGGCCGCGGGCGCTGCGGCCGGAGCCGGCGCCGGGGCGTTCTTGGCCTTCTGCTCGGCCAGCCACTGCTGGTACTCGGCCTTGGGCACCGCGCGCACGACGATCGGCATGAAGCCGTGGTCCTTGCCGCACAGCTCGGCGCACTGGCCGCGGTAGATGCCCGGCTCCTTGATGTCGGTCCAGGCCTCGTTGACGATGCCCGGGATCGCGTCCTGCTTCCAGCCCAGCGCCGGGACCCACCAGGCGTGGATGACGTCGTCGGCGGTGATCACGAAGCGGATCTTGGTGTCGGTCGGCAGCACCAGCACGTTGTCGACGTCGAGCAGGTAGTGCTCGTGGTCGGCGGCGGTGACGTGCTTGCCGCTCTGGCGCAGCTGGTCGCTCTTGCGGTCCAGGCGGCTGGTGATGGCCACGCCCTCGCCGAGGTACTCGTACTTCCACAGCCACTGGATGCCGGTGATCTTCACCGTCATCGCCGAGTCGCGGGTGTCGTACATGTTGATCAGCTTGCTGGTGGCCGGGAACGCCATCAGCACCAGCAGCGCCACCGGCACGACCGTCCAGACGATCTCCAGCTTGGTGCTGTGGACGAAGTCCTTGTCGGGCACGGCGCCCTTGGACTTGCGGAACTTGAACATGGCCACGGCCATCGCGCCGAAGACCAGGATGCCGATCACCACGCAGATCCACAGCGCCAGCATGTGCGCGGAGTGGGCGTTCATCGACTGGGCGGTGACGCCCTTGCCCATATTCAATTGCCACGGCTTGGGATCGGCCGCCTGCGCGAACGCGAGGACCGGCAACGCCATTGCGGCGACGCCCGCTGCCCACTGCTTGAAACGACCGGCTTTCATCAGTTCGAGCCCCGAATAAATCAGTGTGGTGATCTAACGCGCGCTCCGCGGGCTGCCCCCGTCCCCGGCACCGGCGGCGCCCTGGAAGGGGCGCGCGGACCATGCGGGCACTGCGAGGTGGCTGGCGAGCCCTGCCGGGCCCATCACGCCGGATCGGCGCTACGGATAACCGAGAAATGGTAGCGGCGGCCCCGCCCTGCGGCAACCCGCCACTTGCCGCGTGCGCCGCGCCGCGAAAATCGCGCAGAGCCAGCGCCGGCGCGGGTTTGCATCGCGCAGGAGCGGCCGGGAGCGCGGCGCGGGCCTGCGTCGCAAACGTGACCGATGCAAGTTAGCGCATCGATTGCGGGTTGCACAGGCAAGTCCGCGGCGCCGCCGCAGGCCTTGCCGGAACGGCCGGTTCGCCTGTCCGCGCGAGCGCTCCGGGCCCGCGCGGGGGCCGGCCGCCCTACCCCGGCGGATGGTGTACGGGGCCTGCGATCCAGCCGAAAAAGGGCAGATTGCGGTCGAGAGAAAGCTCTAAAATGGCGGACTTCCCACCCCTGTCCCGGGTCCGATGTCCACCAACGCTCCCTCCGCCGTCGCCAGCGACGGCCCGCCGCCGCGCCCCGGCGCCCAGCCGCTGTCGGCGATGATCAGCCCCGAACTGCCGGCGCCGCCGGCCGGCCCGCGCGCCGCGCTCACCGAAGGCTGGGTCCGCGACGAAGCGCAGCACGTGCGCGGCCTGCTCGAGCTGGCGCGCCTGCCCGAGGCCGACCGCGCCGCCGCCCAGGCCACCGCCGCCGACCTGGTCCGCCGGGTCCGCGCCCGCGCCCAGGACCAGGGCGCGATCGAAGCCTTCATGCGCCAGTACGACCTCGGCAGCGAGGAAGGCGTGCTGCTGATGTGCGTGGCCGAGGCGCTGCTGCGCATTCCGGACCAGGAGACCGCGGACAAGCTGATCCGCGACAAATTGGGCGAGGCCGACTGGAAGCGCCACCTGGGCCAGTCCGATTCGGTGCTGGTCAACGCCTCGACCTGGGGCCTGATGCTGACCGGCACCCTGGTCGACCTCGCCGACGACACCAAGCGCGACGTCCACAACGCCTTCAAGCGCCTGATCGGCCGCGTCGGCGAGCCGGTGATCCGCCTCGCGGTGCGCCAGGCCATGCGCATCATGGGCCACCAGTTCGTCATGGGCCGCAGCATCGGCGAGGCGCTGGCGCGCTCGAAGAAGGGCGACAACGGCAACTACCGCTACTCGTTCGACATGCTCGGCGAAGGCGCGCTGACCACCAAGGACGCGCTGCGCTACCTGCAGGCCTACCGCGACGCGATCCACGCCATAGGCAAGAGCGGCAATTTTAAAAATGCCGACGTGTTCGCCACCCCGTCGATCTCGGTCAAGCTCTCCGCGCTGCACCCGCGCTACGAGCACGCCAAGCGCGAGCGCGTGTTCGCCGAGCTGACCCCGCGCGTGCTGGAACTGGCCCAGCTGGCCAAGGGCTACGGCATCGGCTTCACCATCGACGCCGAGGAAGCCGACCGCCTGGAGCTGTCGCTGGACGTGATCGCCGCGGCTTACAGCGACGCCTCGCTGGACGGCTGGGAAGGCTACGGCCTTGCGATCCAGGCGTACCAGAAGCGCGCGCCCGAGGCGATCGCCTTCATCGCCGACCTCGCCCGCCGGGTCGGCCGCCGCATCCCGGTGCGCCTGGTCAAGGGGGCGTACTGGGACAGCGAGGTCAAGCGCGCCCAGGTCGACGGCCAGCTCGGCTATCCGGTGTTCACCCGCAAGCCGAACACCGACGTGTCGTACCTGGCCAACGCGCGACGCATGCTGGAGGCCTCGGATGCGATCTATCCGATGTTCGCCACCCACAACGCCCAGACCATCGCCACCATCCACCAGCGCGCCAAGGCGATGGGCCGCGAAAAGCACTTCGAGTTCCAGAAGCTGCACGGCATGGGCGACGATCTCTACGCCGAAGTGATTCCGGCCGACCGCCTGAACGCGCCGTGCCGCGTGTACGCGCCGGTCGGCTCGCACGAAGACCTGCTGCCGTACCTGGTGCGGCGCCTGCTCGAGAACGGCGCCAACTCCAGCTTCGTCAACCGCATCACCGACGAGGACATCGCCATCGACGACCTGATCCAGGATCCGGTTGAAACGGTGTCCGGCTTCGCCAGCATCCCGCATCCGCGCATTCCGCTTCCGGCCGATCTCTACCGCAGCTTCGGCTACGACAGGACCAATTCCATGGGCGTCAACCTCGCCAACGATCAGCAACTGCAGTCCCTCGCCGCCGACGTCAACGCCGCCGCCCGCACCGACTGGCGCGCCGCGCCGCTGGTGCCGGGCGCGTCGGTCGGCGGCGCCGACATCGCCGTGACCAACCCGGCCGACCGCCGCGAGATCGTCGGCCAGTGGAAGCCCGCCGACAGCGCCGCGGTCGAGCAAGCGCTGAAGAACGCGGTCGCCGCGCAGGAAGGCTGGGACGCGACTCCGGCCGCGAGCCGCGCCGCGATCCTCGAACACGCCGCGCAGCTGCTCGAGGACCGGATGCCCGCTTACATCGCGCTGTGCACCAAGGAAGCCGGCAAGACCATCCCCGACGGCGTCGCCGAAGTGCGCGAAGCGGTCGACTTTCTGCGCTACTACGGTGCCCAGGCGCGCAAGCTGTTCGCGCCCGAAGCGCTGCCGGGCCCGACCGGCGAATCCAACACCCTGCACCTGTCCGGCCGCGGCGTGTTCGTCTGCATCAGCCCGTGGAACTTCCCGCTGGCGATCTTCCTCGGCCAGATCTCCGCCGCCCTGGCCGCCGGCAACAGCGTCATCGCCAAGCCGGCCGAGCAGACCAACCTGATCGGCTACTACGCGGTCAAGCTGCTGCACGAAGCCGGCGTTCCCGAAGCGGTGCTGCAGTTCCTGCCCGGCGACGGCGCCACCGTCGGCGCCGCGCTGACCCGCGATCCGCGCGTCGCCGGCGTCGCCTTCACCGGTTCGACCGACACCGCGCGCGCGATCAACCGCGCGCTGGCCGCGCGCGACGCCGCCATCGGCGTGCTGATCGCCGAGACCGGCGGCCAGAACGCGCTGATCGCCGACTCGTCCTCGCTGCCCGAACAACTGGTCAAGGACGCGATCGGCTCGGCCTTCACCTCGGCCGGCCAGCGCTGCTCGGCCGCGCGCGTGCTGTTCGTGCAGGACGACATCGCCGACAAGGTCACCCACATGCTCGCCGGCGCGATGGCCGAGCTGAAGGTCGGCGACCCCGGCCTGCTATCGACCGACGTCGGCCCGGTGATCGACGAGGACGCGCTGAAGATGCTACGCGAGCACGCCGCGCGCATGGACGGCGAAGCGACCAAGATCGCCGAAGTCGCGCTCGACGCCGACGCCGCGAACGGCAGCTTCTTCGCCCCGCGCGCCTACGCGCTGAAGTCGCTCGGCCAGCTGCACAAGGAAGTGTTCGGCCCGGTGCTGCACGTGATCCGCTGGAAGGCCGACCAGCTCGACGCGGTGATCGACGCGATCAACGCCACCGGCTACGGCCTGACCCTGGGCATCCACTCGCGCATCGACGAGACCATCGAGCGCATCAGCACCCGGGTCAAGGTCGGCAACTGCTACGTCAACCGCAACCAGATCGGCGCGGTGGTCGGGGTGCAGCCCTTCGGCGGCCAGAACCTGTCCGGCACCGGCCCCAAGGCCGGCGGCCCGCACTACCTGCCGCGCTTCACCACCGAGAAGACCGTCACCGTCAACACCACCGCGGCCGGCGGCAACGCCTCGCTGCTGACGCTGGGCGACTGATCGGGCGATGCGACGAAGGCGCGGCCGCCGCGGCGGCCGCGCCTTTTGTTTGCGCGCAGTTCGGCCGCGCCGGAACGGAAAGCGTCGGGCCTGAAGGCCTTCCCACGACAGCGGTCGCCGCAAGGCCCGGGCTGTTGTGGGAGGGCCTTCAGGCCCGACGCTTTTGTATCGGCCGAATCGCACCCTCACCGCAAACCCTCGACCGCAGTCGCAACATGCCCCGGGCTCCCGCGCAGTACGCTGGCGCCTGCCGCCTCTTCGGACGATCGCCGATGCTCCGCCCCTTCTCGCTCGCCATCGCCCTGTGCGCGCTCAGCGCCTGCGCCTCGCTGGCGCCGCTGCCGGTCAAGCCCGGCGATCCCTCGGCTTGCGCCGAACGCCGCCAGGACCGGGTGCTGTTCGGCATGAACAGTCCCGACGGCCCGGTCGGCGAAGCGCAGTGGCAGTCGTTCCTGGCCGAAGTCGTCACCCCGCGCTTCCCCGCCGGGCTCACCGTCTACCAGGCCAAGGGGCAGTGGCGCGGCGACAGCGGCCAGGTCGAGCAGGAAGATTCGCGCGCGATCGACGTGATCCATGCGGACACCGCCGAGGAACGCAAGCGCGTGGTCGAGATCGCCGACGAGTACAAGCGACGGTTCAAGCAGGAGGCGGTGCTGATCGTGAGTTCGCCGGTGCGGGCGTGCTTCGCGGTTACGGCGAAACCGCGTGGGCGGGTCGGTTAGTTCGTCGCTGCGGAGCGGAAAGCATCGGGCCTGAAGGCCCTCCCACGACAGCGCCCCGTCGCGGCTCGCGCTGTTGTGGGATGGCCTTCAGGCCCGATGTTTTTTCTCGGGCGAGGCCGAACCTCAGCGCTTGAATTCGGTCGGCCGCTCCAGCTGCCACACCGCATCGGCCAGGTCCTCGACCTTCGCCGCCAGCACCGCCTGCGCATCGGCGACGCCGCGGTTGTAGTAGTACGCGCCGAGTTCCTCGGAAATGAAGTCGAGCATGAACTCCGCATCGAAGCGCCCGATCGATTGCTTGAGCTCTTCGCTGAAGTAACGCTGCAACCGCGCGACCAACAGCGCCTTTTCCTCGGCGACGAACCGGATCGTTTCCATTCGTTTACTCGGGCCTTTGCTGGTGGACGGGTGCGCGCCGCGGCGGCGATCAGCTGCGCGATGGCCCGTCGATCCGCTTGCTCCAATCCTCGACCTGGCCGCGCGCGAGCCGGGCTTCGACCAGCTTGCGCCACGACGGCACCAGCGGCAAGGCCAGCGCGGCCTGCAGTTCTTCGCGGTCGAGCGTGCGCACGAACAGCATCGTCGCGATGCGCTGCAGCGACCACCGCGGCCACGGCCGCGCGATCAGATGCAAGCGTTCGCCGGCCTCGGCCCGGCCGGCTTCGATCACCCGGTAGTACCAGCCAGTGCGGCCGTTGGCCTGCATCCGCCGCGCCATGTCGGCGACGCCGAAGCGGTCGTTGAGCTTCCAGCACGGCTGCCGCGCCTGGCTCACTTCGAGCAGGACCTCGCCGAAGCGGTAGCGATCGCCCAGGCACACCGCGGCCTCGTCCAGGCCTTCGCTGCTGAGGTTCTCGCCGAACGCGCCGGGCGCGTCGAACAGCGCGTGCGCGCCGACCTCCTCGCGCCAACGCCGGTAGTGCTCGCGCGGATAGTGGTGCACGGCCTTGTCCGGCCCGCCGTGCACGCGCAGGTCGCCCTGCTCGTCGCCGTCCAGGCCGAGCTCGCCGATCCGCACCGGGCCGTGCAACGGCCGCTTGTCGATCGCGCTGACGCTGCCCGGCCGGCTGTAGGCGACGGCGCGACCGCACAGCAGCGCGGTCACCGTCGTTCCCGCCTCGTTCGATCCCATCGCGGTCTCCCCCAGGCGCCGGCCGCGCGCACGCGGCCGGCGCGGTCGGACTCAACCCAGGTCGGACAAGGCCGCGCCGAAGTTGATGTGGAAGACCTGCTCCTGCAGGACCAGGGCCGGCACCGAGATCACCCCGGCCGCGCGGGCCTCGGCGATCCGCGCCGAGGCCTCGCCCAGGTGCACGACCTCGACCTCGAAACGCGCGCGGTCGATGGCTTCGGCGACCTGCTGTTCGGCGGCCACGCACACCGGGCAACCGGCATGAAAGAACACGGCTTTCTGACGCATACTGGAATCTCCTCTTGCTTGCTCTTAGACGGGTGGTGAGAGGAAGGGCGGCGCGCCGATGCCAGTCGGCCGCCGCCCGCCTATTCCGCGGCTGCGGAATGCGTGCGCTTCGGCGCGGGGCCGCGGCGCGATGTCGTGTCGCGGTGATCGCCGGCGCCGGCGCGGAACCGCGCGGCCACCGCATCCAGCGCGCCGGCGCGCGCATCCGCGGCGCGCGGCCGGTGTTCGGCGCAATCCACGCGCAGCTGCGCGTCGCCGAACGCGGCGCCGACCAGGGCGCAGTAATGCGGGGCGTCGCCGCCGCCTTCGAACGGACGGAAGAACTCGCAACCGGCGCAGGTGCGCAGCCCGGTCGCCAGCCCTTCGCGCTGGGCCTGCAGGATCAACAACTGCAGCGAACGCGAGAACGCCGCCAGTTCGTCCGGCGCCAACGTCGCCAGCAAGCGCTCGCCGAGCCCGCCGCGGGCGCGGCTGCGGCGCAGCCAGGCCAGCCCGCGCCGGCTCGGATGCACGCGCACCGCGCGGCCGTCGTCGGGATCGCGCTCGCGCCGCACCAGTTCGCGCGCCTGCAACGCGGCGATGGTGTCGCTGGCGCTGGCCGCCGACACGCCCAGGCGCTGCGCCAGCTCGCCGACCCGCCAACCGCGCTTGTCCTCGCCCAGCAGCTCCAACAGCGCGCGCTGGGCCGGATGCAGCGCGTACGCGTCCGGCTCGCGCCACTGCTGCGCGCGCATCAGGCCGCCCAGGCGCTCCAGGCCCAGGGCGGTCTGGCGCAGATGGAAAGCGGGATCGCTCATGGCGATATTATTAGGACTCCTAAATTAATTGGTCAAGTCCTGGCCGGCGAACGGGCAAAAAGAAAGCCCCGCCGAAGCGGGGCTTTGCATTCATTGACTACATTGCGCTGCCTAAAGCGAGACCAGTTGACACCTGATTGACGAGCCGACTTTAGTGCAAGCAATGCCGGTCTTTCCCGAGCCACGCTGTCCAGTGACGGGAATGCCCATCATGTTTGCTCGATGGATGAAATCCGTAACGTCGGAGCCGAATCCACTGCTGAAACCAAACTCCGCATAGCCTACATCTCCACCTGCGAAATCAGTAGCAACATCCGGAATCGAATTGTTGTTGGAGTCTACTGCAGTTCCCTTAGCGTACTCCCAGATTTTCGTGTCGTAGTTGAAAACAAATACAACTCTGCTGCCATCTGGGAACTTGACCTCGGTACTTAGCTTTGCATTTCCGCTCGTGAGATGCTCGAACTTGATGGCCCTTCCCATGCTCGAAGCAGCCGCTGTGAATGCCATCTTCGGGTTTTCTTTGAGCTTTTGATCTACAAGATTGCGAGCTTGGCTCGACCTCAAGACATCATAAGCATTGACGGTTCCGTCGCCGGCCATCGCGACAACTCGATCTTTCGCAGCGACCGATCGTGCAACGACGGGCGACGCAAGGCCTGCCTCACTCTCCGGAATAGTCAACACGATGGAAATTATCATCGAGCCGTTGGATTCGATGTAAAGATTGGAGAGTGCCCAGAATTGATCTTGCACGAACTGATCAGGCGGAAAAGATGTCACCGAATTGCCTTGGACATTGAACCCCGCAATCCTGTCCATGAGGCTATAGATGTATCTAGTTCCAGAGCCATAAGACTTGGCAACTCCGACCATCTCCGCATCGGAGCACTGAAAACACGGATATGCGGTCGCATCTTGCGCAAATACGGGCGACGACACTATCGACATGGCCAGTAGCGAAAGAGGCGCAAGAATTCCCTTCATTGAGTGCTCCTCATGATTCATACAGAGACCGAGATGCAGACGAAGCACATGTTGCGCAGAGCGCCACTATCAAAAGGCTCTGCCAACCAAGTGTACGGACTATGTTTCGCTCTGAATGGGACGACGGCTCACTTCAACTGAGGCACCATGAACTCAGCTTTTGAACTTGCGCCCTTTGCATGCACTGAAAATGCGTTTTGAACGCAGCCTTGCATCGCAAACCTAACTAACAAGTCGTGACTGACAAGCACCATCATGCGTAGTACACGCCAGCAAGAACCAAAAAAAAGCCCCGTCGTAGCGGGGCTTTTTTTCGCTTTAGGTAGGGCTGAAAATTAGAACTTGTACTGCGCCGAGACGCCGAACAGGTTGGCGTGGCCCTTGAACTTGCCGACCAGGGTCGAGCCGCTAGTGGAGACGATGTCCACGTCCGGGCTGTCGATCTGGATGCGGGTGAACGCGGCGTCCACGCTCAGGTGCTCGTTCGCGTTCCAGGTCAGGCCGACCGAGTACAGGGTACGGTCGTTGTCGGGCAGGCGCGGGGTGCGGTGGGTGTCGTTGGTCGGGGTTTCGTCCTTGGCGATGCCGCCGCGCAGGGTGAAACGATCATTGAGATCGTATTCGGCGCCCAGCGCGTACATCATCGTGTCTTCCCACTGGAACTCTTCCTTGCTGATGTCGATGCCGTCGAAACGCTTGATTTCCACGGTCTGCAGCGAGTGCCAATCGGTCTTCTGCGCATCGAACATCATGCGGAACTGGTCGGAGAAGGCGTAGGACACGCTCAGCGTGTCGGTGCTCGGCGTGGTCAGCGCCGCGCCGCCCGGCGCCGTGTTGTACACGGTGTTGGCCAGCAGCGGAGCGACCGAGGCCGGCTTGGTGAAGGTCACCGTGCCTTCCAGGTCGTGGTCGATCTCGGAGCGGTGCGAGTAACCGATCGCCAGGCGGTCGGTCGGCTTCCACTGGAAGCCCAGGATCCAGCCGATGCCGGTATCGTCGCCCTTGACCTTGGCCAGGCCGTCGGCGCGCTGCGGGCCGTACGGGGTGTTCGGCACCGCGCAGGCGGCCGGGCTCATGCGGCAGATCAGGCCGCCGAAGTCGACGGCGTTGGTCAGCGTCGCCTCGGCGCGCTCGTAGACGAAGCCGGCGCCGACCGAGAAGCGGTCGGTCAGCTTGACCGCGGCCGACAGGGTCAGGTCGATGGTCTTCACTTCCGACTCGATGGCGCTGTAGCGGCCGATCCAGTTCGGGTCGTATTCGGTCTTCAGGCCGAACGGCGCGCTGAGCTGGGCGCCCAGGGTGAGCTTCTCGAACGAGCCCGACAGCGGGACCACGATCGACAGCGCCGGGACCGGAGTCACGTCGCCCGGGTCGCCGCCGTTGCCGCCGGTCATCGCGCGGGCAGCCGGAGTGCCAGCCGCGGCGGTGCCGTTGCCGGTGAATTTTGCGGTCAGGTCGATCGCGGTGACGTCGCCACGGATCGTGGTCGAGTCCAGGTTCACCATCGCCGCCGGGTTGTTCGAGACGACCGACGCGTCCTTCTCCGAAACGGCGCTGCCGGCAAAGGCGCGGCCCTGGTTCTTGACGCTGTTCTCGCGAATCTGGAAACCGGTGGCGCCGGCCGAGCCGAAGCTGATGACGCCGGCCACGCCCAATGCGATCGCGGTCAGGCGGATGGTGCGGTGTGAGGGTTGCATGCGTGTATTCTCCGTTGGAGTATTTTTTCGTCTGTCGCGGCCGTGTGCATCGCCCCGCAGTGCGGACTGCGATGCCGCCGGAAACCCCTCCCGACGTACGACGCCGTATGCACTATAGCGCGGCCGTTAACCGAACGCTAACAATACGCCCAACCGGGCAAATTCGTCTCGTACCGATGTCGCAATCGCAGTCCCTACAGACACTTACGCCGACTTCTTGCCTGAATAGGGCAACTGCGGCCGCGGTCTCGCGGAGCTGACGCCGTGTTCGTCGCCATTCCCTCGCGCGAACGCGCCCGCCTGCGTTGGGCAACCCCGTTATTGTTCGCGCTGCTGTGGATCTGCTTCATCGTCTCGGCCGTGGTCCTGCCCGATCCGGAGCAGCGCCGGCTGATGCTGGAATGGGGCGCGCTGTCGGGCGGCCTGTCCTCGCCGGAAGCGTGGTGGGACGCGGTCCGCGAGGGCAGCCTGCTGCGGCTGTTCAGCGCCTTGTTCCTGCATGCCGACTGGGCGCATCTGCTCGGCAACCTGGTATTCCTGCTGATCTTCGGCCTGCCGGCCGAGCGGGCGATGGGGCCGTGGCGGCTGCTGGCGCTGTTCCTGTGCGGCGGCGCGGTGGCCAATCTCGCCGCGGTGATCGCCATCGCCACCCCGGACCGGCTGATCATCGGCGCCAGCGGCGCGGTGTCGGCGCTGATCGGCGCCTACCTGGCGCTGTTCCCCGGCGCCAAGCTCGGCGTGGTGGTGCCGCTGGGCCTGTTCCTGCAGTTCGTCAAAGTGCCCGCACCGCTGCTGATCGGGGTGTGGGCGCTGCTGCAAGTGGTGTTCACCTTCATCGGCCCGGCGTTCGGCGCAGTGGCCTGGTCGGCGCACCTGGCCGGCTTCGCCTTCGGCGGCGCGTTCGCGCTGATCGCGCGCGCGGGCATCGCGCGGCGGTTGCGGCGCAAGCGCGGGTATTGAGTCCGGCGCCGCAGCCGGGAATCGCATGACGCGGGCCGGGTTGCGCCCTTGCGTTGGCGGCCTGCGGACCCCACGCTCGACACAGGTCCGGGCGCTTTCGATCGCCCGCCGCCCTCTCTCCCTTCATTCCGCGCCCGCCATGTCCACGCTCTACAAAGTCACCTTCCTCAATGCCGGCAAGATCTACGAGCTGTACGCGCGCAAGATCGGCGCGGGCACGCTGTGGGGCTTCACCGAGGTCAGCGAGTTGGTGTTCGACCTGCACGACGGACTGGTGGTCGACCCGACCGAAGAGCGCTTGCGCGACGAGTTCGGCAACACCCGCGTGCTGCACTTGCCGATGCAGAGCCATCGTGCGGATCGAGGAAGTCGAGCGGAAGGGCCAGTCGGCGATCCGCGACGCGGCCTCGGGCGAGCGCGTGGTGACGCCGTTCCCGCTACCGGCCAAGCCGCGCTGACGCGACGGATCCGGCGTTCATGGACATCGGCGCGATGGATCGACGCGAAGACCTGATCGAACTCAAGGACCTGCGCATCCCGGTCGAACGCGCGCAGTTGCATGGCTGGCTGTACGAGGACGCCGGCGGCGAGCCGCGTTGGTCGATCGAAGTGAGCGGGCGCGCGCAGCGCTTCGGCGATGGCGACTTCGCCCAGGCGTTGAGTCCGCGCTTCTACGACGAATCGCTGCCGCTGCGCATCGGCGACTGGCGCGAGCTGGAACAGCAACGCTGCCGCTTCCGCTGGCAGGACGACGAAGACCAGGGCGACAGCCTGCCGACCTTGTACCTGTGCTCGCAC
Organism: Lysobacter enzymogenes; assembly: GCF_023617245.1. Lineage (NCBI taxonomy): Bacteria > Pseudomonadati > Pseudomonadota > Gammaproteobacteria > Lysobacterales > Lysobacteraceae > Lysobacter > Lysobacter enzymogenes. The sequence continues at coordinate 5,780,204 of NZ_CP067396.1, forward strand.
CTGAGCCTGCCGCTGAGCGAGCTGAGCCTGGGCGCGCGCGACGGCCGCCGCTTCGCGCTGCGATGGACCGGACTGGCCGAGGCCAACTGGGACGAGGACTACGGCCGCGAGATGCCGTTCCGGATCGAACTGCAGATTCCCTTCGTCGAGCAGGAAGTGCGCTTCTGGCAGCGCGGCGACGACGAGGAGGTCGAAACCGCCGCGCGCGCGATCCTGCGCAAGCGCGGGCTGTCGGACGCGCACCTGCGCTATCGCGAGTACCGGCGTTTCCGCGACGACCCCGGCGACGAGCATTACCGGTTGCTGCGCGCGTTCTTCGATCCGGTCGAGTGAGCCGCGAACTCGGCTGTCGCATTGAAGTCCACGGCTTTTGCGGCAGTAGCTTCTGTGGGAGGGACTTCAGTCCCGACGCTCTTGTGCCCGATCGCTTCGAGCTGAAACAAAGGCATCGGGACTGAAGTCCCTCCCACAAAAGCTGCAGCCGCCAACAAAAAAACGCCCGGCGCAGGCCGGGCGTTTTTTCGAGCCGGTGGCGGGCTCGTTCAGCGCTTGGCCGCGGGCGCCGGCTTCTTCGCCGACTGCGCCGCCTTGGTCGCGCCGGGCGTCTTCAACTCCGCCAGCGCCGAAGCGATCGGGCCGTCGCCGTCGAGCACCTCGCCGGCGTTGCTGCCCGGCTGGCCTTCTTCGTCGCCGTGCAGGTGGCCGGGCAAGGCCGCCTCGGTATAGCTGGGACGGTCGCTCTTGTCGTCCTTGGGCGCGCGCAGGGTCACGTCGGGCACGATGCCCAGCGCCTGGATCGACTTGCCGCTGGGCGTGTAATAGCGCGCGGTGGTGAGCTTGACCGAGTCGCCGTTGTCCAGCGGCAACACGGTCTGCACCGAGCCCTTGCCGAAGGTGCGGCTGCCGATCACCCGGCCGCGGCCGTTGTCGCGCAACGCGCCGGCCAGCACTTCCGAGGCGCTGGCCGAACCGGCGTCGACCAGCACCATCAGCGGCGCGCCGTCGAGCAGGTCGCCCGGGGTGGCGCTGAATTCGGCGTCGCTGATGGCGATGCGGCCGCGGGTGCTGACGATCTTGCCGCGCTCGAGCAGGTCGTCGGCGATCTGCACCGCCGAGGTCAGCAGGCCGCCGGGATTGCTGCGCAGGTCCAGCACCAGGCCGCGCAGCTTGCCGCCGGACTGCTCCTTGAGCTTGCGCAGCTGGGTTTCGAAATCGGCCGCGGTGTCGGCCTGGAACGCGCTCACCCGCAGGTAGCCGTAGCCCGGCTCGAGCATGCGGCTCTTGACGCTGGCCACGCGGATGGTCTCGCGCGCCACGGTCACGTCGAAGGGCTTGTCGCGGCCCTCGCGCACGATGGTCAGCACGACCTTGCTGCCCGGCGCGCCGCGCAGCGGGCCGGAACTGTCGCCTTCGTCGACCTTGAACGGCTTGCCGTCGATCGCGGTGATCAGGTCGCCGGCCTTGATCCCGGCGCGCGCGGCCGGAGTGTCGTCGATCGGCGAGATCACCCGCAGCGTGCCGTCGGGCTGGCGCAGCAGCTCCACGCCGATGCCGTCGTAGTTGCCGCGCGATTGTTCGTCGAAATTCTCGGCGTCGGCCTTGTCGAAATAGACGCTGTGCGGGTCGAGGTCGAACAGCAGGCCGCGGATCGCCGAATGCATCAGCTTGGCGTCGTCGACGGGTTCGACATACGCCTGCTTGACCGCGTTGTAGACCGCGACGTAGCGGCGGATCTCGTCGATCGGCACCTTCGAATCGCTGTCGTCCTTGCCGGCCTTGGCGCTGCGCTTGCCCGGCGCCTGCGCCGGCGGCGTGGCCTGGCCGTCGTCTTGCGCGTCGGCATCGTCCGCATCGTCGGCGGCGGGCGCGGGCTGGGACGCGGCGGGCGGCGCTTGCACCGGCGCGGCGGGCGGGGTCGCCTGCGCGGGCGGCGCGGGCTGCTGGGCCAGGGCCGGCACGGCGCCCAGCGCCAGGGCGAGCGGAAGCAGACTACGCAGGGGGTGACGCAGGGACATGCACGACGCTCCGAAGCGGATGGCGGTTGGACCGCGTGCGGCGGCCCGTGGCAGTCGGACCGCGCGAGGCGGCCAGGGTTCGGTCGATTATCTGCGCACGTTAAGCGGGGCGCTTGCAAGCTTTCGTTAAAACCCGCGGCCCTCGCGCCGCTGCCGGCCCGCGCGGCCTGTCCGCCGCGGCGCGCACTACGTTCCGGGCCGCGCCGAGTGCGCAAACCGCGGCCACAAACACCGCCAGCCGCGCCACTGCGCCGAAGCCGCGACGACGCTCACGCCGCCAAGCGACCCGCGCGCCTCAACGCCGCAGCCACACGCCCGGGTTCACCGGCTGCCCGCCGCGGCGCAATTCGAAGTACAACGCCGGCCGGCCGTGGCCGCCGGAACTGCCGACGGTGGCGACGGCGTCGCCCTTCTTGACCGTCGCCCCGGCGTCCTTGAGCAGGGCGTCGTTGTTGGCGTACAGACTCATGTAGCCGTTGCCGTGGTCGACGATCAGCAACAGGCCGTAGCCGGTCATCCATTCCGAATAGACCACGGTGCCGTCGCCGACCGCCTTGACCGTGGCGCCGGCCGGCGCGCCGATCAGCAGGCCCTCGCTGCTGCGGCCGTCGGGCATGGTGCCGCCGAAGCCGGCCAGCAACGCGCCCGACACCGGCCATCCCAGGCCGCCGACCTGCGGCGCGGGCGCGCTGGCGACCGCGACCGGCGGCTTGCGCACCGGCGCGGGCTTGCCCTTGGCCGCCGCCGCGGCGGCGGCGCGCGCCTCGCGCGCTTCGCGTTCGGCGCGGGCCTTGGCCGCGGCGCGGCGCTGGGCCTCGGCGCGCGCGGCGGCCGCGCGCAGCTTGGCCAACAATTGCTCGAGCCCCTTGGCGTCGCGGCCGAGTTCGCGCTCGCGGGTGCTGCGGTCTTCGTATTTTTCGTTGATCTGGGCGACCAGGACGGCGCGGTCCTTGCGGTCCTTCTCGAGCTGGCCCAGCTGCGCGCGCTGTTGCTTGCGGGTGCTGTCGAGGCTGGCGCGGCGCTCGACGATCTCGCGTTCGAGCCGGTCCAGCTCGCGCAGCTGCGCGGTCAGTTCGTCGATGCGGCGCGCGCGGTCGCGCTGCAGATAGCCGTGATAGGTCAGGATGCGGCCGCTGTCGGCGACCCGGTCCTGCGACAGCAGCGCCTTGAGCGGCGCATCGTTGCCCTGCGCATAGGCGGCGCGCAGCAGTTGTTCCAGCTCCTTGCGGCGCGCGCCGAGATTCTTCTTGAGCGAATCGCGCTGGTCCTGGGTCTGCTTGAGCGCGGCGTGCTCGCGCGCCAGCCGCGTCTCGGTGTCGCGCAGCACCCGGTTGGAACGGCCGACCTGTTCGTCGGCCGCGCGCAGCTTCTGCGCCGCATCGCCGCGCTGTCCTTCCAGCTTGCGCCGCTCGGCCGCGACCGACTTCAACTCGGTCTTGATCTTCTCGAGCTTGCGCTCGGTCTCGCGGCTGCTGCCCTGCTGCGCCGCGGCGCGCGCCGGCGGCGCCGCCAACGGCAGCGCCGCCAGCAGCGCCAACATCCACGCGCACGCGATACGCATCAGCCCTCCAGCAGGCTGCGGCCGGTCATCTCCTCGGGCTGCGGCAGCCCGAGCAGATCCAGGATGGTCGGCGCGACGTCGCGCAGCGCGCCGCCGGAACGCAGCGCCGCCTTGCGCGGGCCGACGTACACCAGCGGCACCGGGCCGACGGTGTGCGCGGTATGCGGCTGCCCGGTCGAGGCGTCGCGCATCATCTCCAGGTTGCCGTGGTCGGCGGTGATCAGCAGCGCGCCGTGCACCTCCTGCACCGCCGCGGCGATCGCGCCGATGGCCTTGTCGACCGCCTGCGCGGCCAGGATCGCGGCCTGCAGGTCGCCGGTGTGGCCGACCATGTCGGGGTTGGCGATGTTGCAGATCGCCACGTCCACCGCCTGCGCGCGGATCGTCTCGACCAGCTTGGCGGTCACTTCCGGGCAGCTCATTTCCGGCTGCAGGTCGTAGGTGGCGACCTTCGGGCTCGGCACCAGGATGCGGGTTTCGCCGGCGTAGGGCTCTTCGCGGCCGCCGCTGAAGAAGAAGGTGACGTGGGCGTACTTCTCGGTTTCGGCGATGCGCAGCTGGCTCAGGCCATGCTCGGCCAGCAACTCGCCGAGCGTATTGCGCAGATCGTCGGGGCCGAACGCGACCGACGCCGGCAGCTTGGCGTCGTATTCGGTCAGACAGACGAAGCGCGACAGCTTCGGCGTGCGCGCCTGATAGCCGTCGAAGTTCGGATCCACGAACGCGGCGGTGAGCTGGCGCGCGCGGTCGGCGCGGAAGTTCATGAACACCACCGCGTCGCCGTCGGCCATCGGCCGGGCGTCGCCGATCACGGTGGGGGCGACGAATTCGTCGGTCTCGCCGCGCGCGTAGGCCGCTTCGAGGCCTTCCAGCGCGGTCGCGGCATGCTGTTCGCTGCGCGCTTCGACGATCGCGTCCCAGGCGCGCAGCTGGCGGTCCCAGCGCTTGTCGCGGTCCATCGCGTAGTAGCGGCCGCCGATGCTGGCGATATGCGCGTTGCCGGCCTCGTCGCAGGCCTGCTGCAGGCGTTGCAGGCTCGGCGCGGCCGACTTCGGCGGCATGTCGCGGCCGTCGAGGAAGGCGTGCACGGCGACCTTCGCCACGCCTTCGCGGCGGGCCAGTTCGATCATCGCGAAAATGTGCCGCTCGTGGCTGTGCACGCCGCCGGGCGAGAGCAGGCCCAGCAGGTGCAAGGTCGCGCCGGCGGCCTGGGCCGCGGCGCAGGCGGCGCGCAGTTCCTGGTTGGCGAAGAAGCTGCCGTCCTCGACCGCCGCGTCGATGCGGGTCAGGTCCTGGTAGACGATGCGGCCGGCGCCGAGGTTCATGTGGCCGACCTCGGAATTGCCCATCTGCCCGTCGGGCAGGCCGACGTGGCGGCCCTCGGTGTGGATCAGGGTGTGCGCCTGGCTGGCCAGCAGCGCGCGCCAGTTCGGCAGGTCGGCCTGGGCCAGGGCGTTGTCGGCCGGGTCGTCGCGGTGGCCCCAGCCGTCGAGGATCAGCAGCACTACGGGCTTGGGGCGGGAGGTCGCAGACACGTGGGCGTTTCCTATGACGAAGGGCGGAATGACTAAGGACGGGCGCCGCGGCGCGCGGATTGGGCGATTGTAGCGAAGCGGGCGATGAAGCCCCGGGGAACGGCGGCGCAAACCGCGACGACGACGACGCGGCGGCGACGATGGCGCCCCGCGGCGACCGCCCCGAGGATTTTTTCGCCGCGGCGTAAACCGTCCGCGCGTCCGCCGCATCACAAGCCATGCCCACCCGAACAACGGAACCCGCCATGACCCGCACCCAGCTGTCCGCCTGCCTGTCCGTCCTCATCGCCCTGTCCTCGACCGCGGCCCTGGCCGACGACGATGTCAGCAAGGTCAACGGCAGCATCACCGTCGAGGCCGGCCAGCGCCGCGGCGACGTGGAAACCGTCAACGGCAGCATCCGCGTCGGCGACAACGCCGCCGTCCAGGACGCGCAGACCGTCAACGGCAGCATCAACGTCGGCAACGGCGCCCAGACCGGCCGCCTGGAGACGGTCAACGGCAGCATCCGCGCCGGCACCAAGCTCACCGCCAGCGACGGCATCGAGACCGTCAACGGCGGCGTCTTCGTCGACCGCGGCGGCCGCGTGCGCGGCGACGTGGAGACCGTCAACGGCTCGATCGGCCTGGTCGCCACCGAACTGACCGGCGGCATCGAGACGGTCAACGGCGACGTCACCGTCGGCGTCGATTCGCACGTCGCCGGCGGCATCAAGTACACCAAGCCGACCGGCAACTTCACCTTCCAGAAGCGCGATCCGATCGTGATCGTCGGCCCGAACGCGCGCGTGGACGGCCCGCTGGTGTTCGAGCGCCCGGTCAAGCTGTACGTGCACGCCAGCGCCAAGACCGGCGCGATCCGCGGCGCCACCGCCATCGCCTTCAGCGGCGCGACCCCGCCGGCGCAGTAATCGCCGTCCTCCGCCTCCGCCGCGGGCGCCGCCTTCTCCTGGCCGTGAAGGGCGCCCGCCGCGGGGGCTTTACCGCCGCGCGCCCCGGCGCGCCGCCCGGCGAAGCGCCCGGATCGGTCAAGCCGGCCCGGCCCGCCGCGGCCCGGGCCTGCACCTAGAATGGACCTCCCCCACGCCCCGGCCGCTGGCCGCCCTTGGAGGTTCCAGACCTTGTCCCGAAATAGTCCGCTCTTCGCCGCGACCTCGCTGGTCGTCGCGACGCTTGCGCTGAGCGCCTGCAAGCAAACGCCCGCCGACGGCGCCGCCGCGGCGCAACCGGCGTCCGATCCGGCCGCCCCCGCCGCGGCCGCGCCCGCCGGCGACCACGCCTTCGACGCGGCCGTCAACGCCGCCGACTTCGCCCAGCACGTCAAGGTGCTGGCCTCCGACGAGTTCGAGGGCCGCGCCCCCGGCAGCGCCGGCGAGGACAAGACCGTCCAGTACCTGGAAGCGCAGTTCAAGCGCCTCGGCCTGAAGCCGGGCAACGGCGACAGCTATTTCCAGACCGTGCCGATGGTGGAAACCACCGCCGACGAAGGCACGACGCTCAAGCTCGACGTCAAGGGACAGACGCGCGAGCTCAAGTTCGGCGCCGACATGGTCGTGGGCACCCGCACCGGCCAGGCGGAAGTGAAGGTCGACGCCAGCGACCTGGTGTTCGTCGGCTACGGCGTCAACGCGCCGGAGCAGCAGTGGAACGACTACGCCGGCGTCGACGTCAAGGGCAAGACGGTGGTGATGTTCGTCAACGACCCGGGCTTCCACGGCCAGGACGCGACCTTGTTCGAAGGCAAGCGGATGACCTACTACGGCCGCTGGACCTACAAGTTCGAAGAGGCCGCGCGCCAGGGCGCCAAGGCCGCGCTGATCGTGCACGACGCCGCCGGCGCCTCGTACGGCTGGGACGTGGTCAAGAACTCGTGGTCCGGCGCGCAGTTCGACCTGCCGGCCAAGGACGATCCGGAACCGCGCCTGCCGGTGCAGGGCTGGATCACCGCCGACACCGCGCGCACGTTGTTCGCCGACCTCGGCCAGGATCTCGACCAGCTCTACCAGGCCGCCGGCAAGCGCGGCTTCAAGGCCATTCCCCTGCAGGCCAAGGCCTCGGTGGACCTGAAGAGCAAGATCAGCGAGAAGTCCTCGCGCAACGTGATCGCCCGGCTCGACGGCGCCAAGCGTCCGGACGAAGCGATCGTCTACATGGCGCACTGGGACCACCTGGGGCACCACGCCGAAGAAGGCGGCCACGAAGGCCACGCGGCGGCGGCGAAGGGCGAGGGCCACGACACGATCTACAACGGCGCGGTCGACAACGCTTCGGGCGTGGCCGGCATCCTCGAGATCGCCGAGGCCTTCAGCAAGCAGACCCCGCCACCGGACCGCTCGCTGCTGTTCCTGGCGGTGACGCTGGAAGAGTCGGGCCTGCTCGGCTCCAAGTACTACGTCGCCCACCCGACCGTGCCGCTGAACAAGACCGTCGCCGTCATCAACCTCGACGCGATGCCGATCATCGGCAAGGCCCGCGACATGACCGTGGTCGGCTACGGCAGCTCGGAGCTCGAGGACATCCTCAAGACCGTCGCCGACGGCCAGGGCCGCGTGCTGCATGCCGAGGGCACGCCGCAGGACGGCTTCTACTTCCGCTCCGACCACTTCAACTTCGCCAAGGCCGGCGTGCCGGCGCTGTACGCCAAGGGCGGCGACGACCTGATCGACGGCGGCGTGGAAGCCGGGCAGAAGGCCCAGGTCGATTACCGCGACAACCGGTATCACAAGCCGGCCGACCAGTTCGATCCGAACTGGAAGCTCGACGGCGTGGTCCAGGACCTCGACGCGCTGTACGGCGTCGGCAAGGTTTTGGCCGGCAACGAGCAGTGGCCGAACTGGTACCAGGGCAACGCCTTCCGCGCCGCCCACGACAAGCTGATGGCGCCGGCGAAGAAGTAAGCCCCCGTCGTCCGGCGGACCGTCGTGGCGCGTTGCGCCGGGCTGGAAACCAGCCGGGCCAGCGGCCTCGACGGTCCTGCCGTCGGCGGTCGCAATGCGAATCGCAGCGGGCCCGCGGTTCGACACGACCCGTCGTGCCCGGCGGCAGTCCGCCAAGCCGGCTGCACGGCGCTCCGGCCGCCCGCGACCGCAAAGCGATCCGACGGCGGCGCCTCTGGGCGCCGTCGTTTTTTCCGCTAGGCTGGTGTCGCCGCAGTCGCGCGGCCCGGCCGCAAGGAAGGCCCCATGTCGATGACCATCGCCTACTGGTGCCTGCTGGCCGCGGCACTGCTGCCCTACCTGTGGACCTCGCTGGCCAAGGCCAACGGCCAGCGCTACGACAACCGCGACCCGCGCGGCTGGCAGGCGCGCCAGGACAATCCGCGCTCCAAGGCCGCGTACGCCGCCCACCTCAACGCCTTCGAAGCCTTCCCGGCCTTCGCCGCCGGCGTGCTCGGCGCGCAGATGGCCGGCGTGGACACCGGCTGGATCGACGTGCTCGCGCTGGCGTTCATCGCCTTCCGCATCCTCCACGGCGTGTTCTACATCGCCGGCAAGGCCTCGCTGCGCAGCGCGGTCTGGGCCGGCGGATTCGCCTGCACGGTCGCGCTGCTGGTGTTGGCGGCGCTGGCCACGATCTGAGCCGCGACGGGAGCGCACGACGATGAGCGTTGCGGCAAGCGGCGCCCGGGGCGGCCCGATCCGATGGCGATGGCGCGCATTCGCCCGTCCCCTCGCGCGCCAGCTGCCGCCAGCCGCGCTCTGAGCCGCCTTTCGTTCGCGCACCCGCGCGCCGCTCCACGCACCGAGCCCGTCATGTCCGCCCTGCCCCCGTCCGATCACGAAGACTTCGCCCGTTCCATCCGCGACAGCGGTTTCCGTTTCGTCGCCGGCGCCGACATGCGCGCCCACCTGCTGCAACACGGCTCGCTCGACGACTGGGACGCGTTCGCCGCGAGCTGGAACGACCTCGCGCCCGACGCCTACCTGGCCCAGGTCGGCCGCCATCGCCGTCGCCGCCACGCCGTCTTCCATGCCGGACGCGACGGCACGATCGAACGCCAACCGCACCAGCCGCATTACCAGGCGTTGAGCTACAACGCCCTGCAAGGCGATATCGAGCGCTGGTTCGAACCGCTGCGCCAGGACATCGCCGACGGCGCCAGCCTGGGCACCGTGCTCGGCTTCTGCCGCGACTTCTTCTCCACGCTGGCGCCGCGCACCGCGGCCTGGCGCATCGAACTGCACCAGTTCCGCATCGAGGCCGGTCCCGATCGCGAAGGCCAGCCGACGCCCGAAGGCGTGCACCGCGACGGCGTCGACTACGTGCTGGTGCTGCTCATCGACCGCCACAACATCGTCAGCGGCACCACCACCATCCACGACCGCGACGGCGCCGAACTCGGCAGCTTCACTCTGACCGCCCCGCTCGACGCCGCCCTGGTCGACGACGCGCGGGTATTCCACGGCGTCACCGCGGTGACGCCGCAAGATCCCTCGCGCGAAGCGCATCGCGACGTGCTGGTCGTAACGTTCCGGGCGCAGGCCTGAGCGCGCGGGCCGAACCGCGGTCGGACACGGCGGCATGCGCCGCGGTAAGAAAGCGTATCGCTGCATGCCGATGATGGCGTCCCGCGTGCGAGCCTGAGCGCGCAGGCCAAACCCCGCTCGAATCGGGCGGCACGCGCCGCATTAGCAATGCGTATCGCGGCATGCCGATGATGACGCCCCGCATGCGAGCCTGAGCACGCGGGCCAAGCCCCGCTCGAATCGGGCGGCACGCGCCGGACTCGGAAAGCGCACCGCGGCGTGCTGGCGACGACGTTCCGAGCGCGCGGGCCGAAACGCGTCCGGACCGGGCGACACGCGCCGGGCGGCTCTCGCCCGGCGCGGCCGCTGCGGTCAGAAGTTGATGTTGTTGTCGGTCACCACGCTGCCGCTGGCCGTGTTGGCGATGAAGTCGGTCCGGGTATCGGCGATGTTGTTGGCCAGCAAGACCCGATTCGAGCTGCCGCTGATTTCGGCGAAGTACGGCGTCGCCGCGTTCGGCGTCGAGCGGCAACGGCTGATCGCCACGTTGCTCGCGTTGTAGACCGAAACGCAGGAATCCGCGGCGATCTGGCCGAAGAAATCGCAATCCAGGATCGACGTGTTGTCGAACTGGGTCAACACGATCGGGCGGTACTGCGCGGTCATGATCTCGTTGATCTTCGCCCCGCGCACCGACACCGCCTTGACGGTCGCCGCGCCGAAGCGCTCGAACAGCATCGCGTTGCCGTTGAAGCCGACGACGTAGGGATCGTTGATGAAGACCTGGAACAGGTCGGCGTTGTTGTCCAGCGCGATCCACAGCGCGTGCGCGCCGACCGGGTTGCTGTTGCCTTCCCACTGCATCGAGTTGAACCAGATATCGCCGATGCGGCCCTTGCGATGCGCGTACAGCAACGTGCCCGGGCCGTAGATCACCGAGCCGTAGAAGCGCACCCCGCGGATTTCGCTGCTCGCGTCCGCGCCGGCGGACTCGATCCTGATCGGCGGGTTCGCGGCCGTTCCGCCGAACTGGCAGTTGTTGAAGTCCAGATCGCCGATGAACGACGCGTCCTCGTTGGCGACGATCTCCAGGCCGCCGTCGTTGACCACGACCCGGTCGAAATTGACCATCCGGGTCAAGGCGCCGGTGAGCTTGATCGTCGGCGCGTTAAAGCCGAGCGCGAATACATCGCGCAGTTGGCACTTCTGGAAGCCGGCGAATTTCCTGCCGATCTCGCCGATCTTGATCGCGCAACGACCGGCCAGGCCGCTCTCGTTGGCGAAGTAGCCGTTGAAGCGCAGATTGTCGACCTGGAAGTAGCCGACCTCCAGCCCAGGCACGCCGCCGACCGGGCACTGCGGCGCCAGATGCAGCGCCGGTCCGGCGACATTGGCCATGATTTCGCAGTTGTTGCCCTTGAGCAGGAAGCGACGCGCCGGATCGCCGACGGCGGCCGCCGCGAGCTTGACCACCACGGTGGCGTCGACGCGGATGCGGCGCCCGGCCGGCAGCGCCAACGCGATCGCGCGATCGTTGGCGTAATCCACCGCGGCCTGCAACGCCGCCGCCGAGTCGGCGTGCTCGTTGGCCGCAAGGCCGAACACGTCGGCGTGGATCTCGTTGACCGGTCCCGGCAGCGGATGTACATACGCTCGCGCCGAACCGATCCTGACCCGGCCAGGACCGTAGAACTTGCCCAACGCAGGTTCGGCCGTCACCGCATAGTCCCCGACCGGCACGTAGACCTGGCCCACCGCCGCGGCCGCCTGCGCGAACGCGCCCGAATCGTCGGCGACGCCGTCGCCGATCGCGCCGAAATCCTTGACGCTCAAGCCCTCGCGCAGCTTGTTCTGGACCGAGCGCGCGACCGTGCCACCGTCGACAGGCGAGTAACCCACGTCCTTGGCATCGACCAACGAGCTCTGCTGGGCCACCGAGGCGCCGCTAGTCAATGCCGCCGTCGCCGCGGCCGCGGTCATCGCCAGCGGCACGCCTATGAACTTTCTTCTTTCCATTCGAACACCCCTTCGTTCTCGTATTCCCGCGCGGAACCGCCCGCGCAGGGGAATTGTCGAGGTTCGAAGTTTCTTGGGCGGAGAAAGAGACGGCGCGGGTCTCGCCCCATGGTTCGAGCGAACGGTAAGCGGGTGGTGCTGTCGCGGATCGCGGGTTGCGTCGTGCCAGTAGCGTCCGATTCGCAGCGCGTGTGTGTCTTCGCTGCCGCCACCGGCCGTGCCGTGGCGCCCGGGGCGTAGGCCGTTACGGCGATGATGAAACCCCGGCCTGCAGTCGCCTCTGCGACCGGGGGAGATCGTTTTATTTTCTTGCGCCGCACAGGCGATGTGCGCATGGCCCGATACAGGCGCGTGCGCTGCAGAAACTCTCGGGGCGCAGCCGTCGATGATGTTTTCGTGGTGCAAAAGAAGAAGGCCGGATCCTTGGGATCCGGCCTTCTGGGAAAAGCCCCTGGCGATGACCTACTCTTGCATGGCTTAAGCCACACTACCATCGGCGCATGTGCGTTTCACTTCCGAGTTCGGGATGGGATCGGGTGGTTCCACACAGCTATTATCACCAGGGAGAGGGTGGAGGGTCGCAGGTCTCGATGGATTGAGTTGCGCTCACGCTCACGTGGGTTTGCTTTCAACGGAATGGTACCCGTTGTCGGCGAATAGATTGGAATGTAGCGAGTCAGTGTTGGATTGGAGTGTCGACGCGTCGTCGAGTCCAAGGCCACTTGAGGTTATATGGTCAAGCCACACGGATCATTAGTACAGGTTAGCTCAATGCGTTGCCGCACTTACACACCCTGCCTATCAACCACCTAGTCTTGATGGTTCCTTTAGGGGAGTCGAGCTCCCGGGAGATCTCATCTTGAGGCGCGCTTCCCGCTTAGATGCTTTCAGCGGTTATCGCTTCCGAACATAGCTACCCGGCAGTGCCACTGGCGTGACAACCGGAACACCAGAGGTTCGTCCACTCCGGTCCTCTCGTACTAGGAGCAGCCCCTCTCAAATCTCCAACGCCCACGACAGATAGGGACCGAACTGTCTCACGACGTTCTGAACCCAGCTCGCGTACCACTTTAAATGGCGAACAGCCATACCCTTGGGACCGACTACAGCCCCAGGATGTGATGAGCCGACATCGAGGTGCCAAACACCGCCGTCGATATGAACTCTTGGGCGGTATCAGCCTGTTATCCCCGGAGTACCTTTTATCCGTTGAGCGATGGCCCTTCCATACAGAACCACCGGATCACTAAGACCTACTTTCGTACCTGCTTGATCCGTCGATCTTGCAGTCAAGCACGCTTATGCCTTTGCACACAGTGCGCGATGTCCGACCGCGCTGAGCGTACCTTCGTGCTCCTCCGTTACACTTTGGGAGGAGACCGCCCCAGTCAAACTACCCACCATACATGGTCCCCGACCCGGATAACGGGCCCAGGTTAGAACGTCAAGCACGACAGGGTGGTATTTCAAGGATGGCTCCACTGCAGCTAGCGCCACAGTTTCATAGCCTCCCACCTATCCTACACAGACGAACTCAACGTTCAATGTAAAGCTATAGTAAAGGTTCACGGGGTCTTTCCGTCTTGCCGCGGGAACGCTGCATCTTCACAGCGATTTCAATTTCACTGAGTCTCGGGTGGAGACAGCGCCGCTGTCGTTACGCCATTCGTGCAGGTCGGAACTTACCCGACAAGGAATTTCGCTACCTTAGGACCGTTATAGTTACGGCCGCCGTTTACTGGGGCTTCGATCAAGAGCTTCGCCTTGCGGCTAACCCCATCAATTAACCTTCCAGCACCGGGCAGGCGTCACACCCTATACGTCCACTTTCGTGTTTGCAGAGTGCTGTGTTTTTGATAAACAGTCGCAGCGGCCTGGTCACTGCGGCCCCCCTCAGCTATTAACCATGGAGGGCGCACCTTCTCCCGAAGTTACGGTGCTATTTTGCCTAGTTCCTTCACCCGAGTTCTCTCAAGCGCCTGAGAATTCTCATCCTGCCCACCTGTGTCGGTTTACGGTACGGTCTGCGTAAGCTGAAGCTTAGGAGCTTTTCCTGGAAGCGTGATATCAGCAGCCTAGCCCTAATGGGCCGGTCCTTAGTCTCAACGTTGCCCCCCCGGATTTGCCTAAGGGGACCGCCTCAACTCTCTCACCAGGACAACCAACGCCTGGCCTGCCTAACCTTCTCCGTCCCTCCATCGCACTTACGCGAGGTGCAGGAATATTAACCTGCTTCCCATCGACTACGCATTTCTGCCTCGCCTTAGGGGCCGACTCACCCTGCGTCGATTAACGTTGCGCAAGGAAACCTTGGGCTTTCGGCGTGCGGGCTTTTCACCCGCATTATCGTTACTCATGTCAGCATTCGCACTTCCGATACCTCCAGCAGACTTCTCAATCCACCTTCATCGGCTTACGGAACGCTCCTCTACCGCGCATACAAAGTATGCACCCCAAGCTTCGGTTCATCGCTTAGCCCCGTTAAATCTTCCGCGCAGACCGACTCGACCAGTGAGCTATTACGCTTTCTTTAAAGGGTGGCTGCTTCTAAGCCAACCTCCTGGCTGTCTGTGCCTTTCCACATCGTTCACCACTTAGCGATGAATTTGGGACCTTAGCTGTGGGTCTGGGTTGTTTCCCTTTTCACGACGGACGTTAGCACCCGCCGTGTGTCTCCCGGATAGTACGTACTGGTATTCGGAGTTTGCCATGGTTTGGTAAGTCGCAATGACCCCCTAGCCATAACAGTGCTCTACCCCCAGTAGTATTCGTCCGAGGCGCTACCTAAATAGCTTTCGAGGAGAACCAGCTATCTCCGGGTTCGATTAGCTTTTCACTCCTAATCACACCTCATCCCCTACCTTTGCAACGGGAGTGGGTTCGGGCCTCCAGTTGATGTTACTCAACCTTCACCCTGGGCATGACTAGATCACCCGGTTTCGGGTCTACTGCCCGCGACTATGCGCCCTTATCAGACTCGGTTTCCCTTCGCCTCCCCTATACGGTTAAGCTTGCCACGAACAGTAAGTCGCTGACCCATTATACAAAAGGTACGCAGTCACCCTTGCGGGCTCCTACTGCTTGTACGCACACGGTTTCAGGATCTATTTCACTCCCTTCACCAGGGTTCTTTTCGCCTTTCCCTCACGGTACTGGTTCACTATCGGTCGGTCAGGAGTATTTAGCCTTGGAGGATGGTCCCCC
>NZ_CP067396.1:6100000-6206196 GCF_023617245.1 Lysobacter enzymogenes
CGTCAAAAATCCGTCCGCGTTTGCATAGCTCGAAACATCGGCGAGGTCTCCGTCGATTTCGTAGGCGATTGCGTACGGCGTCCGGGTCAAATCATCCATTTCCCGCGCCAAGCGCATGAATATCCGGTTGAGCTGCGCAGAATCGGCGCAATAGTAGGTACAGACCAACCGGCCGGCATTGTCGTACTCCTCTTTATCCGCCAAGAACCATGTAGTGAGGAAAGAGGCCGAACAGATCCACTGCGACGACTTCGGGGGCACGCACTCCAGATAGAAATCATGCGCCCCCTCCGTCGCCAACGCCTCGCGAAGAGTGGAGATATCGGCCTTTTTCCATCCGATATCCTCGCCACGAGCGTTTTGCGGGAGCTTCACCGAATAGGAGACGGTGTTCGGCTTGAGCCCAAGATCCACGAAGAACGTCTGCGCGATCTCCAACAATCGCTGCGCATCGACTTGGTCCGGCAATCCGTAGAACGCCATGCCGGTTGCGCTGCCTTTCGAGTTCGCCATCACAATCCGTTCAGCCAATTGTCCAGATCGGATTTTATCCGAGTTGCCTTGTAAGGATGTCGGATCGAGATGATGTCACCTCTTTGACCAACGGGCAGATTCGACATCGCAGTTCGATTGCGCGATGTCAGGAAGTTCCAGAAGGTATTGGATCTCATATCCGTCCTAGACGCGATCTCTATCGCATGAATCTTGCCATTGTGATCGACGGCCATGATGTCCGGCCGCCTTCTGGATACGCCACCTCCGGTATGGGTGTTGTACGCCCTGTTCAAGTAGATATCGGTGAACTTTCCCGACATCGCCAGCTTGTTCGCTATGACCTCCGAAAACTGGTTATGTCCAGGCGTGCGATCCACCTGCCCTGTGCCGTGTATCTTCGTATCGTTGACGACGCGTACCGGACAGGCCGCCAGACCGAGTGGATCGATCCAGCCATTGGGATTTCCGACATAAGCCTGCGGGCGGTGACCGCCCTCCAACCCCAACGGATCCGGACTCAAATACTGCCCCGTGTCCGGATCGTAGTACCGATGCCGGTTGTAATGCAGCCCGCTCTCCGCATCGAAGTACTGCCCCGGAAACCGGATCGGGCAGTCCACGGCATCGTCGTTTGCGGCGTTGCGCTGCCATAGCCGCTGCCGGCCCCATACCTCAGGTTGGTTGGACCAGACGACTTCGCCGGTTTCGTCGAGCAGTTCGCGCGGGGTGCCGATGTGGTCGGACACCACGTACCAGCGTTTGCCGCCGCGGAGCTGGGCCATCGGCACGACGGCGCCGGGCGCGTAGTCCCATTGCACGGCGCGGTCGTAGGCGACGGTGCCGTCGGCGTAGATCGGTGCGGCCTCGATCAGCTGGTCGAAGCTCCATTGGTATTGCTCGCCGACGATCTGGGGCGCGTGGCGGTCGTCGCCGCCGCGTTGGCCTGCGCCGTTCGCCGTGGCCGCGGCAGACGACGACGGACCGCTCGGTGCGCCACCTGCTGCATGGGTCGCCACGGCGCCGGCGATACGGCCGCCCGGCAGCGACTTGAACTTGCGGATGCGCCGGCCCAAGCCGTCGTAGGCGTAGCGCCAGCGCTCGCCCTGCGGTGTGGTCAGTTCGACCAGGCGGCTGTCGTGGTCCCAGCGATAACGCCAATGTTGCGGTCGGAAGCCGTCGCGGTGTTCGGTCTTTTCGACCAAGCGGCCGAGCGCGTCGTAGCGGTATTCGCTGCGGCCGCGCCGCACCACCCGGCCGCCGTCCTGGCGCAGGCTCTGCCGTTCCACGCCGGGCAGGTTGGACAGGGTGCGGTTGATCAGGTTGAACGCGCCGTCGTAGTCGAAACCCTCGTCCAGCGCCGGCGCCCAGCGGCTGGCGTCGAAACGGCCGCCGGTCACCTGGCCGTTGGCGTCGTAGCGATAGCGGCTCGCGCCCCAGCGCCGGTCGTCGATGTGTATCGGATTGAAGGCGCGGTCGTAGCGGTAGCCGCGTTGCACCTGGGGCGGCAACGATGGCGCCGATGAAGCCGGCGCGCGCGGGTCGGGAACCGACTCGGCGCGACCGGCGATCTGGCCGGTCAGCAGGTTCAGCGCGTTGAATTGCTGCCGCAGTTCGAAGCCGGCTTCGCTATGCCAGCGCACGTCGCGCCCGAGCGCATCGCGTGCGATCCGCAACGGCGCGTGCCCGTCCGTGCCGAGCGCGGCCAGCGCGCCGTTGAGGTCGTATTGCCACTGCAGGCTGCGCGGGCCAGCGGCCATCGCCGCCAGCGCGCCGGTATCGGCGTCGTAGCTCAGCCGCACTTCGCGTCCGTCGATGCGCTCGGCGATCACCCGCCCGTGCGCGTCGCGCTCGTATTCGACCAAGCAGTCGCGATTGCGCACGCTGGTCAGCCGCCCCTGTTCGTCGTAGCCGATCTCGGTGTCGTCGCTGTCCGCATCGGTCGCATCGGCGGCGTGCCGGCGTATAGCCAACAACCGGCCGCTGCGCGGGTCGTTCTCGTAAGCCACGCGCGAGCCGTCGTGGCGGCGGGTTTCGACCAGCCAGCCGACCGCGTTGTAGGCGTAACGGGTGACGATGCCACTGTAGTCGGTCTCCCCGACCAGCCGCCCGAGCGCATCGTACTCGTAGCGGTAGCGCTCGCCGACGCCATTGACCACAGCGGTCAGGCGGGTCAGCTTGTCGTACTCCAGGCGAATGGCGTTGCCTGCGGGGAAGGCGATCTCCTCCAGCAGGTCGAACGGCCCGTAGCGGCGGTGGGTCTGCCGGCCTTCGCCGTCGCGGTAACGCACGGCCAGCAGTTCGCTGTCGTAGCCGATCTCCTGCGCGCTGCCGTCGTCGAGCACCGCGCGGCTCAGCGAACCGCGCGGGTGGGCGTGGTCGGCGGCGTATTCGTAGCGGGTGATGTGGCCGAGCGCGTCGATGGCCTCGGTGACCCGGCCGAAGGCGTCGTGGCGCAGACGCAGCCGGGTGCCGTCGGCGCGTACCGCCTCGTCCAGACGCAGGTGGCGATCGTAACCGTAGCGCAGCTGGGTGCCGTCGGGATTGTCCTGGCGCAGCACTTCGCCGTTCGCGCCGATTCGGTATCCGGTGCGCCGGCCGAGCGGATCGATCGCGCCGATCAGGTTGCCGCGCCCATCGTACTGGAACTCCCAGCGACCGCCGTCCTCGGCCTGCGCCGCATGCAGCGAACCGTCGCCGGCGTATTCATAGCGCTGGCTGCGTCCGTCGGGCAGGTCGACCTGGATCACTTCGTCGAAATCGTTGTAGTGGTAACGCAATGTGCGTCCCAGCGGATCGGTCTCGGACTGCTTGTGGGTCCACTCGTCCCACTCGGTCAGCCATTCGTGCCCGAGCGGGTCGACCATGCGCTCGACCAGGCCGTCGCGGTTGTAGTAGTAGCGGGTGACGCCGCCCTCGGCATCGCGGTAGACCGTGCACGCCTCGGCATCGAGGTATTCGAAGCGATCGTCGTAATGCCCGCCCGCGGTGCGGGTGGCGACGGCGCGGCCGAACTCGTCGTAGTCGATCCAGGCCTGGGTGGCGCGGGTATCGCGCCAATGGATCATGCGGCCGGCGCGGTCGTACTCGTGGAACAGCCGCCCGAATTGGTAGCTGGCGCAGTCGCCGACCTGGCCCGAATCGGCGTAGTCGCAGCGCAGCAGTTCCAGGCCGTCGAACTCGCCGCCGGCGAACCGCACCGAACGCAGCCGTCCCTGTTCCTGGCGCACGTCCAGCCGGTAGCCGTCGCTGTGCTCGATCGCGCGCAGTCCGCCGTCCTGGTAGAGGAAACCGATACGGTTGCCGTTGCGGTCCTCGATGTCGCTGAGGCGGCGCAGCCGGCCATCGGCCGCTTCGAAGCTGTAGACCAACCGGGTCTGGCGGTCGTACAGGCGCAGAGCCTGCGAGCGGCGCCCGAACAGCAGGTAACGCGCCTGGCGCAGGTTCATCGCCTCGACTTCGTCGTCGGGCGTGTGGAACACCAGGGTGGTACCGAACTCGGTGTGGTAGGTGACGGTCTGCTCGCCCAACTCCAGCCGCTGCGACCAGGTGTCGGCCCACTTGTCGCCGAAGCCGCCGGCGAACGCGGCGGTGGAGCGGTACAGGCGCTCGAGTCGCAGCGGGATCGTACCCGGCAGGTCCAGCACCGGCCATTCCTGGATGAAGTCGCCGCTGCCCACGTCGACCGGCTCGCCGGGCTTGGTGCATTGCGAGGGCGAACAACCGCTGCCCTCGCCGGATTTGGTCGCCGGTTCGGCGTGCGGCGGCCGGCCCGGCCCGTGCTCCGGCGCGCCGCGCCGGCCCTTGCGCGGCAGCGGCAGCAAGTTGGTGATGACGTTGGCCCAACGCAAATACGGCGAGCGGCTGTCCTTGATCTCGAACACCTGCGCGGTTTCCATCGTCTCCACGATGGTCTTGCAGCCGTCGTTGACGTTGGCATCGCAGGTGGTGCGGTGGCCGATGCGGACGATGTTGCGGTTGTTGGCGTAAACGGTGCGCGCGCCCTCGGCCAGCACCATCGGCCCGGGATGGTCGGAGCACATCACCGGATCGCCCACCCGCGCCACCGGACGTCCCTCGAAGAAGACATTGAGCGAGCCCAGCATGATCGCGCCCTTGTTGGCGCCGTACTGCCCGGCCTTGGACGCGAAACCAGCGATGGCGCCGCCGGCCACGCCGGCGACGGCGACCGCCGCGGCCATCACCACCAGGCCGGCGCCGCAGGTCGCCACGCCGACCGCGATCACCAGCGCCGCGCCGACCAGCGCGCCCAGCAGGCCGAGATTCTTGTTGACGTGGGCGATGGGATCGCCCATGCGTGCGGGCATGTCGCCTTCGGTGGCGATCTTCTTCATCCCCAGCAGGTCGCCGAACACCGCGTCCGCGGCCTTGTCGCCGAGGTAATTGCCGAGCATGAAACTGCCGATGCCGACCGCGGTGATGCCGAGCACCGAAGCCGCCGACACCGCGGCAGCGGTCGCGGCGGCGCCCAGGGTGCCGCCGGCCGCGGTCACCGTGGCCGCGCTGGCCGCGCCCGCGGTGTACATGCCGAAGCCGGTCTGCGCGACCATGACGATGTTGTTGAAGCCTTCGCTTTCCAGGAAGTCGAGCGCGCCGTTGTTGAGCCGGTCGGCGCCGCTGACATCGGGGTTGGGTATCTGGTAGCCCTGCGAAGCGGGCTCGCGCACCACCTCCATCGCAGCCGTGCGGGTGCCGCTGCGTGCGGCGCCAAGCGCGACCGAAGCCGACACAGTCATGGGAATCTCCTTATTCCGGGCCGCGATGGGTGGAGGACGCCGTAGCGCTTACTCGGCTTCCGCCTGCGCCTGTTCCTGCTTGAAGCGAAACGTCCCGATCAGTTCCAGCACCTGCTGCTTCTGCTCCGCCGACAACAGCCCCTGCATGCTCGCGGTGAAGATCAATGCGCGCTGGCCGCGCGCGGTCAGCACCATGCACTGATGGATCGGCCCCTGCGCCGAACTCCAGCGGAACTCGGACAGCACCGCCTCCTCGCCGTCCACCTGCATCGGTTCGCGCGCGAGTTGCTCGTACTCCTTCAGGCTCGACGCGATGGCGTCGATCTCTTTCCTGGCGAAGCTGTCGAACCCCATGCCCCAGGGCAGGCTGTCGCGGGAGATGGTGAAGCTCAGTCCCGAGCCGCCGCCGCGCACGGTGGTGAGCAGGTTGATGGTCTCGTCCTTCCACGAGGCGGGAATAGCCAACGATCCTTCGTTCATCGTGAACATGCTGCGTCAACCCTTGTCCTTGTTGAGGTGGATCACCGGCCCGTCGATGAAGATGCCGTTCGCGCTCAGGGTGATGCTGGAGGGACCGAACTTGATCACGATGTTGGTCTTGGTCATGGTGACCGAGCCGTCGCCGACGCGATGAGTGACCTGGTCGGTGGCCTCGTACAGCTGGGTGCCCGGCCCGGCGGCCCCGCCCTTGGCGGTGACCTGTACGGTATTGGCCTGGGTCGAGCGCTTCTTGGCGATGGTTTCCGACAGGCTGCCCTGGGCGATGTTCTTGCTCTCGTCGCCGGTGTTGAGCGCGATCTGGCGATTGCCCTTGACCACCACGTGCGCCTCGCTGTCCTGCACGGTGATCGCCATGTCCTTCTGCGAATGCAGGTTGATCAGCTCCTGGCCTTTGCGGTCGCAGATGGTCATCTCGCAGAAGCCTCCGCCGCCCGGCGTGGAACGGCTGACGAAGCCCATCACGTCGGCAGCGTCGGGCAGGCTGCGCGGCGGTAGCTGCTCGGCGTTGAACAGGCGGCCGAGGATCACCGGCCGATCCGGATCGCCTTCCAGGTAGCTGACGATCACCTCCTGGTTGACCCGCGGAATCGCGACGGTGCCCCAGCCGCGACCGGCCCAGGGCTGCGAGACGCGGATCCAGCACGAGCTGGAATCGTCGTTGCCGCCGTAACGGTCCCACGGGAACTGCACCTTGATCCGGCCGAATTCGTCGGTGTGGATTTCCTTGCCGGACGGACCGACCACCGTCGCGGTCTGGGCGCCGGCCATGACCGGCTTGGCGTGCTCGCGCACCGGCCGGTACGGAATCTTGCTGCGGATCAGGCTCAGGGTGTTGCGGTAGTCTTCCGAGCGATCCTCGGTGCGGCCGTAGTTGTTGCGCGCGCTCAGTTGGCGACCGACCACCAGGAAACTGCAGTTCTCGGCGTCCTCGCCGAGCAGGGGATGCTCGGCCACGCGCAGGGTGCGCCCGGCAGTGATCGCGCGGCAGTCGGTCTGGGCGGTGAACCGCTTGGCCTGCCATTCGTAGCTTTCCAGCCGCCGCTGCGCCTGCTTTTCGCCCTCGTCGCGATTGGCGTAAGCGTAGGCCGGATTGCCGTCGTAAACCTGCAGCGCCGGCACGTCGCCCTGGTCGGCGATCGACGGCAACTCCAGGTACTGCGAGCCGCCAGGTTCCTTGAAGCGGTACGTATTGAGCGCGATCGAGCTGGGCTGCAGCTCGCGCATCGACGACAGCCGGGTCATCGCCTGCTCGCTGTCGTTGAGGGTCTGCGCGCGCCAGGGCACTACGGCATGACGCTGCTGCGGCGGACACCCCTGCGGGTGGGTCGAATCGTCGCACACGATCAGGGTATGGCCGTCGGCGCGATGTTCGAAGTAGTAGAACAAGCCGTAGCGTTCCATCACCCGGCTGACGAAATGCAGATCGCTTTCGTTGT
The DNA here is from genome assembly GCF_023617245.1 of Lysobacter enzymogenes. NCBI lineage: Bacteria > Pseudomonadati > Pseudomonadota > Gammaproteobacteria > Lysobacterales > Lysobacteraceae > Lysobacter > Lysobacter enzymogenes. The sequence continues at coordinate 6,107,187 of NZ_CP067396.1, forward strand.
ACTGGGTGAGGTAGGTCTCCGCGGCCGGCGGGTCGTAGATCCGGAACTCGAAGTCGGCCAGCGCGCCATAATCGGCGAACACTTTCTGCAACACCTCGGCCGGCCCCAGGTTCTGGTAGATGCGCGAATTCACCCGCTTGCCCAGGAACCACAGCCACGGCACCAGCTCGGCCGTGTACACGCTCAGCGCCCCATCCGCGCTGGCATAGCCGAAACGGCTGACATAGCCGTTGATCGGATGCTCGCTGCCGTCGTCCTGACGCACCGCCACGGTGAGGTTCTTGCTCAGCACGTCCTTGTGGTCGATGGCCGGGTTCTGCGATGCGAGTTCCAGCGCGTAGCCGCCGACGCGCGACAGCGCCTCTTCGCCCTCGATCGAGCGCACCAGCAGCTTCTTGTCGCTGCCCAGCGGCGAGTACAGCCGCAGCAGACGCCGGCTTTCGTCGTAGCCGAGTGCGGCGGAGCCGGCCTGCCCTGCATCGGCGCCGCCGCGATCGGCGCGGCTGGGCGCGAAGTTCTGCATCGGCGCGGACGCATCGGCCGGCAGAATCGCACTGCCGGCTTTGAGCGCATCGTCCAGTCCGTCCACCCCGCGCGGCGCGTTGTCGACCAGGCCCAGCGCGCCGAGCGCGGACTTGGCCAACGGCGCGAACTTGGCCGCCTGGGCGATCTGCGGCGAAAGCGCCGCACCGGCCTGCAAAGCGCCTTCGGCCAATCCGACCGCATTGGCCGCACCGCCTCGCGCAAGCGCCTGCACCGCGCCCGCGGCGGTCGCGGCCCCGGACACGGCCTGGCCGATCTTCGGATCGATCGCATCGGCGGCCTGCAGGGCGATGCCGCCCAGATCGGTTGGCGGCGCGACTTCGGCGTGGACCAGCGAGTCCAGATTCTTCGCCAGCGCAGTGCGGCCATCGCTGTGGATCATGTCGTTCAACTCGGACGACAACGCAGTGGTCGCGGATGAGCCGGGACGATCCGCGAGCGATCCTTCGGGCTTGGACGACTTGACAGTCATGACCTCTCCTTTCCGTGGAGACGCGTTTGAGTGTGCTCCGCGCGCGTAAGCTCCATGAGCGGTTGCAGCCGGCGGATGGCCCAGAACATAGCAACGGCTCCGACCGTTTCCAAGCTGAATTGCGTGAGGAAACCGCGTTTTTCATCAACCTGAGCCGGCTGGCACAGCGCGTGTGCAGATTTCCAATCAAACGTCCTCGCATACCTGAACGCAAAAACGATTGACGTCACGAATCTCAGCGAAAGCAGAGCTGTCTCCGATCTTCCGGCGCAGTCGTCTCGGAGACTGCGTCTACGCCGATGACGGTCTTTCCGAGAGCGGGACCCTCGTAGCGCAATCGGCATCGGCCATCGCGCATACGCGACTGATCGCACCGTCGACCATCGAAATGGATTACCGCGTCGCTGGAATGAGGGATTGCATGCCGCGAATGGCGGGCGTTCCTTCTCGACGGCGGATCGCGATGCGAGCGGATCGACGTTGCCGCGCCCGGCGCCGCGTCTATCGCAGCGAGCAACGCAAATACTTCGACACAACCGCCGCCGCGGACTATCCGTTCGGCTCCACCGCCAACCGATCCGCGCGTACTTCGCACGCGAACGGCGCGCCGCCGCCCAGGTAATCCCACAACGGCCGCAACACCGCTTCGGCCTTCAGCAGCATCTCCTGGAATTCCGATTCCGCGTCCGACAGCCAGGTGATCGCGCCGCCGGCGCCGAACGACAGTTCCTCGCCGTCGAAGGCGAGGGTGCGGATGCCGATGTTGAGGTCGGCGACGCGGCCGTAGCCCAGGTAGCCGATCGAGCCGCAGTACACGCCGCGCGCGCTGCGCTCGAGCCGGTCGATGATCGCCAGCGTGCGGCGCTTGGGCGCGCCGCTGATCGAGCCGCCGGGGAAGCTCGCGCGCAGCAGGTCGATCAGGTCGCACTGCGGCCGCAGCCGCGCTTCGACCGTGCTGACCAGCTGGTGCACGGTGCGGTAGCTCTCGATCGCCGCCAATGCCGGCACTTCGACCGAGCCGCGTTCGGCGACGCGGTTGAGGTCGTTGCGCATCAGGTCGACGATCATCAGGTTCTCGGCGCGGTCCTTGTCCGAGTCGGCCAGGCGCTGCGCGTACTGCGCGTCCAGCGCCGGATCGGACGAGCGGCGGATGGTGCCCTTGATCGGCTTGGCCTGGATGCGGCCGGCGCCGTCCACGCGCAGGAAGCGCTCCGGCGAGGTGCTCAGCACGCAGTGCGCGCCGCTGCGCAGGAACGCGCCGAACGGCGCGGCGTTGCCGCGGCGCAGGTGCCGGTACAGCGCCAGCGGGTCGAGCGGCGCGCGCACGCGCAGGCGGTTGGTCAGGCAGACCTGGTAGGACTCGCCTTCGAAGATCGCGCGCCGGCATTCGCCGATCGCGGCGAGGTAGTCGTCGTGGCCGAGGTCCATCGCCACGTCCAGCCCGGCCAATGCGGGCGGCGCGCACGGCGCCGGCGCCGGCGGCAGCGAGCGCAAGCGCTCGGCGGTGCGTTCGAGCCAGCGCTGCGCATCGTCGGCGCCGTCGGCGTCGGCGACCGCGACCGCCCAGGCGCGGCCGCTGGCATGGTCGAAGGCGAGGAAGCGGCGCGCCCGCATCCACAATGCATCGGGCGCGTCGGTGCGGTGGCCGCGTTCGCCGTCGAACAGGGCCTGGGCTTCGTAGCCGAAGTAGCCGACGTAGCCGCCGCGGAATTCGAACGGCAACGCGTCGGCGGGGCCGGCGACCGCCTGCGCCAGTTCGGCGCGCAATTGCGCCAGCAAGGCGTGCCCGCCCGACAGCGCCGCGTCGTCGTCGCCGATGCGGTAGGCCAGCACCTGCGCCGGGTCGGCGTCGCCCATGAACGAACACGCCGCGTCGCCGGCGACCTGGCTGTCGAGCCAGAACGCGTGCGGCGACTGCGCATAGCACTGCGCGAACGCGCTTTCGGCTTCGGGCGCGGGCTCCAGCGCGCGCGCCCAGGCGCGCAGCGCGGCCGGCGGCGTCGCCGCGACGGGTTCGATCCGCTCGGCCGGTGCGGCGGGTTCTGAGGGTTCTGCGGGTCCGACCGACTCGACCGCCGCCACCGATGCGCGCGCAGCGACGACCGCCGCGGCGCTTTCGCGCCAGCCGAGCGCGACGCCGCCGCGATGGCGGTGCGCGAGTTCGCGGAAGTTGCCGATCATCGCCAGGCCGTGCTCGCTCAGCACCGACTCGGGATGGAACTGCACGCCCCATTGCGGCCGCCGGCGATGGCGCAGCGCCATGATCACGCCGTCGTGGCTGTGCGCGCTGGCTTCCAGCTCCGGCGGCAGCGGCGCGGCGGCGATCAGCGAGTGGTAGCGGATCGCGACCAGATCCTGCGGCAGGCCGGCGAACAGGCCGCGGCCGTCGTGGCGCAGGCGCGCGGGCCGGCCGTGCACCGGCTCGGGCGCGTGGGCGATGCGGCCGCCGTTGGCGTGGGCGATGGCCTGGAATCCCAGGCACACCCCGAGCAACGGCAGGGCCGTGCGTTCGATCGCCGGGCGCGACAGGCCCAGGTCGGCGGCGTGGGCGGCGCTGCCGGGGCCGGGCGAAACCACGATGCAGTCGTAGCGCGCGTCGGCGCGCAGCCCGTCCCAATCCGCCGCGTCGTTGCGCAGCACGGTCGGCGCCTGGCCGAACGCGCGGCCGATCAGGTCGGCGAGGTTCCAGGTGAAGGAGTCGTAGTTGTCGATCAACAGGCAACGCATGATCGGCCTATTGTCGTACAAAGCCGCGCTGACGCGGCGGCGCGGCCTGGACGAACCACGGCGCGCGCAACGCCGTGCCGGTGCCGGCCCGCGCGAAACCGCGGGATCGCAGCCGGCGCTCGGGTTCGAATCCGTGCGCGCGCACCGCGCCGGCGCGGCCGCTCAGGCCGCGCGCGGCAGCCAGACCAGGCTCAGCACGCCGCCGTCGGCGTCGAAGCGGTAGTGCGCGGCGAAGCCCTGGCCGCGGCGCACGCCGGGGGCGAGGTCCTCGGCGCAGGCGAAGTCCAGGCGTTGCGGCCCGACCCGGACCAGCCGCATCGCCTCGAACCCGAACAAGCGCCGCACCTGCGGGAACAGCGCCTTGTACAGGCTTTCCTTGGCCGAGAACGTCGCCGCCAGTCCGGCGGCCGGATCGGCGAAGCCGGCCGCGATCCGCGCCTGCTCGTCGGCGTCGACGACCAGGCCGCGGATCTCCGCCGCGCGCGCGGCATCGAGCGGGCGTTCGATGTCCACGCCCAGGCCGAGGGTGTCGGCGTCGCTCGCGGCCAGGCACAGCGCGCGGTCGCCGGCGTGGGTGATCGACGCGATCGTGCCGGGCGGCCACAGCGGCTCGCGGTCGCGGCCGATCGCGACCGTCGCCGGCGCCGCGCCGAGCCGGTCCAGCGCGCGGCGCGCGCACAGGCGCCCGGCCAGGAACTCGCTGCGGCGCTTGGGCACGGCGCGGTCGAGCTGCGCCGGCAGTTCGATGCCGTAGCGCGCGAACAGGCCGTCGCGATACGCGCCCAGGTCGAAACGGCAGGCGTGGCCGGCGAAACGGCGGCCGAACGCCTCGATCTCGATGTCGCCGGCTTCGCGCAAGAACGCCTGCCCGGGATCGGGCGATGCGGAATCGGCGGTGGCCGGCGCGTCGGCGGTCATGAGCGCGAAGGGCGGGAACGGGCGGGAACGGGCGGTCAGGATCGCATAAGCCGATTGCGCGGGGGTCGTCGGGCTAGCTGCGCTGGTTCCAGTTCGTTGCGTCGCATCGGACCGCAAGGCGTCGGGGCTGAAGCCCTTCCCACAAAAGGCCATGACGCGCAGCGGCTTTTGTGGGAGGGGCTTCAGCCCCGACGCTTTCGTCCCAGCGCGCGACGAATTAGCGCAAATCCCCAACGCCGTACCCAAAAACGAACGGCCCGCACAGGGCGGGCCGTTCGCTGCATCGAGGGTGCGGGAGGATCAATTGACGTTGGCGCCGCTCCACGCCCGCGCCACCGCCGTGTGCTCGGGCGAGCCCGCGCCGTACAGCTCCGCCGCCGCCTGCAGGGTCAGGGTGCGCGCCTGCGGGTAGCTGGTGTTGCTGGTGAACTTGGTGGTCAGCGCGCGGTAGAAGATCTTGCCCGCCTTGTCGCGGCCGATGCCGGCGATCGCGGTGTCGCCGTTGCACACCAGCTGCGCCGGGGTCAGCCCGGAACCGGCCGGGACCACCGCGCCTTCGGCCAGCAGGTAGAAGAAGCGGTTGCCGACGCCGGAGGTGTAGTGCGGATCGTGGATGCCGCCGGCCGCCAGGTTCGGATCGAAGCCGCCGGCCGGGTAGCAGTTGAACGACTTGCCGTCGGCGGCCTGGTTGTACATGTCGCGCAGGGCCTTGCCCGGCTCGGTGCGCACCATCTCGCCGATGCGGTAGTCGCCCGGGTCGTTGGCGTTGTTGGCGTAGAACTCGACCAGGGTGCCGAAGATGTCCGAGGCCGATTCGTTGAGCCCGCCCGCATCGCCCGAGTACGCCAGCGCGGCGGTCTTGGCGGTCACGCCGTGGGTCATCTCGTGGCCGGCCACGTCGATGCCCACCACCGGCTTGAAGCCGCGCGCGGCGTCGCCATCGCCGTAGAACATGGTGTTGGTCAGCGCCACGTAGGCCGCGTTGGCGCCGGTGATCGCGCCGGTGGAGGTCTTGAACGTGGTGTGGGCGTAGCTCTTGATGCCCTTGCCGTCGCCGGACAGGCCGGTGCGGCCGTGCACGTTCTTGTAGTAGTCCCAGGTCGCGCCGACGCCGTAGTGGATGTCGACGCCGACGCTGTTGCGGTCGCTGGTGGTGGTGTTGCCCCAGACGTTGTCGGCGTCGGTCAGCACCGGGCCGTTGAGGAACAGAATGCTGAACAAGTCCGACACCGTCTTGCCCTGCGCGTCGTGGACCGCGCCGTTGCCGCGGGTGGTGTCGATCAGGTCGAACTTCGTCGCGCTCTTCTGGTCGGTGGCGATGCTCAGGTCGCCGTAGTACAGCGACTTGCCGGTGCCGACGGCGCCCGCGGTCTGGACCAGGTCCTGCACGTCGAGCACGTTGCCGCTGGCGGCATCCACGTAATACTTGACCAGGCCCGAGTGGGCATCGGTCTGCGCGCCGGACAGGATCACCTCGTACGCCAGCACCGGCGCCGCGCCGCGCGCGTACACCACCGCCTGGTTGGAATAGACCTTGTCGACGCGGCCGCGGAAGCGCGAGCCGGCTTCGACCGCGGCGTCGTCCTTGCTCAGGCGCGCCTCGCCGGTCGGGCGCAGCGCGCTGCGCAGGGTCAGCGACGCGGCGCCGAAGCGGCCGCGCGCGCTGGTCGCGACGACGTCGCCGCCGATCACCGGCATGCCGCGCCAGCGGCGCTCGAAGCGGACGTGTTCGACGCCGTCGCGGTCGGCCGCCACGTCGCGCGCTTCGAACACATCCTCGGCGTCGGCCTTCAGTACGGCGCGATTGGCCGAGAGCAGGCCCTGCGCCTGCTGCATCGCCAGCGCGCGCGCCGCCGGCGGCGCGGCGTGCGCGGCCGGCACCGCGGCGGCGATGGCCAGGACCAGGGCGATGCGCTTGGGTACGTTGAAGTGCGAAGTCATCCGTGTTTCCCCTCATCAAGTGATGCAAGCGCCGGTACGGCCGGCGGACCGTGGCGGCGTTGGCTGCCGTCGCGATCATCTTGGGTCGGCGCAAACGCGTCGGCTGCGATGCTTCAACGCCGGACGCAGGCCGAATTGCGGAAGCGTTTCGCAGTTTTCGCATTCGTCATATGACGCTAAATCGTTCATCGTTCGCCTGCGTTGTAAAACTGCGACGCAGGCACCGTGCGGTTTCTCGGGTAACCAATTCGCTTCGCCGTCGCGCCTCGTGGCTGCGATGCATTCGATGGGCACAAAGCCTGTGCAATGCGATCGCGCGCCTCGCGACGCTGCGCATGCTTGGCCTGCGATGAAGCGCCGTGGTGTATGGTCGCGGCTTTGCCGACGGCCTCCGCCCATGCGCCTGCCTGCTCTGAAATCGCTCCTGCTCCTGGCCGCGTTGCTGGTACCCGCCGCCGACGCGCGCGAAGCCGCGACGCCCGCCGGCACCCGCATCGCCGCGCAACGGCTCGCGCGCATCGACGCCGCGTTGCAGCGCTACATCGACGACGGCCGCATCGCCGGCGCGGTGGCGCTGGTGTTGCAGGACGGCAAGCCGGTGTACCAGCGCGCGTTCGGCTGGAGCGACAAGGAAGCCGGCCGGCGCATGCGCGAGGACACGGTCTTCCGCATCGCCTCGCAGACCAAGGCGCTGACCAGCGCGGCGATCCTGATGCTGGCCGAGGAAGGCAAGCTCAGCCTGGACGAACCGGTGGGCCGCACGATCCCGGCTTTCGCCAAGACCACCGTCGCCGTCGCCGGCGGCGAACCGGTCGCGGCCAAGCGCCGCATCACCGTGCGCGACCTGCTGACCCACACCGCCGGCATTTCCTACGGCACCGATGCCGCGATCAAGGAGGCCTACCGCGCCCAGGGCCTGGGCCCGGCCGCGGGCTACGGCTGGTACACCGCCGACAAGGACGAAGCCACCTGCGCGACGATGGAGCGGCTGGCGACGCTGCCGTTCGTGGCCCAGCCCGGCGAGCGCTGGGTCTACGGCTACAACACCGACATCCTCGGCTGCGTGGTCGAACGCGCCTCGGGCATGGCGCTGGACGAATTCGTCCGCACCCGCATCGCCGAACCGCTGGACTTGCGCGACACCCGCTTCTTCCTGCCGCCGGCGCAGCGCGAGCGGCTGGCGGCGGTGTACGCCAGCGGCGACGACGGCCGCGCCGCGCGCGCGCCCGACGGCGCGCGCGGCCAGGGGCATTACGTCGACGGCCCGCGCCGCAACTTCGCCGGCGGCGCCGGACTGCTGTCGACCGCGCGCGACTACGCGCGCTTCCTGGAAGCGCTGCACCGCGGCGGCGAACTCGACGGCGTGCGCATCCTCTCGCCGCGCAGCGTGCGGCTGATGCGCAGCAACCAGTCCGGCGCGCTGTATCCCGACGAAGGCAAGGGCTTCGGCTACGGCTTCGAAGTCACCGAACGCTACGGCGCGAACGGGCTCGACGGCGAGGGCGCGTACGGCTGGGCGGGCGCTTACGGCACGCTATACCGCGTCGATCCGCAGGCGCGGCTGGTGATGGTGCTGATGATCCAGCTGATGCCCAACCGCACCGACATCCAGTCGGTGTTTCCGACGTTGGTGTACCAGGCGCTGGAGTGAAGGCCGCTTCGGAAACTTTGCGCATCCGGTGCGGCGCGGCGACCTGAAACGAGAGCGTCGGGCCTGAAGGCCCTCCCACAAAAGCTGCGACGGCTTGCGGCTGTTGTAGGAGGGGCTTCAGCCCCGACGCTGTTCGATCCTTAGCGACATAGCAACCTAAAACAAAAGCATCGGGCCTGAAGGCCCTCCCACAGGAGCAGGATCGGCCTGCCTGCCGCTGTTGTGGGAGGGGCTTCAGCCCCGACGCTTTTCGATCCGCGGCGACATGGCGATCTGAAACAAGAGCATCGCGCCTGAAGGCCCTACCACCACTCAAATCACGGCATCGGGCTTCGAGGCTTTTCCGCCTACCGCGCCTCAGTCCTCGACGATCGCGTGCGGCAGGAAGCGCGAGCTGTCCTGGGTGATCGGGCCTTCGTCCTCGCGGATGCCCATGCCGGCGGCCTGGTCGGCGACCACCCAACTGCCGATCAAGGGATAGTTCGGCTCGCCGTCGGCGCCGTCGAAGCGCGGCAGCGGGTGCAGGGCCTGGCGGATGGTCGGGCCGTCTTCGTACGGGCCGTCGCTGCGCAGGCGCTCGCCGTCCAGGCCGACCAGCTCGATGTTGGCGCCTTCGCGCGAGAACAACGGCTTGCGCACCCAACCCGGCGCCAGTTCGCCGGCATCGGCGTCCTCGAAATGCGCTTCCAGCAGGTTCGGATGGCCGGCATGGCGTTCCCACAGCAGCGGCAGCACGCCCTTGTTGCTCAGAATCGCCTTCCACGCCGGCTCGATCAGCTGCACGCGCGAGCCGGCCAGCTTGGGGCCGTACTCCTCGACGAACATCCACTCCAGCGGATACAGCTTGAACAAGGTGCGGATGACCCGGTCGTCGCCGTCGGTGAAATAGCCCTCGCGGCTCAGGCCGATGCCTTCGATGCTCAGCTCCAGCGTGTCCACGCCGGCCTGCTCGGCGCAGTCGCGCAGGTAGCGCACCGTGCCCTGGTCCTCGGGCGAATCCTCGACCGCGGCGAAGTGCACCGGCGTGGCGATGCGCTTGTCGCGGGCGAGCGCGCCGAAGGTCTCGATCAGCAGTTCCTGGATGCGGTTGTACTGGTCGCTGCCCTCGCCGAGCGCGCCGCGGGCGATGCTCTGCTCCAGCCACAGCCACTGGAAGTAGGCGGCTTCGTACAGCGAGGTCGGGGTGTCGTAGTTGAGCTCGTAGAGCTTGGCCGGGCCGCGGCCGTCGTAGGCCAGGTCCATGCGGCCGTACAGGTGCGGCTCGCCGCGGCGCCAGGAATCGGCGATCCAGTCCCAATACTCGCGCGGGATCGCCAGCCGTTCCAGCAATCGCTCCGAGCCGACGACCTCGTCGACCAGGGCCATCGCCATGTCGTGCAGTTCCTGGGTCGGCTGCTCGATCTCGTCCTCGATCTGGCGCAGGCCGAACGCGTAGTAAGCGCGCTCGTCCCAGTACGGCGCGCCGTCGATGGTGTGGAAACGGAAGCCGAGCGACTCGGCCTGTTCGCGCCAGTCCGGGCGTTCGGGTACGACGATGCGTTTCATGCGCGCTCGATGAGGTGGGGATCAGCCGCCGCGGCCGAAGCTGCGGCTACTGCTGCTGGAACTGCTGCTGCGGCCGAAACCGCCGCGCGCCGCGGCGCTGGAACCGAAGCCCGCGCGCGAGACGGTGACCGCGCGCGCCGGCAATGCGGTATCGCCGGCCTTCCTGCCGTACACGGTGCCGCTGTGGGTGCTGATCTGCTTGCCGTCGGGCTTGAGATAGCGGCCGCCCTGGTAATCGCGATACAGCGGCGAGACGCCGCCGATGTGGTAGTAGCGGTTGCCGCCGCTCATCAGCTGCGAGGCCGCGTAGCCGAGCAGGAAGCCGGTCATCGGCGGGATGTAGTAGGGCTGGCTGGCGTTCGCCTGCTGCCCCTGCAGCGGCGTGCAGGCGCCGAACTGCTGGTTGCATTCCTGCTGGCTCTCGAAGCGCGGAGCGACCTTTTCGTGCTCGACCAGGGCCTGGCCGTAGGCCTTCTCGCACTCCTCGCGCGAGATCTCGGTCTGCACCGTGCATTCTTCGCGCGAGGTCAGGATCTTGCCGCTGGGATCGTCGTCGCAGCCGGCCAGCACCGCCGGCGCGGCCACCGCCATCAGCACCAGCTTGAGGTTGCGCGAGCGCTTGCCGCGCGGCGCGGAATCGTGGGCGTTGGTGGTCATGGCATCGCTCACGGCGTCATCGCGGCGGCGTTGATCAGGCCGACGCTGACCGACACGCCGGCGTAGAACACGCCGGCGCCGACCTGGCCGTCGGTGATCTGCTGCGACAGCTTCGGCGCGACCAGGCGCGCGATCAGGTAGGCGAACACCTGCACCACCACCGCCGCCGCGCCCCAGATCGCCGCGTCGACCAGGCTGACCGAGTTGGAGATCGCCGAATGCAGCGGCAGCGCCAGGCCGACCAGGGTGCCGGCGAAACCGGTCGCGGCGGCGGCGTTGCCGGAGCGGATCAGGCTCAGCTCGCGGTGCGGGGTGATCAGCGACACCGCCAGCGCGGCCAGGATCAGCACGCCGATGCCGGTGCCGGCGTAGGCGAGGAAATTGAGGAAGCTGTGGGCGTTGATCGGTGCGTCCATGGTGGGTCCTTGCGATGAATGCGGCGCGGCGGCGCGCGGGGCGGCGTCAGGTGATGTCGAGGTCGGCGGTGTTGAGGTCGATGCCGAGCGCGTAGGTGACCACGAATTCGCTCGGGCCGTAGTCCTCGGCGGTGACCAGCAGGAACTCGTCGCGTTCCAGCTCGGGAATCTCGCGTCGGTACAGCATCGCGTAGTGGGTCAGGTCGTCGTCGCGGCGCGGCGGGTCGTGGCGGTACAGCACTTCGTCGTAGACCACCGGCGGCACCCGTTCGGCAACGTCGTCGCCGAACTCGCGGTGCCAGGTGCGGCCGGCGTACTCGATCGACGCCGCGCCCAGGTGCGGGCTGTCGTGGATGAAGCGCTTGAACGCGGCCTGGTTGGCCGGATTCACGGTGTCGTGGAAGACGAAGGCCTTGATGCCCTCGACCTGGCCGTTGGCGGTGCTGACCTGCAGGTAGGCGTCTTCGTCGAGATAGAAGCGATGCAGGGCGTGGCCGCCCTTGAGGTCGATATGGCCGTAGCACGGAATGCCCTGGTGGCCTTCGGGCAGGCGCAGGGTCCAGGCCTGCGGGTTGGCGCGGAAGGTCAGCGTGTCGAACGCGACCCGGCCGTTGATGCGCAGCCCCAGCGGCAGCTCGTGCGCGAACGGCGCCGCGGGCTTGTCCGCCTCGCGCTTCTTGCCGCCGAACAATCCGTCCAACCAACCCATCGCGTTGACCTCGTCTTCGGTGTGTTCAGTCCGCCGCGAGCGACGCCCACGGCAGGCGCGCGCCGTCGATGCGCGCGTCGGCAAGGTAATACAACAAGGTGCCCGGCGCGATCTCGACATGATCGGGCGGATTCAGTACCGGCGCCGACGTGCGCCCGTCGCGGTAGCCGATCCACAGCGCCGCTTCCTGGCGGAACGCCGCCGCCAGCGCGCCCGCGCGCACCGGCGCGGCCGCCGCCGGCACCTGCAAGCTGAATTGGGTCGGCCCGCCCGCGCCGAGCCATTCGCCGGCCACCAGCGAGCTGCCGGCGTCCTGGGCGGCGCGCGCGATCACGTCCACGTGCAGCGGCCGGGTGCACTCCACGTGCGGGTAGTGGCTGCGCACCAGCTGCGCCACCGCCGCCGATTCGAAATGGGCGACGATGTGCGCCGACGGCTTTTGCGCCATGACCGCGAACACCGCCGCCAGCGAGCGGTCATCGTCGACCGCGTGCACGATCACCCGCGCCGCGGTGGCGAGCGCGGCGCGCTCGTATTCGCCGCAGTCGGCGTAGGAGTCGACCGCGACGAAGCGGATCTGGTCCGGCAGCGGATTCTCGGCCACGCCTTCGGCGACCAGCACGATGCCTTCGTCGTCGGTATGGGTGTCGGCCAGCAGCAACTGCACCAGCCGCTGCGATTCGCGGCCGTGCCAACCGATCAGCACGGTGTGGCCGCGCATGTCTTCGTAGCTCATCTTGCCCACCTGATGGCGCCTCCAGAAATTGAGCAGGCCCGCGCTGGTCTTGGCCAGGATCGAGGCGAACAACGCGATCGCGCCGGGCATCACGAACAACGCCGCGACCCAGCGCCCGGCGGCGCTGCCCGGCGAGAGATCGCCGTAGCCGATGGTGCTGGCCGTGGTGACGTAGTAGTAGACGAAGGAATCCCAGCCCAGCAGCTTGGCTTCGCCGGCCCAGGCCAGCAGCAGCCAGCTCGCCGACATGTGCACGGCCAGCGCGAGCGCGACCACGCCCCAGCCGATCCGGCGCAGGTGGCCGCGCAGGCTGCGGTAGAGCTTGCCCAGGACGATCATGGCGCCGGTCCGGATGGCGATGGCGGCGTGCGCTGTCTCAACGTCCCTTTCCCCTTGCTCCGACGCGTCGTGCGGCGGCGTGTTGTCCTGGGCTGGACGAACGGTCGGATGCCGGCGTTCGTCGGATGGGCCACATTCTGCGCGAAAACGCGGCGGGTGTTGCGGTTGTTGTTGCCGTTGTTGTTGCTGTTCGCTCGGACGCATCCCCAAGCAAAGCCCATGCCCCGCAGCCCCGGAGGGCGCGCGCATGGATGCGCGCGCGCGCCATGGGGCAGGATGCCCCTTATGGCGCGGCCCCGCGCCACGCTGAGCCATAGTGGCTCTTGATCCGAAAAAACAAGGCCTTTTCTTTGGTTACTTTCTTTGTGGCTTAAGACAAAGAAAGTGACCCGGCCGCTTGCGGACGGAAGCCCTTGATGTTCGCTTGTCGTCACCCGCAGGCACACGCAAAAGCAGAACCCGCCGCGGCACGCCCCCTGTAGGAGCGGCGCAAGCCGCGACCGCGCCATCGCAAACACAGTGAAAGTTACGGCGTAGTTGCGTTGTCGCGGTCGCGGCTCGCGCCGCTCCTATAGTCGGGTACGCAACCCCGCCACTGTCATTCCGGCGAAAGCCGGAACCCATGTTGACGTTGCTGCTGCTTTCGCCGCTACCGATGTGTCGCGCGACGACAAGCCACCATCAAGAGCTTTCGTCCGCAAGCGGCCGAGCTACTTTCTTTTGTCAGCGCGACAAAAGAAAGTAGCCAAAGAAAAACGCTTGTTTAAGGTCACAAGCCACTAAGTCCAGCACCGGGCGCGGGGCCGCGCCATAAGGGGCATCCTGCCCCATGGCGCGCGCGCGCATCCATGCGCGCGCCCTCCGGGGCTGCAAGCATGGGCTTTGCGTGGGGTTGCGTCGGAGCCAACAGCAACGGCAACGGCAACGGCAAAATGGATTCCGGCTTTCGCCGGAATGACGGAGGGTGGGTGGGTTGCGTCGCAAACGGCCGCCCCCTTGTAGGAGCGGCGCAAGCCGCGACCGCGCAACCGCGCCTGCGTCGATAGCGAGCCGCATCGCAGCCTCACCGCAGCGAAAGCGCAGCCGCCCCACACCCGCCCCGCCCGCACGACGGCGACCTCGCGGCCGCCGCCGGCGCTTGCTTCAGTCCTTGCGCTCGACCTTGTCGGTTTCCTTGATCTCCGCCGCCGGCAGCGACAGCGGCTCGTGGCTGAGCTGCTGGACCGGCTTCTCGCGGAAACGCTCCAGGATGTTGTCGACGCTGGTCGACTCCGGCAGCAGTCCCGCCGCTTGCAGGCGCTTGTTCAGGTCGCCCTCGCCGGCCTCCGATTCCAGCTGCGCCGCCGCTTCCAGGCGCGCGCCGCGTTCGGCCTGGCGCTGCTGGATGCGCTCGAGCGAGTCCAGCGCGGTGGTGACCTTGCCGTTGGCGCCGGAGTGGCGCGAGGCCACCGCGGTCTGCGCGCGCTGCACCGCTTCGGTCGCCTTGACCGTGTCGACCTGCTGCTTGACCCGCGCCAGCTTGCGCTCGGTGGCGGCGATCGCGGTCTTGAGCTGGCTGATGCTGTTGTCGTAGCTGGTGATCGCCTGCTCGTCGTTCTTCAGGTCGTTCTCGACCGCCGCCAGCCGCTCGGCCACTTCGCGCGCGAGCTGCTCGTTGCCCTGGCGCAGGGCGCCGGCGATGTAGGTCTCGTACTCGGCCTTCTTGGCGAAGCGGTCCTTGCTGCGGTTGGCCTGCAGCTGGCGCTGGGCCATGACCTTGGTCAGCTCTTCCTTGGACCGCGACAGCTCGGTGCCGGCGTCGCGGATCTCCTGGTCGAGGATCTTCAGCGCGTTGGCGTCGACCACGGCCTGGCCGGCCTCGTGCGCGGTGCCGCGGAACAGGGTCAGGATTTTCTGCAGGATGCTCATGCGCTCACCAGGTAGGACTTGAGGGCTTCCACCGCGTCGATCGCGTTGTCGGCCAGGGTGCGGATTTCCAGCTCGATCTGCTCGGCGCTGGAGTCGGGCGCCATCTCGCCGAACACGATGTAGACGTCGCGGTCGTTGATCGTGGTCAGGCCCAGGTTGGACAGCGGGTTGATCGGGTTCAGGCGCAGGCAGGCCTCGTTGAAGCCGTGCGCGTCGCGGACCTGGCCGGATTCGACCAGCGGGGTGGAGACGAAGATCTCGCGGTCGGTCAGGGCGATGGTGATGCCCAGGTCGCCGCTCTCGGGCAGGGTCACCTGGATCGCCGCGTCGGCGGTCGGCACTTCCTCGACGTTCTCGGCGCCGAAGGTGGCTTGCAGGCGGGCGATCAGTTCTTGCGTGGTCCAGCGGGACATAGGGCGGTCCTTGAGGGGGTGTCCTTGGGTGAGGAGCCAGGGCAGCGCGGCGCGAAGCGTCCGGATCGCGGGGCGCTGCGCGCGGTGGCGCCCGGGCGCCGCCGCGATCATCGTCCGTGACCGTGCTCATGGATCGGAAAGGTTATAGGGGCGGGCGCTGGCCGGCGCAAGGCGCACAAGTCGCCCGCGCGCCCGCCCGCGGGGGGCGCAAAGCCCGCAACGGCGCGGGTTCGCGCGGGCCGGACCGGGCCGCAAGCGACCGATCCGCGCAGAGCGAGCTTTGGGCTAAACTGTCCGGCGGAACTACCCGACCGGCATTCCCGGCCCGCGGTTCCGCCCAGGCGGCGGACGGCGGGTCCGTCGTGGGGCGGGTCCGTGCAGCGGTCGCGCCGAACCCCGGTGGCGGCCACGTCGATGGCTCGATGCGCCCCCGGGCGGGGCGCACGCAATAGGTGGACCGTGCGCAATTACGACCTGGAATTCCTGAAGAAATTCTCGATGGTGATCGGCTTCCTGATGCTGGTGACCCTCGGCCTGATGATCGCGGCCTACTTCGTCCACAAGCAGCTGCCGCAGGAAGTCGACCCGCGCGCGGCGCAGCGCACCGAGAACCGCATCGCCCCGACCGGCGCGGTCTACGCCGGCGCCACCGGCGCGGCGGCGCAGCAGGCGGCGGTCGCCGCGGCGGCGGCCAAGGCGGCCTCGCAGGTGGCCTACGGCGGCACCCTCGACGGCAAGGTGATCTTCGACAGCCTGTGCGCGGGCTGCCACAAGTCCGGCGCCGGCGGCGCCCCGACCCTGGACGCCTCGCACTGGGCGACGCGCCTGCCCAAGGGCAAGGACACCCTGCACAAGCACGCCATCGAAGGCTTCACCGGCTCGACCGGCATCATGCCGGCCAAGGGCGGCAACCCGGCCCTGACCAACGAACAGGTCAGCGCGACGGTCGACTGGATGCTCGGCAACATCAAGTAAGCCGACGCCTAAGCCGACGCCGCGTGCCGCCGCGCCCGCGCCGATCCGGAAACGCCGCCCTCGGGCGGCGTTTTTCGTTTCCGGCCCGACGCCCGCGGGTCCGGCGCCGGCCGCGGCCGTCGTCCCGCACGCGCCCGACAGGCCCGGCGGCACCCGCGTTGCCGCCACACGGCACACGACGGAGCGCAATCGGGCTGCGGATAATGGCCGCTCCCTCCGTCCCGCCGAGCCCGCCATGACGCGCATCCGCCCCGCCCTCGCCTTCGCGCCCTGCCTGCTGCTGGCCGCCTGCGCCAGCGCGCCGCGCGCCGACCGCGACGCGGCGGCGCAGGCGCAAGCGGCGCCGATCGGCTCCCTGCAGGCCGGCGGCGACGCCGCCCAGGCGCGCGTGGCCGGCACCGTCACCGCCGCCCTGGCCGGCGCCGACGGCCAGCCGGGCTGGCTGCTGCAGGACGCCGGCGACGGCGACGCCGCCACCTCCGATGCGATCTGGGTGCTCGGCCCGGCCGCGGCGGGCCTGGCGCCGGGCCAGAACGTGCAGGTGACCGGCCGGGTCCATCGCGCCGCGCTGCCGGCCGCCGGCAAGGGCCGCGCCGCCAGCCTGCTGGCGATCGACGCCGAACGGATCGAACCGATGCGCGCGCGGGCGCGGCTGCGCCCGGTCGCGCCGCTCGCGCTGACCGCCGCGCCGGACTGGAACGCGCTCGCCGGCATGCGCGTGCGCATCGACGCGCCGCTGGTCCTGGCCGACCGCGACCGCGAGCGCGGCACCGTCGCGGTCGCCTTCGACGGCCCGCTGTGGCAACCGGGCGAACGCGCCATGCCGGGCAGCGAGGCCGCGCGCGCGGTCGCCGCCGACAACCTGCGCCGGCGCCTGACCCTCAGCGGCGAGGCGCTCGGCGACGAGGCCTACCGCGCCCGCAGCGGCAGCGCGGTGAGCGCGGTGGAAGGCATCGCCCTGCCGCGCGGCGACGGCCCCGGCCTGCGCCTGGAACGCGCGCCGGCGCTGCAGCCGGCGCCGCGCCCGCAACAGCCGCCGCGGGTCGACGGCCAGGTGCGCATCGCCGCGTTCAACCTGGAGAACCTGTTCAACGGCGACGGCCGCGGCGGCGGTTTCCCGACCCCGCGCGGCGCGCGGACCGAGGCCGAATTCCACGCCCAGCTGGCCAAGCTGGTCGAGACCATCCACGCCATGAACCCCGACGTGGCCGCGTTGATGGAGCTGGAGAACGACGGTTACGGCCCCGATTCGACCCTGGCGCAATTGGTGGCCGCGCTCGACCGCGCCGATGCCGCAAGCGGCGGCGCCCAGGACTGGCGCTACGCCGCGCCGTGCAAGCAGCCTTGCGCGCTCGCGGTGCGCGGCCCCGGCGACAACGCGATCCGGGTCGGCCTGATCTACCGCGGCCAGCGCGTGGCCGCGCGCGGCCTGGCCGCGACGCTGGAACAGGGCCCGTTCGGCCCGCACTCGCGGGTGCCGCTGGCGCAGGCGTTCCAGGCGCTCGGCGCCGGCGGCGCGCGCGGCCCGGCGTTCGTGGTCGCGGCCAACCACTTCAAGTCCAAGGGCTGCCGCGACGCCGAAGGCGCCGACCGCGACCAGGGCGACGGCGCGGCCTGCTGGAACGCGCTGCGCAGCGATTCGGCGCGGCGCCTGGACGCGTGGCTGAAGACCGACCCGACCCGCAGCGGCGGCGCGCTGACGATGATCGTCGGCGACCTCAACGCCTATGCCCAGGAACAACCGCTGCGCGAGCTGTACGCGGCCGGCTGGCAGGACGCGTTCGCCGCGGCCAAGGTCGCCTCGCCCTACAGCTACGTCTACGACGGCGAACTCGGCCGCCTCGACCACGCCCTGCTCTCACCGGCGCTGGCCGCGACCCTGCGCGGCGCGGCCGAGTGGCACGTCAACGCCGACGAACCCGACAGCGCCGGCTACCGCAACGGCGGCGCGGGACCGTGGCGCAGCTCCGACCACGATCCGGTGCTGCTCGGCTTTGACCTGCTGCCGCGCTGAGCGGGATTCGACTGCTTGTGGGAGGGGCTTCAGCCCCGACGCTCTTCGATCCGACGCGACACCGCGACCTGCGCCGAAAGCATCGGGCCTGAAGGCCCTCCCACCGAGCTCATGCAGTTGTGGGAGGGGCTTCAGCCCCGACGCCTTTCGATCCGATGCGACACATCGCCCAGGATCGACGACCTGCGACCTCGGCCTCCCCGCCGTCGCGACGCGCCGATTTGCCCGCCCTGGCCACCATCGCCGCGCACACGCCGCCGTAACACCCGCCTCGCGCCGCCCCGTATCATGCGCGGCATGAGCATCCCCGCCTTTCCCCGCGATGCGAGCGCCACGCTGACCCTGGCCGGCCCGGCCGGGGCGATCGAGGCCATCGTGGAAGCGCCCGAGGCGCCGGCGCGCCCGATCGTCGCCATCGTCTGCCACCCGCTGCCGACCGAGGGCGGGACCATGCACAACAAGGTCGTGACCATGGCCGCGCGCTCGCTGCGCGAATGCGGCGCGGCCACGGTGCGCTTCAACTTCCGCGGCGTCGGCCACTCCGAAGGCGAGTTCGACCAGGGCGAAGGCGAATGCGACGACCTGCGCGCGGTCGCCGCCTGGGTCCGCGCGCAGCGCCCCGACGCGCAGCTGTGGCTGGCCGGTTTCAGCTTCGGCGCCTACGTCTCGCTGCGCATGGCCGACGAACTGCAGCCCAAGCTGCTGATCTCGATCGCGCCGCCGGCCGGACGCTGGGACTTCGACCGGATCGCGCCGCCGTCGGGCTATCCGTGGATCGTGATCCAGGGCGAGGCCGACGAGATCGTCGATCCCGAAGCGGTCTACGCCTGGATCGCCGGCCTGCGCCAGCCGCCCGAGCTGGTGCGCATGCCCGACACCTCGCATTTCTTCCATCGCCGCCTGATCGACCTGCGCGGCGCGATCAAGAACTCGGTGCGCCCGCACCTGCCGCCCCAGACCGACGCCGACGCCGACGGCGCCGCGCCGCCCGCCTGACCCAGGACGCTTCCCCCATGCGCCTTTCCCCCCGCCTGGCGCTGCCGCTGGCCGCCGCGCTCGCCGCCGTCGCGCCGCCGGCCGCCGCCGCCGGCATCGACTGCGCCAAGGCCGCCAACCGCAACGAACAAGCCATCTGCGCCGATCCGCTGCTGCGCCAGCGCGACGGCGAACTCGACGCCGCCTACGCCGCCGCGCGCAAGGCCAGCGACTACCGCGGCGAACTCAAGAAAGACCAGCAGGCCTGGCTGCGCGAGCGCGACCGCTGCGACGGCCAGGTGCGCTGCCTGCGCATGGCCTACGTCGGCCGCCTGACCGAACTCAAGCCGGCCGCGGTATCGGGCAAGTTCGACTGGAGCGGCGAGTGGACCCGCAGCGACGGCACCGCCACGCTCTCGCTCAAGCCGGTCGGCGAGGACCGCTACGAACTCGAACTGCAGGCCAGCTCCGGCGCCAACACCGGCCTGCTGTCGGGCCGCGCGCGCAAGGCCGGCGACAGCGAGATGACCTTCAAGGGCCAGGGCGACAACGCCCGCTGCGAACTGACCTTCCACCGCTTCCACCGCCAGATCCAGATCGAGCAGCAGCACACCGGCAGCGACTGCGGCGTCGGCGTGGGCGTGTTCTTCAGCGGCCGCTACCTGCCCGGCCTGCCGGCGGCGGTGGCGACCACCCACTGGACCCTGCTCGACCTGGGCGTGGTGCTCAAGCCCGAGGACGACGCGCGCCTGCGCGCCCTGGTCGGCGAGGACTACGACGCGCTGGTCGAGCGCATGGACGTCACCGACACCCGCACCGACGCCGAACTCAAGGCCCAGGTCACCAGCGGCTACGTGCGCGGGGTGGCGGTGACCATGCGCGCGCTGCTGATCCAGGCCGACGACGGCCGGCAATGGGCGGCGGTGCGCGGCGAAGACAAGCGCGGCCACGCCGAACTGCGCTACTACAGCTCCGATCCGGCCTGGACCGGCAAGCTGCCGGCGGCGGTGGACGCGTGGGCCGACGGCTACCAGGAACAGGTGCCGGTGCGGGCGATGTCGGTCGGCGGCCGCGTGCTGGCGCAACCGTGAGCGCGCATCCGCAGGACGGCGCGGCGGCGCGCACGCCGTCGCAGGCCTACGCCGCCGGCGTCGCGCGCGGCGAATGGAGCGACGATCCGGCCCAGCACCCGGCCTTGCGCGAACTCGACCGGATCCAGGCGCAACTGCTCGGCGCGCCCGAACCCGGCCTGTTCGACCGCCTGCGCGGCAAGCCGCGCGAAGGCGTGCGCGGGCTGTACCTGTGGGGCGGCGTCGGCCGCGGCAAGACCTTCCTGATCGATCTGTTCTACGAGCAGTTGCCGATCGCGCAGAAACGCCGCACCCACTTCCACCGCTTCATGCGCGAGGTCCACGCCCAGCTGCGCGCGCACGCCGGCCAGAGCGATCCGCTGGCCAAGATCGCGCGCGAGTGGCGCGACAGCCTGCGGGTGCTGGTGCTGGACGAGTTCTTCGTCATCGACATCGGCGATGCGATGCTGCTCGGGCGCCTGCTCGAGCGCCTGTTCGCCGAGGGCGTGACCCTGGTCACCACCTCCAACATCGACCCGCCCAACCTCTACGCCGACGGCCTGCAGCGCGACCGCTTCAAGCCGGCGATCGAGCAGATCCAGTCCCATTGCCAGGTGCTGCTGCTCGACAGCCAGCGCGATTACCGGCTGCGCGCGCTGACCCGCTCGCCGGTGTACCGCGCGCCGCTGGACGCCGAATCTGACGCCTGGCTGGCCGGACGCTGGAAGGAGCTGTCGGCCGGCTGCGCGCCCGAATCCGGGCCGCTGCGCATCGACGACCGCGACATCGCGGTGCGCGCGCGCGCCGACGGCCACGCCTGGTTCGACTTCGCCGCGCTGTGCGAAGGCCCGCGCGCGGCCAGCGACTACATCGAGATCGCCACCGAGTACCACACCGTGCTGCTCGGCGGCATCCCGCTGTTCGACGGCCGCAACGACGATCCGGCGCGGCGCTTCGTCAACCTGATCGACGAGTTCTACGACCGCCACGTCAATCTGGTCTGCACCGCCGCCGACGCGCCGACCGGGCTGTACCGCGGCGAGCGCCTGACCGGCGCGTTCGAACGCACCGCCTCGCGCCTGATCGAGATGCAGTCGGCCGAGTACCTGGCGCGCGAGCACCGCGGCTAGCCGCCGCGGCCCGTCGCTGCCTGCCGGGCCGCGACCGCGCGCGCCGTCGCCGGTGAAGGCCGCGTGCAGCGATTGCGCCGCTACGCGCGCCGGTTTGCGTTGCGTGCCCGCGCTCGTTCGCCGCGCCAGCGCGCCGCGCCGCGGCGCATTTCGCGCAACCGTGCACAACCGCGACGCCCCGCGCACGCACGAGCCCGCCCGCGACTGAATGCCGCCGCGCCGCCGACGCCGGCGCGGCGCGAGCGGGCCGGCCGCGCGCACGGCGCGCGCAAAGTTTCGCTGCGCCGCCGCACGAACCGTCGAAAACCCTGTTTTCAAGGGGTTTTTCGCGCGCGGCGACGGCGCGCCCGCGCGCCCGGATCGAGGCCAAACCCCGCAAGCGCCAGGGTTTTTTCCGTGCGCGCGGCCGCAACAGGACGCGCGCGGCTGAAAAACCCGCATTTTTTTACGCCAAAGCTCTTGGCGACGCGGCGGGCTTGCCCTACATTCCGCCTTGCCGAGGGGTTAACCAGGCAACCCATCCATCCAACGCCGTACTACCGGAAAACACTATGGCTACGAAAAAGACCGCTGCAAAGAAGAAGGCCGCGCCGAAGGCCGCCGCCAAGACCGCCGCTCCGAAGCCGATCAAGGAAGTGCTGAGCAAGTCGGGTCTGGTCGCGCACCTGGCCGAAACCACCGGCGTCGTCGCCAAGGACGTGCGCTCGATCCTCGGCGCGCTGGAAGGCGCCGTGCACGCCTCGATCAACAAGAAGGGCGCCGGCGCGTTCACCCTGCCGGGCATCCTGAAGATCACCGCCGTCAGCGTCCCGGCCAAGCCGAAGCGCAAGGGCATCAACCCGTTCACCAAGGAAGAGCAGTGGTTCGCCGCCAAGCCGGCCACCGTCAAGGTGAAGGTGCGCCCGCTCAAGAAGCTCAAGGACGCCGCGCTCTGATCCTGCGGATGCGGCGCGCTTCGGCCCGCCGCATCGGCTGCTTCGCCGGACGCCGCCTTCGGGCGGCGTTCGTGTTTTCGCGGCGCGGCGATCGGAGCGAAGAGCGTCGGGCCTGAAGGCCCTCCCACAAATGCAAAGGCCCGGGCCGCGACCACCCGATGCCGAGGACTGTTGTGGGAGGGCCTTCAGGCCCGATGCTTTTCGGCCAGCGACCACGCTCCGGCCCGCGCCAAAAAATGAATGCGATGAAGCCACGCACGCGCCGCATCTCCGGCGCGACCGCCGTGGCATAGTGCGCGCATTCGCCTTGGAGCTCCGTCGTGGATCCGATCAGCCTGGAAGACTTGGCCTTGCTGGACGTTTTGCAGCGCATCGATCAGGGCCACGCGCCGGGCCACCATTCGCGCGCCCTCAGCGAACGCCTGGTCGAGGCGGCGTTGGCCGAGGCCGGCGAGGACGGCGTGCTGATCCTCACCGACGCGGGCGTGGAGCGTTGCAAGTCGCTGCGCCACCGGGTCGCGGCGGATACCGAAGCCGCGCAGGTGCTCAAGGAGCGCGAGGACGCGGCGCAGGAAACCGATGCGCCCTGACCGCAGCGACTTTGCCTCATCGGCTTTTTCGCCCGCCACGTCTCGCGCGCGTTCCCGATTTCTCTTGTAGCAGCGACCTGTAGGAGCGACGCAAGTCGCGACCGCGCCAGCGCGATAACGACGCGCCTCGCCTACCTGAGCGACCTCGCGGTATCCGCTACTGTCGCGGGATCGCCGTCGCCGTAGTTGCAGTGTCGCGGTCGCGGCTTGCGCCGCTCCTACAGGGAGCGGGCGCGACATTCGCATCGCGGGCTACACAAAGAAACATCTGTGCACGCGCGCGGCTCTTGCCCGCGTCGGATTCGTCCCGATATCCAGGGTTCCGCCGCCACCGCCGTTCGCGCATGACGACGCCGTACGATCGACACCTCGCGCTGTGGAACCTCAGCGCCGACGGAGCGCCCATCCATACCCACAGCAGCGATCTGTTGCCGGTGCGCCATGAAGGCCGCCCGGCGATGCTCAAGATCGCGCGCGAAGCCGAGGAGAAGCGCGGCGGCCTGTTGATGAACTGGTGGGACGGCGACGGCGCCGCGCGCGTCTACGCCGACGACGGCGAGGGCGCGCTGTTGCTCGAACGCGCCTGCGGGCCGCGCTCGCTGGTGCAGATGGCGCGCAACGGCCAGGACGAGGAAGCCACGCGGGTCCTGTGCGGCGCGATCGCGCGGCTGCACGCGCCGCGGCCGCAACCGCCGCCGGACGGACTGGCGGGCTTGCGCGAATGGTTCGCCGACCTGCCGGTGTACGCGGCCAGCCACGGCGGCGTGCTGCGGCGCTGCTGGGAAGTCGCGCAGGAGTTGCTCGACGATCCGCGCGAAGTGGTGCCGCTGCACGGCGACATCCACCACGAGAACGTACTCGACGCCGGCCCGCAACGCGGCTGGATCGCCATCGATCCCAAGCGGGTGATGGGCGAGCGCGGATTCGACTACGCCAACCTGTTCACCGATCCCGACGGCGAGACCGCGCTGGCGCCGGGGAATTTCGAGCGCCGGCTGGTGGTGGTGTGCGAACACGCGCGGATCGAGCGGCGACGGATGCTGCAGTGGATCGTCGCATTCCAGGGCCTGTCGGCGGCGTGGTTCCTCAGCGATGCCGAGCAGCCGGACAAGGAGTTCGCGATCATCGGCAAGGCCTTGAACGAGTTGGATCGGGTTTGAGGGCGATCGCGACCTGACAGGAAAGCGTCGGGCCTGAAGGCCCTCCCACAACAGCACAAGCACGGGCCAAGCGAGCCCGACGTCGAGTGCTGTTGTGGGAGGGCCTTTGCTGTTGTGGGAGGGCCTTCAGGCCCGACGCTGTCCGCTCAGCTCGCGACGCACCTCACCGCCCCGCCGCCTCCCACCCGCCGCCCAGCGCCTTGTACAGGTTCACCTCCGCCGTCAGCGCGTCGCCCTGCAACTGCAGCGCGGTCAGTTCCGCGTTGAACAGGTTGCGCTGCGCGTCGAGTTCTTCCAGGTACGAGGCATAACCCTCGTTGTAGCGGTTGTGCGCGATCCGCAGCGCTTCGGCCAGCGCCTGTTGCTGCTGCACGGCCTGCTCGCGCTGTTCGCGCAGGTGGGCGATCGCCGCCATCGCGTCCTCGACTTCGGCGAACGCGGTCAGCACGGTCTTCTGATAGCCCAGCACCGCCTGGTCGCGGCGCGCGGCGCTGGCGTGGACGCCGGCGCGCAGGCGGCCGGCGTTGAACAGCGGCGCCAGCACGCTGCCGCCGACGCTCCACACCCGGATCGGGTCGCCGTGCAGCAGGCTCGATTCCAGGCTGCCGATCGAACCGGTCAGGCGCAGCGACGGCAGCAGTTGCGCGCGCGCGGCGGCGAGGCTGGCGTCGCTGGCGGCGATCTGCGCCTCGCCCTGGGCGATGTCGGGACGGCGCCGCAGCAGTTGCGAGGGCACGCCGGCCGCCGGCAGCGCGGGCGCGGCGATCTCGGCCAGCGGCCGGCCGCGTTGGATCGGCTGCGGCGCGCGGCCGAGCAAGACCGACAGCGCGTCTTCCTGGCGCCGGATCGCCAGCGCCAGCTGCGGCACCACCTGCGCGGTGGCGCGGTATTCGGCCTGGGCCTGGGCCAGTTCCAGGCGCGAGGTGTAGCCGGTGTCGTAGCGGCGCTGGGCCAGCTTGAGCGCGTTCTCGCGCGAGGCCAGGGTGCGCCGCGCCACGTCCAGGCGCGCGTCGCTGGCGCGCAGTCCCAGATAACCGGAGGCCACCGCCGCGGCGACGCTCAGGCGCACGCTGTCGGCGCCGGTCTGGCTGGCGAGCAGGTTGGCGCGCGCCGCGTCGGTCAGCGAACCCAGGCGGCCCCACAGATCGACTTCGTATGCCGCCTGGAACTGCGGCTGGCTGACGGTCGACAGATTCGGCCGTCCGGTCGCCGCGCCGACGCTGCGCGCGCGGGTGGCGCTGCCGGCCAGATCGAGCGTCGGCCACTGCTGCGCGCCCTGCGCGTCGAGCAGCGCGCGCGCCTCGGCCACGCGCGCGGCGGCCAGGCGCAGGTCGGTGTTGTGTTCGAGCGCGGTCTCGACCAACTGCGACAGCGCCGGATCGTTGTAGCCGCGCCACCAGTCGCGTTGCACCGCGATGCCGGCGCCGGGCGCGTCGCGCCAGGCCGCGGGCGGCGCGTCCAGCGCCGGCGGCGGGGCGACGGTGACGCAGGCGGCGAGCGCCGCCGTCGCCGCGGCGAGCGCGGCGGTGCGCGCGAGCGTGCGGAGCCGGCTCATCGCGATGGCGTCCCGTGGTTGGCCGGATCGCGCTTCGCGGCGGCGGCATCGGGCGGGCCGGCCGGCGAAGGCGCGCTGTGCGACGAAGCGTCGTTCGCAGGCCCTCCATTCGAAAGCGTGCCGCTCGAAGCCTCGTCGTCCGCAGGCCCGACGCTCGACGTCGGACTCGCCGCCGCGCCCGCCGACGCCGCGCCGTCGTCGGCCTGCAACGCCGGCACCGAGGCGTCGCGCGCCGCATCCGCGGCCGCGGCCTGTTCGGCGCGATGCACCGCGTCGGCATCGATCGCGCTCGCAGTATCGACCGTCGCCTCCACCGACATGCCCGGCCGCAGGCGCGCGACCAGCGCGCGCTCGGCCTCGTCGCGGCCGGGTTCGAGCGCGATGCGCACCGGCAGGCGCTGGGCGACCTTGGTGAAGTTGCCGGTGGCGTTGTCGGTCTTGATCACGCTGAATTCCGAACCGGTCGCCGGCGAGAGCCGCTCGACCCGGCCGCGCAGGGTCTTGCCGTCGAGCGCGTCGACCCGGAACCATGCCGCCTGCCCCGGGCGGATGCCGGCGGTCTGCGATTCCTTGAAGTTCGCCACCACCCACACCCGATGCGGCACCAGCTGCATCAGCTGGGTGCCGGGGGTGACGTACTGGCCCAGGCGCACGCCGATCTCGCCGAGCTGGCCGTCCTGCGGCGCCAGGATGCGGGTGTTGGCCAGGTCGATTTCGGCCAGCTTGAGCGCGGCGCGCGCATTGGCCACCGCCGCGGTCAGCGCGTCGCGGTTGACGATCACCGAACGCACGTCCTCGTCGGCCGAACGGCGCGCGGCCTGGGCCTGGCCCATCGAGGCCTCGGCCTGGCGCAACGCGGCCAGGGTCTGGTCGCGCTCGCGCTTGGACAGCGAGCCGTCGCCGACCAACGCTTCGGCGCGGCGCATGTCGGCCTGGGCGCGGGCGAGGTTGGCCTGCGCCGCCTTGAGCTGTGCGTCCACGTTCGCCACCGCGGCCTCGCGCACGCGCTGGGCCTGGGTCGAGTTGGACAGGTTGGCTTGCTGCGCGGCGAGGTTGGCCTGGGCCTGGTCCAGGCGCTGGCGGTAGTTGCGCGCGTCGAGTTCGACCAGCACCTGCCCGGCCTTGACCTGCATGTAGTCCTGCACCCGCACCTGGGCGACGTAGCCGTCGACCTTCGGCGCGATCACGGTGACGCTGCCGCGCACGTAGGCGTTCTCGGTGGTCTGGCGCGCGCTGGAGAACGGCCACAGCCGCCAGGCGTAGAGGATCACCAGCACCGCCAGCAGCGCGATCAGCAGCGCCGGGATGGTGGCCTTGGATTTGAAGGGCGTCTTCAGGGGCATGGGGCGTCCTTCGGGTCAGGAGCGGGCGGGGGCGGGGGCGGGAGCGGAAGGGGCGGCGGAAGCGGCGGGGTTCGGCGGCGATTGCAGCGCGGGCGGCGTCGCCGCGGCGTCGCGGCCGGGCGCCGGCGCGGGCGCGGCGGCGGGCGGGCCGAACGGGCCGGGCACCTGCGAGGCGAAGCTGACCACGGTGTGGCCGCGCCGCCACAGCTGCCACTTCAGCAGCAGCACCCAGGCCAGCACCGCCGCGGCCAGCCACGCCACCGCCAGGAACACGTCGTTGTAGGCCAGCACCCACGATTCGCGCACGACCTGTTGGTTGAACGACGCCAGCCCCTGGTTGCCGCGCGCCGCGGCGTCGCCGAGCACGCGCGCGACCGCGCCGCCGAGCTGCTGGGTGCGCAGCGCCACCTGCGGGTCGGCGAGCGTGGCCTGCTGCATCAAGTGCTGGTAGTGCGCGGTCTGGCGCTGGGCCAGGTAGGTGCCCAGCACCGCCGAGCCGAGCAGGCCGCCGAGCGCGTTGGTGGTGCTGAACAAGACGATGAAGGTGACCAGATTGCGCAGCCCGTCGGCGACCACGCGCACCAGCGCCAGCAGGATCGAAGAGGCCAGGAACATCGAGGCCGCCATCGCGATCAGGGTCTGGGTGAGGTAGAAGTTTTCCGGCCGGGTCAGGTTGGTGGCGTGCGAATCCACGTAGGCGCACACGCCGACGATCGCCACCGCGATCAATCCGAGCAGATCGAAGCGTTGTTTCGGCAGGAATAGCAGGGTCACCACGAACCCGGCGACGGTGCCCAGCAGCACCAGCCAGAACAGCGTGTGCATCTGTTCGTTGAGCAGGCCGAGCACGTTGAGCAGGCCGACCGCGCCGACCGACTGCTCCGACAGCACCATGCGCGACAGCGTGATCGCCAGCCCCAGCCGCACCATGTAGCCGCCGTGCAGCAGCCAGCGCAGGTTGACCATCGGCTTGGAACGGTTGATCTCGACGATCACGAACAAACCCGCGCACACCGCCGCGGCGACCAGGCATTCGCCGAGCCACGGCGTGTCCAGCCACCAGCGCAGCCGGCCCTGGGTCAGCACCACGGTGACCAGGGCGATGGCGCTGGCGTAGAGCGGGAAACTGACGATGTCGAGACCGTCGAACATCGGCTGGCGCGGCACCGGGGTGACCCGCAGCAGATTGATCGCGGCGAAGCAGGCCAGCGCCAGGCCCAGCTCGAACATCACCACGCCGTGCCACTGGCCGTGCAGGAACAGCCCTTCGGCGATGATCCGCGACACCGGCGCGCCGGTCTGCAACGCGGCGAAGCCGAACATCAGGCCGATGACCTTCTTCGGGCCGCTGAAGACCTCGGCCATGTACAGCACGGTCAGCGAGCTCAGCGGCGCGGCGGCGATGCCGAGCGCGGCGCGCGCGGCGATCGCCGAGCTGAGGTCGTTGGCGACCAGGTGCACCACCGCGGCGATCACGAACAGGCCGATGGCGAGGTCGGCGAACAGGCGCAGGCCGTAGTGCAGGCGGAATTTGGTCAGCAGCAGGCTGGCCGGGATGTTGGTGGCGAAGTAGGCGGTCAGCAGCCACGCGCCCTCGGCCGTGGTCGCGCCGAGCGCGCCCTGCACCTGCGGCAGGTTGGACGCGACCAGGTTCATGCCCAGGCTTTGGGTCAGCCCGAGCAGCAGCGAGATCGCCACGAACGCGGCCATGCGCCAGCGCGGCATCGGCGCCGGCGCGGCCGGCGGGCCGGCCGGCGGTGGCGGCGATGGCGGCGGCGCAGCTCCGGTGCCCGCGTCCGAGCCAGGCGCGCGCGGCGCGGCGGCGGGCGCGGCCGGCGCGCGCGTGGCGGGCGCGCTGGGCGTGTTGGCGGCGGACGTGTTGGCGACGGACGTATTGACGGCAGGCGCCTCGGTGGCGGGCGCGCTCGCCGCCATCGGCGCGGACGCGGCCGGCGCGGACGACCCAGGCGCGCGCGCGGACGCGGCCCGCGGCCCGGACACGGGTCGCGCGGACGCGGCAGGCGACGAAGACGGCGCGGCGGCGCCCGGAGCGGAAGAGTCGGACAAGGACAAGGCGGTGGCGGCGGTGCTGGCCATGTGCAGGCGCGCGGCTCCCGCTGGCGTTGGCGTTGGCGTTGGCGTTGCGATGGATGAGTAGGCAACAGCGGGCGGTCAACGATCAAGCGCGCGCGAGGCGGCTGGGCTGTCCGTTCGAGTCGCTTTCCCCTGCCCGCGTATGTTGCGATTCCTGCGTCGCGGGGATGTGACGGACTGCGCGGGACGGCTATCCTGCGGCTGCGATGCATGCAGCCGCGCCACATGCGGCACGGCGCCGGCCGGCGCCAGACAAGCGCGAGAAGCGCGAGAAGCGAGGACGCGATGGACCAGGACGATCCGTATCGGCATACCTCCGTCGCGGACCGGGTGCCGAACCCTTATGGCGAACGCGACGGACGCGGCCCCGAGGGGCTCGGCGGCTGGCTGATCGCGGTCGCCGCGATCCTGGGCCTGTCGGCGGCGTTCGCGATTCTCAGCCTGGGCTTGGCCGTGTTCGGTGGCGGCTTGTCCGGCGACTTGTCGCCCGAGTACCTGGGCTACGTGCGCGCGCGGGTCGCGGTCGATGCCCTACTGCTGCCGCTCGCCCTCGCCGCGCTGACGCTGTTCTGGCGCAAGTCGCGGTGGTTCCCGCACACGTTCGTCGCCTGGGCGGCGGTGGCCGCGTTCGGCAAGGGCGTCCGCCCGTGGATGATGGCCATGACCGGCGACGTCAGCCTGGTCATGGCCCTGGCGACGCCGTTGCTGTGGGCGCTGCTCTGGTACGGCCCGTGGATCGTTTACATCCTGCGCTCCCGACGGGTCCGCAACACCTTCGCCGCGCGCCGCTGACAGCCGCCGCATGGATGCGCCGCGACGCGCGATGGCGCTATCGTGGCGGCCGCGGCCGCCGCCGGGTTCCGGGGAGGAACCGTCCGCGCCGCGCACAGGGGACCCGCCATGCACGACGAAGATCCGTACCGCCGCGAACCCGCGCCGCCCGCCGCGCGCGGCGCGCTGCGGCTCGGCGACGAACCGCTGCGGTTCGGCACCGACCGCAGCGAACGCAACCGCGGCGCGGTCGGCCGCGGCGGCTGGCTGATCGGCGTGGCGATCATGATGGTGTGGTCGCTGCTGTTCGCCATGGCCAACGCCGGCGGCATGGCCGCGCTGCTGGAATCGCCCGAGGTGGCCTCGGCGATGGACGGGGCCAAGGCGGGCGCCTTGCGCTTCTATCTCGCGGTCAGCGCCGCGATGTTCGCGTTGAACCTCGTCGCCCTGGTGCTGTTCGCGATCAAGTCGCCGTGGTTCCCGCGCGTCTACGTCGCCTGGCTCGGCATCGATCTGGTCCTGGTATCGATCGCGACCGGCTTGCTGTCGCAGGCCAGCGGCGGCGGCTTTGCCGGCGTCGCCGCGGCGGCGCTGATCGGCCGGCTGCTGTTCTGGAACGGCCCGTGGATGGCCTACGCGGCCATGTCCGAACGGGTGAGGAACACCTTCGCCGCCCGGCGCGCCTGAGCGCGGCCGCGGGTTGGTCCCGCGCGCCTGCGTGACTTCCGCCACGCAGGCCGGGCACGCGCGCTGCCTATAGTGGCCGGCCCCCGCTCCGCATCCGTAAGGACACGCCATGCACGCTCTGCGTCCCCTCGCCGCCACGCTCGCGCTGGCTCTGGCGAGCTTCGCGACGGTCGCCGCGCCCGCTTCGCCCATCGCAGCGGCGACGCCGGCGGCAGCGGCGACGCCGGCAGCGCCGGCAGCGCTGGAAGCCGGCACCGACGCGATCTTCGCGCGCTGGAACCGCGGCGACAGCCCCGGCTGCGGCGTCGCGGTGTTCCGCGACGGCGCGATCGCGTTCCAGAAAGGCTACGGCCAGGCCAACCTGGAGCTGGGCGCGCCGATCGGCGCGGACACGGTGTTCGACATCGGCTCGACGTCCAAGCAGTTCACCGCCGCCGCGCTGCTGTTGCTGGAGCGCGACGGCAAGCTCTCGCTCGACGACGACGTGCGCAAGTACGTGCCCGAGCTGCCCGACTACGGCCAGACCATCACCCTGCGCCAGCTGCTGCAGCACACCAGCGGCCTGCGCGACTACCTCGACGTGCAGTTGCTGGCCGGCGTCGCCTACGACGACTACAGCAGCGACCGCCAGACCCTGGACCTGCTGGCGAAGCAGAAGGCGCTGAACTTCGCCCCGGGCAGCGAGTTCGTCTACAGCAACACCGGCTACTTCCTCGCCGCCGAGATCGTGAAGCGGGTCGCCGGCAAACCGCTGGCGCAGTTCGCGCATGAGCGCATCTTCGCGCCGCTGGGCATGCGCGACACCCTGTTCCGCGACGACCACACCCTGCCGGTACGCGGCCGCGCCAGCGCCTACACGCGCGCCGGGGGCGCGGCCGGCGAGGCGGCGGACGGCATCGCCCGCTTCCGCATCGACATGCCGAACTGGGACCAGGTCGGCGACGGCGCGGTGCTGACCACGCTGGCCGACCTGCAGCGCTGGGACGAGAACTTCTACCGCCCCGTGGTCGGCGACGCCGACTTCCTCGCCCGCCTGCAGCAGCCGGGCCGGCTCGCCGACGGCACGCGCCTGGATTACGCGCTGGGCCTGTTCGTCGATAGCCACCGCGGGCTCAAGACGGTTTCGCACGACGGCGCCTGGGGCGGCTACCGCGCCCAGCTGCTGCGTTTCCCGGAGCGGCACCTGTCGGTGGCGACGCTGTGCAACCTGGATTCGACCGACCCGGAGAGCCTCGCCCTGCGCGTCGCCGACCTGTGGCTGGGCCTGCCGCCCGAACCGGCGGCGCGACGCGCCCCGCGCCCGACCGTGGACATGCTGCCCGCCGCGATGCAGCGCTGGGCCGGGGTGTACCGCAATCCCGCCACCGGCAGCCTGCGCCGGATCGAATGGGACGAGGGCGCGCTGTCGCTGCACGCCTTCGGCGACACCTATCCGATGCGGCCGGTCGGCAAGGACGAGTTCGAGGTCGACGACGCCCCGGTGGCCGCGCTGTCGTTCCGCGATCCCGGCCGCGGCCGGCCGCGCGTCGCGGTGCAGCTGGCCGACGGCAAGCGCACCGAGTTCCCCGAGCTGCAGGTGGCCCAGCCCGACGCCGCCGCGCTGGCCGCCTACGCCGGCGACTACCGCTGCGACGAACTCGGCCGCGACTATCGCTTCAGCGCGATCGACGGCGCCCTGCATCGGGCCGACGCGCGCAGCGGGCCGGCGCGGCTGCAGCCGCTGGAACGCGACCGCTTCCTGCAGGGTTCGCTGAACTTCCGCTTCCAGCGCGATGCGGCCGGCGCGATCGACGGGGTGTCGATGGACGTGGGCCGCGTGCGCGACCTGCGTTGCCAGCGCCGCTGACGCTCGCGATCAAAGATTCATCGCACCGGAAACCGCAGCCGCGGTTGTTGTGGGAAGGGCTTCAGCCCCGATGCTCTTGTGCCAAGTCGCGCGGATCCGAGCCGAAAGTGTCGGGCCTGAAGGCCCTCCCACACCGCTCCTTCAACCCCGCGCCGCGCCGCGCCGCCGCAGCGCCAGCACCGCGTACACCGCCACCAACGCCAACAGCGACACCGCGATCGCCAGCCACTGCGCCGCGCTCATCGTCGCCAACACCGCCGCCATCACCGCTACCGCCAGCAGCGGCATCGGCCAGGCGCCGCCGGGCAGGCGGAACGGCTCGCCGGGGCCGCGCAGGTCGCGCGCCTGCGCGCGCCACGCGGCGACCGCGACCGCGGCGAACAGCAGGCAGATCGCGCCGCCGGAAATCAGCGCCAGGGTCTCGAAGTTGCCGATCAGCGCCAGCGCCAGGGCGATGCCGGCGTGGGCCAACAGCGCGGTGCGCGGGACGTGGTGGCGCGCATCGACGCGGCCGAACGCGGCCGGCAGGTAGCCGTCGCGGCCCAGCGCGAACAACAGCCGCGACGACGAAAACAGATTGCCCATCAGGAATCCGGCCATCGACACCGCGGCGGTCGCCAGCAGCGCGCCGTGCGCCGGCGCCCACAACGCGCCGGCGGCGTCGGCCACCGGCGCGCCGCTGCCGGCCAGGCGCGCGCCGAGCAAGCCCTGGCAGGCGAGCTGGATGCCGATGTACAGCAGCACCACCAGCACGATCGCCGACAAGGTCGCGCGCGGCACGTGGCGGGCAGGATCGCGCACCTCGCCGGTCGGCACCAGCGCGGTCTCCATGCCCGAGTAGGCGAACACCACCAGCACCATCGACGAGCCCAATGCGCTCCACGGCAGCGCGCTCCAAGACAGCGAGCTCCACGACGGCCATGCGCCGACACCGATTTGGTTCCAGTCCACGAACAGCAAACCGACGCTGGCCAGCAGGAACAGCGGCGCCAGCTTGAGCGTGGCCAGCAGCACGATCGCGCGCGCGCCCAGCTTCACCCCGAACGCATTGAGCGCGAACACCGCGGCGTACGCCGCGGCGATGAACCCCGCGCGCGGCAACGGCTCGCGCAGCGCCGCCCAGGCGTTGCCGGCCTGCTCGGCCAGGGCCGCGGCGACGCCGGCGCTGGAGGACGCGTTGCACACCCACATCAGCGCGCCGGCGAGGAACCCGGCGAACGGCCCGAACGCCGCGCCGACGAAGGTGTACGGCCCGCCGGTGGCGGCCGCGCGGCTGCCGATCGCGGCGAAGCACAGCGCGATCGGCACGATCGCCATCGCCCCGGCCACGAACACCAGCGGCGCGCCCGCGCCGAGCCGCCCGTACAACAGCGCCGGCAGCATGAAGATGCCGGCGCCGACGATGATGTTGACGATCGACGCGCCGAGCTGGAACGGGCCGAGCGCGCGCACCAGCGCAGCGTCGCCGTGCAGCGCTTTCGACGCGGCGGGTGCTACGGCGGACACGGCATCGTTCATGACGGCTCCCCAGCGATCCGCCGCAGCCTCGCACGCGGCGCGGGGAAATGCGAGGGATCTGCGTCGCAGCCTTGTTCCCGCTCGCCGGCAACCACGCGATCTGCCTGTAGGAGCGGCGCGAGCCGCGACCGCGACACCGCGCTTACGTCGCAACCGGCCACCCCGCGGTCGCAGCTTGCGCAGCTCCTACCGTCGCTGCGTTGCGACTTCCCCGCCAACGAAAGGCCACGCAATCTACCTGTAGGAGCGGCGCGAGCCGCGACCGCGACACCGCGCTTGCGTCGCAACCGGCCGCCCCGCAGCCGCAGCTTGCGCAGCTCCTACCGTCGCTGCGTTGCGGCATTGGCTGCGGCGAAAATTCGCGCCAACCGCTACTCCCACGTCTGCGCGCGCAGGAAATCCACGAACACCCGCAGCTTCATCGGCAGCTGCTTGCGCGCCGGGTAATAGATGTGGAACCCCGGAAACGGCGACTGCCACGGCGACAACACTTCGATCAGCCGGCCTTCGCGCAGGTCGGCGCGCGCCGACGGCTCGAATACCTGCGCCAGCCCCAGCCCCGCGCGCGCGGCCGAAAGGATGTGCGAGCCTTCGTTGAGGATCAGCCGACCCTGCACATCCACGTCGAAGTCGCGGCCGTCGCGGCTGAACTCGTACGGGTAGAGGCGCCGCGCGCCGGGCAGGCGCAGGCGGATGCAGTCGTGCCCGGCCAGGTCCTGCGGCGTCGCCGGCCGCGGATGGCGTTCGAAGTACGCCGGCGCGCCGACGATCACCTGCCGCTGCGGCCCGCCGAACGGCACCGCGACCATGTCGCGGGCCAGGCTCTCGCCGAGGCGGATGCCGGCGTCGAAGCCTTCGCCGACGAGGTCGGCGAGGGTGTCGTCGGCGAACAGCTCCACTTCCAGTTCCGGATACAGCGCCATGAACGCCGGCAGCTTCGGCTCGATCATGATCCGCAGCGCGGTGCGGCCGACGTTGATGCGCAGCCGGCCGGTGGGACGGTGGCGGACTTCGTCGAGGTCGTCGAACGCGGCCTGGATCTGCGCCAGCCCGGGCTGGATGCGCTCGAGGAAGCGCGCGCCGTGCTCGGTCAGCGCGACCTGGCGCGTGGTGCGGTTGAGCAGGCGCACGCCGAGCTTGGTTTCCAGCGCGCGCACGCTCTGCGACAGGGCCGAGGGCGACACCTCCAGTTCGGCCGCGGCGCGGGTGAAGCTGCCGAAGTGGGCGACCCGGGCGAAGCCGAGCACGGCGGGCAAGGGATGGGCGGCGATTGCGGCGGCTCCGGCGGGACCTGCCGGCGATTATGAAGAAAATCTTCATTACGCATGAGGACTAGGCCGGTTTTTCGCGCAATCGCGGGGGCCTACAGTGCCCGCACGCCCTCCCCGGGCGCCGCGGCGGCGCCCCCGCCCGCCGCGCTTCGTCTCTCCCCCCGATCACGGAGAACTCCCGCAATGACTACGCTTCCGACCCGCCGCCTCGGCCGCAACGGCCCCACCGTGTCCGCGCTCGGCCTGGGCTGCATGGGCATGAGCTTCGCCTACGGCGCCGCCGACCAGGACGAATCGCTGGCCACGCTGGAACGCGCCCTGGAGCGCGGCATGACCTTCCTAGACACCGCCGACATCTACGGCCCGCACGCCAACGAGGAGCTGCTCGGCGGCTTCCTGCAGGGCCGGCGCGACCAGGTGTTCCTGGCGACCAAGTTCGGCTTCGTGACCGATCCGGCCAACCCCGGCGCGCGCACCGTCAGCGGCCGTCCCGAGTACGTGCGCAGCGCGGTCGAGGGCAGCCTTACGCGCCTGCGCACCGACCGCATCGACCTGTATTACCAGCACCGGGTCGATCCGAACGTGCCGATCGAGGACACCGTCGGCGCGATGGCCGAGCTGGTGGCGCAGGGTAAGGTGCGTTACCTCGGCCTGTCGGAACCCTCCGCGCAGACCCTCGAACGCGCCCAGGCGGTGCATCCGATCGCGGCGGTGCAGAGCGAATACTCGCTGTGGACCCGCGACCCGGAGAACAACGGCGTGCTGGCCACGTGCGAACGGTTGGGCGTGGGCTTCGTCCCCTACAGCCCGCTCGGCCGCGGCTTCCTGACCGGGGCGATCACCGACACCGGCAGCCTCAGCCGCGACGACTTCCGCCTGAGCACGCCGCGCTTCCAGGGCGACAACTTCGCCCGCAACCTCGAACTGGCGCAGCAGGCCAAGGACCTCGCGGCGAGCAAGGGCTGCACGCCGGCGCAACTGGCGCTGGCCTGGGTGCTGGCGCAGGGCGAGCACATCGTGCCGATCCCCGGCACCAAGCGGCGCAAGTACCTCGACGACAACCTCGGCGCGGTCGAGGTGACGCTGACGGCCGACGATCTGGCCCGCCTGGACGCGGTGTTCGCCCCCGGCGCGGCCGCGGGCGAACGCTACACCGAAGCGGGCATGGCGATGATCGGTCGCTGAGCCGCGCTTACGGGACGCGGCGGCGACGCCGCGTCCCGTTTTTTATGCGGGTCGCGGTTGCGGCGCGACCGGTCGCTGCGCGGTCGCGACTCGCGTCGCTCCTACAGGGCGCGATGCCGCAACGCAGCGACTGTAGGAACGACGCGAGTCGCGACCGCGACACCTCATCTACGACGAACGCGGCCATCGAACGACGCCGCGGCGACGCTTCACTGCGTTCACCACCGATACCGCACCGACGCCGTCACCGTGCGCGGATAGCCGTAGTAGCACCACGTCGCGCTGTTGCACACCGCGACGTATTCCTTGTCGCTCAGGTTGCTGGCGTTGAGCTGGAACCGCCACGCGTCCAGGTCGTAGCGCACCGAGGCGTCGAACAGGGTGTACGAAGGCGTCTTCCACTGGTTGTAGGTATCGCCGTAGTGATCGCCGGTGTAGCGCACGCCCGCGCCGAAGCCCAGCCCCGACAGCGCGCCGTAGCCGATGCTGTAGTCCGCGCCGAGCGAGGCGACGTTGCGCGGCTGCAGCGCGATCTGCTTGCCCAGCGCGCCGGCGTCGTTGGTCTTGGTGACTTCCGAATCGGTGTAGGTGTAGGCGCCGTACACGCTCAGGCCGTTGGCGAAGTTCCAGCGCCCTTCCAGCTCGGCGCCGCGGACCCGGGTCTCGCCCTGCTGGACCGAAAACAGGGTGTGGACGGGATCGACGGTGAGGGTGTTCTTCTGCCTGATCTCGTAGGCGGCGAAGGTCAGCAGCGCGCGGCCGTGGGCGGGCTGGAACTTCAGGCCGGCCTCGATCTGCTCGCCGGTGGTCGGCACGAACGAGCGGCCGGCGAAATCGGCGCCCACGGTCGGTTCGAACGACTGCGACCAGGCCACATACGGCGCCCAACCCGAATCGAACAGATAGTTCACGCCCAGACGACCGGAGAACTTGCTGTCGTTCTGGCGCTCGCGCGTAACCGGCGTGGCCAGCAAGTTGTCGGTGCGCGTGCGCACCCGGTCCTGGCGGCCGGCGGCGGTGATCACCCAGCGGTCGATGCGGATCTGGTCCTGCACGTACACGCCGAACTGCTGCTGCACCTTGTCGGTGCGCGAGGTGTAGGCCGGCTTGACGATCGGCGCGCCGTAGACCGGATTGAAGATGTCCAGCGACGGCGCGCCGAACGCGAACGCCGAGCTGTAGTCGCTTTCCAGGCGGCGGTAGTCGACGCCGGCGAGCAGGGTGTGGTCCCAGGCGCCGCCGCCGAACTTCCATTCGACGTTGTTGTCGACCGCGAACGACTTGGAGGTTTCTTCCAGCGGGAAGTAATAGCGCGTCAGCGTGCGTTGGTCGGCTTGCAGGCCGAACGCGCCGACGCCGGCGTCGTGGTCGACATCGACCTTGCCGTAGCGCAGGTTCTGGCGGAAGGTCACCGCGTCGCTGAAGCGATGGCTGAACTCGTAGCCCAGCGAGCGCATGGTCTTGACGTAGTCGTTCCAGCCCGGCTCGCCGGTGTAGCGCTCGCGCGGGATCTTGCCGTGCGGGTTCGGCAGCAGGGTGCCGGCCGCGGGCAGGAAGCCGCCGCCCTGGGCGGTGTCGGCCTTCTGCCAGCGCGCCAGCACGGTCAGTTCGGTGTCCTCGCTCGGCTTCCAGGTCAGCGCGGGGGCGAAGAAATAGCGGTCGTCCTTGACGTAGTCGACGACGTTGTCGCTGTTGCGCGCCAGGCCGGTGAGCCGGTAGCTCAGCGTGCCGCCGGCGCCGAGCGGGCCGCCGAAGTCGAACGCGGCCTGGCGCAGGTCGTAGTTGCCGAGGGTCACTTCGACTTCGCGCAGCGCCTCGTCGGTGGGCCGCTTGCTGACCATGTTGACCAGGCCGCCCGGCGGCATCGCGCCGTAGGCCACCGACGACGGGCCCTTGAGCACGTCCAGCCGCTCCAGGCCGTAGGGCTCGATGCGGGTGCCGCCGGTCCACACGCCGTCGGTCAGGGTCAGCCCGTCCATGTAGCGCGCCGGGCTGAAGCCGCGCACCAGCAGCCAGTCGCTGCGGGTGTCCTGGCCGTAGCCGCCGCCCTGGGCGCCGGCGGTGTACCACACCGCTTCCTCGACGCCCTGGATGCCGCGCTCGCGCATCTGCTGGGCGGTGATCACCGACACCGACTGCGGCACCTCGATCAACGGGGTGTCGGTCTTGGTCACGGTCTGGCTGCGCTTGGCGATCGGCGCCTGGACCTGGACGTTGTCGAGGGTCGTGGGATCGGCGGGCGCCGGTTGCGCGGCCGCGGCGAAGGCGGCCAAGGCCAGCGGCAGGCCCGGCAAGGCCGCGCGGACCGCACGCGGCAGACGCGCGCGGCAAGGAGTGGGGACGGCACGGGAGAAAGGCATCGATAGCGGCCTGAAGACGGGAGAAGAGGGGGCGGCGCCGACCGTTCCTTGGCGCGACAGCGCAAGCGGGTCGGCCGCGCCAGGGTTGGCGCCCGCCCGCCGTAAACAATAATGATTCTCAATTGTAGGCGGGGGCAGGCGCGCCGGCAATGCCGGGGCCGGCGCGGCGCCGCGGTCGGGGCCCGGCGCGGCCCGGCGCGGCCGGACTCGGCCCGGGAAGCGCCCGGTGCCGGCGCATCGGCCGGCCTGTGCGGCCTGGCGGCCTGGGCCGGCCGCCTTCAGCCGCGCGTCGCGACCCTTGCATCGGATCCGTGTGGACGTGGCGCCCTTCGTCGCGCGACACGCCACGGCTCCCGCATCGAATCCGTGCCGGCCGTGCGACGCCCGTACGCCGGATCGGTACCCACCGGACCCGATTGACGCCCGCACCGGCATTGATGACGATTCGCCCGGACGGCGCGGCCGCCGCAACCACGGTCGCGGCCGACAGCATTCGCCGCCGCGGCATACCCCGGCATTTCCCAATCGCCGCCGGCCAGCGCCGGCGGCCGCCAGCGCAGGAAGCGCCCGCATGTTCCAGCCCCCGCCGGTCGCCATCGAACAACTCGAAGGACCGATCGAACGACTGCGTTTGACCGCCGCGGCCGACGGCCGCTTCGTCGCCTGGATCGCGGGCCAGCAGGTGCACGGCCGCACCCGCGACGCCTTCAATGCGCCGTTCGCCTGGCAGGCGTTGCAACGCATGGCGCTGAACGCGTTGCCGGCGCGGGTCG
The DNA here is from genome assembly GCF_023617245.1 of Lysobacter enzymogenes. NCBI lineage: Bacteria > Pseudomonadati > Pseudomonadota > Gammaproteobacteria > Lysobacterales > Lysobacteraceae > Lysobacter > Lysobacter enzymogenes. The sequence goes on from NZ_CP067396.1 coordinate 6,146,414, forward strand.
GCGTGCTGGTGTACGCCGACGGCCGCCGCGAAGCGCATTGGGCGGTGGCCGCCGGCAGCGCCGGCCTGATTCCGATGCCGACCGAGTTGGAACGCAAGCTCGCGCTGGCCCAGGCGATGCGCTGGCTGCCGGTGCTGGCGCTGTGGTCGATCTGGAGCGGCGTGGCGCTGCCCCAGGCGCACGCGGGCCTGGGCTGGATGTTGCTGCTGTTGATCGCGCTGGGCGGTACCGCCGGAATCGCCGCGACCCTCGCGACCCAGGCCTGGACCTGGCTGCAGAACCGCCGGCGCCGGCCAATCATGGCCGCGTCGGAGCACCACTTGGTCCACGCCATCGGCGCGATGCGCAAGCAACACCGCGTCTGGTCGCGGCGCCTGCGCACCGCGGCGCTACGCCGGGCCGCGCGCGACGCCTCGCGCGCGCAGACCCAAGGCGACGATTGGACGCAGACCCTGGCCGGCGACAACGCCGCCTGCACCGTCGCGCTGCAGCGCCTGCACGGCCGCCTGCCGATGCCGTGGTCGAGCCAGGGCCTGCACGGCGAGGGCAGCGGCATGCTGCTGATGGACGACTACCGGTTCGCGCTGTGCGGGCGCTACCTCAGCCTGCGCGCGCTGCACGGCCCCGGCTACCCGACGCCGTTCCTGGCGATGGGCGACCGGGTCGAAGTGCTGGTGCCGGCGCAGGAGCGGGCCGAGGCCGACTCGGTGTACGCGTTGCGCAATCTCGAAGACGGGCGGATCTACATCGCCCACGGCGGCTTCCGCCTGCTCGCCGGCGGCGATCCCGCCGGCGAGCACGCGCTGACCGGCTTCACCGCGCGCAGCTATCGCTTGCGCGGCGCGGGCGGCGCGGCGATCGCGCTGATCGCAACGACACTGTGCTACTTCGTGTTCGGTTTCGATCCGGACGAAGCCGGCCGTTCGCTCGAACGGGCCGGGTTCTTCGCGGCCGTGTTCGCCGCCATGATCGCGGCGATCGCGCTGCCGTACGCGTGGTCGCGCCGGCGCTGGCGCCGCGGCCGCGCCAACGCCCGCGAGCGCCTGACCGAACGGGTCTACGCGGCGCTCGACCTGGGTTCGCCGCTGGCGCCGCTGCCCGCGCACGCGCGCGACGTGTAAGCCGGCGCCTGCAGCGCGAACCCGGCGCAGCGGGCGCTTCCACTTGCACGACAACGCGCCGCCGGACGGCGGCGCGCGTCGGCGCGCGATGCGCTACTCGGGCAGATACCGGCAGCCGAGCGGCCCGGCGCAGAGGTTGTGCTCGCGCGCGCAGATCTCCCAGTTGCCGTCGGGCCGGGCCATGCAGCTGTCGTAGATCGCGACGCACGGGCTGCAGTCGGGCTTGGCCGCCGCGACGCTGCCGGCGAAACCGGCGGCGAACGCGAACGCGACGAACGCGGCGAGCAGGGTAGTGCGATGGGTTGGACTCATCGGACCTTCTCCTTGGTCGTGGAACGGACGGTCGGCGGCGCGCTTCAGAACTCCGGCATCAGCGGGCAGTTGATCGGCTCGGCGCAATAGTTGTGCTCGCGCGCGCAGAGGCCCTGGTCGGCATCGGGCTGGACCATGCAGGCGTCGTAGATGGCGGTGCACCAACTGCAATCGCGCTGCGCGAACGCGCTGCCGGCGAAACCGGCGGCGAATACGGACAAAGCGAGGAACAACGTCGTGCGGCGAATGGAACGCATACGAACCTTCTCCTTGGTCGGGGCGGCCGCGCGCCGTGGCGGCGCCGGCCGCATGGATGCCGGCGGCGAATGCGCGCGCGGCCGGACGCGCCGGACGCGGGACGCACGCGCGCCGGCGTTGCTCAGGTCTGCGGCTTGAACGGACAGCCCAGCGACTTGGCGCAGCGGTTGTGTTCGAGCACGCACTCGTACTCGCTGGCGTCGGGCTTGGCCATGCAGTTGTCGTAGATGCCGGTGCAGATGCTGCAATTGCGCTGGGCCGCGGCGCCTCCGGCGAAACCGGCGGCGAGCGCGAAGGCGGCGGCGAAGATCAGGGTGTGGCGTCGGATCGAACGCATGCGAACCTGCTCCTTGGTCGGCGGGCCGGAACGGCCAGCGACAGCATGCGCGCGGGGGTCGCCGCGGCCCGTGACTGCGATCACGGGGCGGTTGGCGAATCCCTGGCCGGCCGATGTCCGGCGCGGCGAGCGCGCGCACGCGAACGGCGCGGGTATCGCCGGCCGCGGCTTCGGCCTTAGCATCGGGCGTTATCGCGGCGGCGGCTTGCTGTGGTGGGAGGGCCTTCAGGCCCGATGCTCTGGTGTCTGGTCGCCGCGACCGGACCGGACAGCATTGGGCCTGAAGGCCCTCCCACCACAGCGGCGCGCCGCCCGCCCGCCTTCCTACCGCACTGGAGTTTCGCGATGTCCCCTCGCTTCCGCCCGACGGCGCTCGCCGCACTGGCGCTCGGCCTGATCGCCGCCCCGGCCTTCGCCCAGCAAGCCGCCGCCCCCGCCGCGGTCGCGCAGGCCGCGCGTTCGGTGCAGACCCAGGTCGTGGCCTGGCGCCGCGACATCCATCAGCATCCCGAACTGGGCCAGCACGAGGTGCGCACCGCCAAGCTGGTCGCCGACCAGTTGCGCAAACTCGGCCTGCAGCCGCGCACCGGCATCGCCCACACCGGCGTGGTCGCCGTGCTCAAGGGCGGCCTGCCCGGCCCGCGCATCGCCATCCGCGCCGACATGGACGCGCTGCCGGTGACCGAGCCGGCCGGCCTGGCGTTCGCTTCCAAAGTTACCGCCGATTACCGCGGCCAGCCGGTCGGGGTGATGCACGCCTGCGGCCACGACGCGCACGTGGCGATCCTGCTCGGCGTGGCCACCGCGCTGGCGGCGCAGAAGGAACGGCTGCCGGGCGAGGTGATGTTCGTGTTCCAGCCGGCCGAGGAAGGCCCGCCGACCGCCGGCGAACCCTTCGGCGCCAAGCTCATGCTCGCCGAGGGCGTGTTCAAGGACTTCAAACCCGACGCGGTGTTCGGCCTGCACGTGTGGGCCGGGCTCAACGTCGGCCAGGTCGGCTACCGCAGCGGCCCGATGCTGGCCAGCGCCGACGAATGGAGCCTGACCGTGCGCGGCAAGCAGACCCACGGCTCGCGGCCGTGGGACGGCGTCGATCCGATCACCGTCGGCGCGCAGATCCTGCTCGCCAGCCAGAGCATGATCGCGCGCCAGGTCAACATCGCCGCGACCCCGGTGGTGCTGACCGCCGGCCAGTTCAACAGCGGCGTGCGTTTCAACATCATTCCCGACGAAGCCAAGTTGGTCGGCACCCTGCGCACGTTCGACCCGGCCGTGCGCGAAGACGTGATCGCGCGCCTGCGCCGCACCGCCGACGACTACGCCCATGCCGCCGGCGCCAGCGCCGAGCTGGCGGTGGTCAACAACGCCCCGGCCACGATCAACGACGCCGCCCTGACCCGCCGCGTTTTGCCGTCGCTGCGGCGCGCGGCCGGCGAGGCCAACGTGAGCGAATCCGGGCTGGTGACCGTGGCCGAAGACTTCTCCCAATTCGCCAACACCGTGCCGGGCTTCTATTTCTTCGTCGGCTCCACCGCCCAGGGCAGCGACGCGGCCAAGGCGCCGATCAACCACTCGCCGAACTTCATGCTCGACGAAGGCGCGCTGGAAGTCGGCACCAAGACGATGCTGCAGGTGGCGCTGGATTACCTGCACGGGTCCTGAGGCGTGGACGAACCCGCATCCGACCAGGACCGCGGCGCGGCCGCTGCGCTGCGCCTGAGCGGCGCGGTGCGGCGACTGCAACGCACGGTGCAGACTCTCAGCCGCGGCGGCCGCCACGGCGCGCGGGTCGAATTCGCGGTCTATCGCTTCGACCTCGACCGCCGGCGCGTGGCGCTGTACGTGCCGCTGGCGCCGGACGGGCCGGCGGGGCCGCCGCTGGCCGAGGGCGACCGGGTCGAGCTGCTCGCGCAGCGCTACCGCCCCGATGCGCGCGACGACGCGCGGCAGGCCGAGGCCGGCGCGGTGGTGGCCCTGCGCAACCATGATCGCGGCGCGGCGTATGCCTGTCACAGCGCGTTCCGCTGGCTGATGCTGGACATCGCCCCGGTCGGCTACACCCCGCGCATGCTGCGCGCGGCGCTGTGGTGGACGCTCGGCCTGTCGTTGCTGGCGTGCGCGGCGATCCCCGGTTTCACCTTCGCCATCGGCTCTGCGACGCCGTGGCAGCGAACGCTCGCCGACGTCGCGGCGCTGGTGGCGCTGATCGACGCGGCGATCTGGCTGCCGGTGGCGGCCTTGCAGCTGCGCTGGCGCCTGGGCCGGCCGACGCGGCGCCAGCGCTACACCGAACAGGCGTATGCCGCGCTCGGATTCGGCTCGCCGCTGGATCCCGCGCCGGGCCTGATCGAATTGTGAGGACGGCGCGGTGAGTTCTCGCGACCAACGTCGCGCAGCCCGGGTCCGCCGCATCGGCTAGCATCGGGACTTTCCCGCCGGAGTCCGTCGATGAAGCGTCCGCTGTCCGTCGCGCTGAGCTGCGCCCTGACCTGTTCCGCGCTGGCCGCTTTGCCGCTGGCCGCGTCCGCGCAAGCGGCTTCTTCGCAGGCGGCTTCTTCGCAGGCGGCCTCCTCGCAAGCGGCGCAGCGTCCCGAGGTCGCCGCCGCGGCGGCCAAGGTCAAGGCCGACGTGATCGCCTGGCGCCGCGACTTCCACCAGAACCCGGAGCTGTCCAACCGCGAGGAACGCACCGCGGCCAAGGTCGCCGAGCACTTGCGCAAGCTCGGGCTCAAGCCGCGCACCGGCATCGCCAAGCACGGCGTGGTCGCGATCGTCGAAGGCGGCAAACCCGGCCCGAAGATCGCCCTGCGCGCCGACATGGACGCGCTGCCGGTGACCGAGCAGGTCGACCTGCCGTTCGCGTCCAAGGCCACCGCGAGCTTCCGCGGCGAGACCGTCGGGGTCATGCACGCCTGCGGCCACGACGCCCACACCGGCATCCTGCTCGGCATCGCCGACGCGCTGGTGGCGATGAAGAAAGACCTGCCCGGCCAGGTGATGCTGGTGTTCCAGCCGGCCGAGGAAGGCGCGCCGGCGAACGAGGAAGGCGGCGCCTCGCTAATGCTCAAGGAAGGCCTGTTCAAGGACTTCCAGCCCGAGGCGGTGTTCGGCCTGCACGTGTTCTCGACCTTGAACGCCGGCCAGCTCGGCGTGCGCGGCGGCCCGCTGATGGCGGCGTCGGACCGCTTCACCATCAAGATCAAGGGCCGCCAGAGCCACGGCTCGACGCCGTGGATGGGCGTGGACCCCATCGTCGCCGCCGCCGACGTCATCGGCAGCGCCCAGACCATCGTCAGCCGCCGCACCAACATCGCCAAGCTGCCGGCGGTGGTGACCTTCGGCGCGATCAAGGGCGGCATCCGCTACAACATCATTCCCGACGACGTGGAGATGATCGGCACCATCCGCACCTTCGACGACGGCATGCGCCAGGCGATCTTCGCCGACCTCAAGAACGTCGCCGAACACGTCAGCGCCGCGCACGGCGCCCACGCCGAAGCGCTGGTGCCCGACCAGGACGGCAACCCGGTGACCTACAACGATCCGGCGCTGACCGCGCGCATGCTGCCGAGCCTGAAGGCGGTGGCCGGCGAGGCCAACGTGGTCGAGATGCCGCTGGTGATGGGCGCGGAGGATTTCTCCTACTACGCCAAGCAGGTGCCGGCGATGTTCTTCTTCGTCGGTTCGACCGAGAAGGGCGTGGACCCGGCGACCGCGCCGAGCAACCACTCGCCGAAGTTCAAGCTCGACGAGAGCTCGCTGGACCTGGGGCTGCGGGCGATGCTGCAGGTGACGCTGGATTATCTGAACGCGCCGAAGGCGGGGTGAGCACGGGGCGCGGGGCCGCGGTCGCGCGGTCGCGGTCGCTGTTGCGGCGCAGTTGAATTTTCGCGGTCGCGGCTCGCGCCGCTCCTACATGGGCTCCCTGTAGGAGCGGCGCGAGCCGCGACCGCGCCAATCGGCGTCCGGGGCAAGCCCGGAACCCGGGCGAACCCCGCCCCAGCGGCTAAAATGCCGCCATGACCGCCCACGAACTCCCCCTCGGCCGCCACGTCGACTACCCGCGCGCGTACGACGCCTCGCTGCTGTTCCCCATCGCCCGCGCGCTCGGCCGCGAGCACATCGGCATCGACGACGCCGCCCCGCCGTTCGTCGGCCACGACCGCTGGCATGCCTACGAACTGAGCTGGCTGGACGGCCGCGGCAAGCCGCGGGTCGCCACCGCGACCGTGTCGGTGCCGGCCACCTCGCCGCACCTGATCGAGTCCAAGTCGCTCAAGCTCTACCTGAATTCCTTCAATTCCAGCCGTTTCGACAGCGCCCAGGCGGTGCTCGACACCATCGCCGCCGACTTGAGCGCGGCCGCCGGCGCGCCGGTCGCCGTGGTCTTCGGCTTGCCGCCCATCGACGGCGACGGCACGGCCGAATCCATCGACGGCCTCGACGTGGCCATCGACGACTACGGTCCGCCGAATGCCGCGCATCTGTCCGCCGACGCCGGCGAAATCGTCGAGGAAACACTGAACTCGGCGCTGCTGAAGTCGAACTGCCCGGTGACCGGCCAGCCGGATTGGGCGCGCGTGGTCATCGCGTATCGCGGCCCGCGCCTGGACCGGGCCGGTCTGCTGCGTTACCTGGTCTCGTTCCGCGACCACGCCGAGTTCCACGAGCAATGCGTCGAGCGCATCCACGCCGACCTGACCCGCATCGCCCAGCCGCAGTGGCTGTCGGTGGAAGCGCGCTACACCCGCCGCGGCGGCCTGGACATCAATCCCTGGCGCGGCAGCCCGGGCCTGGCGGCGCCGGCCGCGGGGCGCGACGAGCGGCAGTGATTTACTCGACAGTCCGCGCGACAGTCGGCGCGGCGATTCGGGCAGCGGTCGCACGGCCGCGCTGACGCTCCCGGCACCGGCCCGGCACACGGCCGGTGCCTGCGGGCATTACGACTGCGCAGGCCCGCGCGAGGTGGACGCCGTCCGCGTCATATCCCCATTCAGTTTCATCATCAAAGTTCACGCGGGCGCTATGTCTTTTTAACAAGCGCCATGTCATGGTGCCTCCGCCAACACGGCAGGAGCCCTTTACCCATGACTACCCCGGACAAGAAAGCCGATTTTTCCGATGTGCAAAGCGGTGTGTCGAGCACCGACGAAATCAAAGAGAAAGCCGATTTCAGCGACGTCCAGAGCGGCGTGAGCTCGACCGACGAGATCACCGGCGGTGGCCAGCAGACCTACACGGTCCAGAAGGGCGACACGCTGTCGCACATCGCCAAAGAGCTGTACGGCAAGGCGAGCAAGTGGAACGCGATCTTCGAGGCCAATCGCGATCAGCTCGACGATCCCGACAAGATCCAGCCCGGCCAGGTCCTGAAGATTCCGGCCGTCAACGACTGACCTGCACCGTCCGCGACGAGGCGCGAATGCGCGCCGCAACGCTTTCCGCTTTCAACGTCTTTCCAAGGAGATCCACCATGCTGATCCGCAATCGCACTACGTACGCCGTCGCCGCCGCCCTGGTCGCCTCGCTGGCGCTGGCGGGCTGCAAGAAGAAGGAAGAGCCCGCGCCGACCCCGCCGCCGGCCGCCGAAACCCCGGCTCCGGCGCCCGCTCCGGAACCCGCTCCGGCGCCGGTCGCCGCGACCGCGACGGTCGCCAGCGTCGACCTCGGCAGCGCCGTCGGCGCCGACAAGAAGGTCACCGCCGCGGCGACCACGTTCAAGCCGAAGGACACCGTCCACGCCTCGGTCACCACCAACACCTCCGATCCGTCCGCCACCGTGGCGACCAAGATCGGCGCCAAGTGGACCTTCCAGGACGGCCAGACCGTCAAGGAAGACCAGCCCACGGAGATCAACGCCACCAACGGCGGCGTGACCGAGTTCAGCATCAACAGCCCGAAGGGTTTCCCGGAAGGCAAGTACAAGGTCGAGATCACCCAGGACGGCAACGTCGTCCAGAGCAAGGAATTCGAGGTCAAGAAGTAAGCCTCTCCGCCTGAAGGGCGGGCAAGCCCGGGCGCGGCCTCACGGCCGCGCCCTTTTTTTGCCCGAACCCCACGATGCCCCTTGTAGGAGCGGCGCAAGCCGCGACCGCGCCCTCGCAACCACGACGCAACCAACCGCCCCGCGCAAACACACGCGCGGACACGGATGCATAGGGATTTCGCCGCACTCGCGATGTCGCGGCCGCCTCCTGTAGGAGCGGCGCAAGCCGCGACCGCGAACCCGCAACGACGACGCTAGCGGCTATCCCGAGCGGCCACACGTGCGGATACGCAGGCATCCGGAATATCGCCGTAGCCGCGCTATCGCGGTCGCGGCTCGCGCCGCTCCTACAACGCGGTTTCGCGGCATCAACCGCGCGGGAATTCGCCGTCCACGTACACCCAGCGCCCCTCGGCCCGTTCGAACCGGCTCACTTCGTGCAGCCGCACCGCGCTGCCGCCGCCGACGCGGTAACGCGCCACGAACTCCACCACCGCCGCGTCGCCGTCCTCGCGCTGGCGCTTCAGTTCCAGCCCGAGCCAGCGCACCGCCGGGTCGAACTCGAGCGCGTCCGGGCAGGTCCGCGCCGCCCAGCTCGCGCGCAGGTACTCCAGGTCGCCCAGGACATAAGCGCTGTAGCGCGAGCGCATCAGCGCCGCGGCGGTGGCCGCGGCCTGGCCGGCGTGCAGCGGCCCGCAGCAGGCGGCGTAGCGGCGCGAGGGGTCGCAGGGGCAGGCGGCGGGCGGGGCGAGGCGGGCGGTCATGCCGGTATTTTCGCCGCGGCTACGCGCTTGCGACTACCATGCACGCCCCGCATGCCCCACGAGCGCCGCCCATGAAAGCCCCCGCCTATCTCGACGACGACCAGATCGAACGCCTGGCCGACCTGCTCGACCAGCGCGCCGTGCCGTACAAGGGTTTCAACCTCGAAGCGCTGGACGGCTACCTCTCGGCCCTGGCGGTCGGTCCCGGCCAGCCGGCCCCGGCCGACTGGCAGCCGGCGGTCTGGGGCGGCAAGGAGCCGCGCTGGAACGACCAGGCCGAGGCCGACCAGGTCCAGGCGCTGCTGATCGGCCACTGGAACATGGTGTCCGCGCGCGTGCGCCACGGCGACGACGACCTGCCCGACCACCTCGCCCCGCTGCTGTGGCTGCCCGAGGAACCCGACACCGAGCAGCCCGACGAGCTCGACGTCGGCCGCGACTGGGCGCTGGGCTTCTTCCGCGGGGTCGAGCTGCACGAGGCGACCTGGGAGACGTGGCTGGACGAGAACGACTGGATCGACGAGATCTTCGTCCTGTTCGACCGCCTCGCCAGCGGCGAGGTGCTCGGCGAGGACCCGGCCGCGCCGCCGGCGCAGCTGAGCTACCGCGAGCGCCTGGAGATCGTCGCCGGCCTGCCCGGCATGCTCGCCGACCTGCAGCACCACCGGGTCGAGGCGCTGACCCCGCGCGAACCGCTGCGCCGCGCCGAGACCCCGGACCGCAACGAACCCTGCCCCTGCGGCAGCGGCAAGAAGTACAAGAAGTGCTGCGGGGCCTGAGCCCCGCCGTGTCGCGGCGGCGCTGAACCGGCGCCGTCGCGGACGTATCCCGCATCGCGATGCCGCGTTCGGGGACGCGCGCCGTGCGCGAATCGCAGTTCGGTTTCAGCTACTCGTTGTCCGATTGGTCGCGGCCTTGCTGGTCGCGGTCGCGCTGTGCGTCTGCCTGACCGGCTTCAACGTCTAGCGCCGCCTCCGCCGCCGCCCGGACGGCGCTGTCGCGCCGCGCGCCCGGGTGCGACAATCGCGCCGCTTCGGCGCCCGTCGGCGCCGTCCCCACACGCCCCGCCGGCCATGTCCGACGCCACCCACCCGTGCCTGCGCTGCGGCGCCTGCTGCGCCAGCTTCCGCGTCGCCTTCCACTGGAGCGAGACCGACGCGCACCCCGGCGGGCTCACCCCGGCGACGCTGACCGAACCCCTCGACCCGCACCGCGTGGTCATGCGCGGCACCTACGGCGGCGCGCCGGTGCGCTGCGGGCAACTGCGCGGCCAGGTCGCGCGCGACGCCCACTGCGGCATCTATCCGCTGCGGCCCTCGCCCTGTCGCGAGGTCAGGCCGGCGTGGCAGGACGGCGCGCCGAGCGCGCAGTGCGACAAGGCGCGGGCGCTGCATGGGATGGCGCCGTTGACGCCGGGCGATTGGGCGGCGGAGTCGACGCCCGGTCCGGACCGCGGCGGATTTCACTCCTAGCCCGAGGCCGCCGCAGTCTCGTCGGTCGGCCCGCGGACGCGATAAAGCCGCGTGTGGTCCTTGGCGGTGTAGGTCCGGCACAGGTGATCGGCGCAACTGCGCGTCTGGCAGCGCGCCAGCTCGTACTCGCGGCCGTTGTCGTCCAGCCGCGACAACCGCCACCGCGCCGGCCCGAGCCCGGCCCGCACCGCGCCCAGATCGCTTTCGCGCAGGCCCAGGTGGGCCAAGGCATTGTCGAGATCCCGCCGCGAGTCCGCCGAGTCCGCGGCCGCCGACAGCACCACCCGCTCGCAGCCCGCGGGCCCGTGCGGATGCGCCTGGGCCAGGTACGCGGTCGCGCCGATCCGCAGCATCGCGGCGCGGCACACGCCCAGGCCGTCGTCCTGATACTCGGCGAACGTCCCCACCGCCCAGTGTCGCTCGAACTCATGGCTGGTCCACGGCAGCACGCACAACCAGAACGGCTCGACCCAATCCCAGCGGTCGCCGTCGATGCGTTGCACGCTCATGCCGCGTCTTCCGCGCGCACGTGGGTCATGACGCCGCTTCGGCCGCGCGCGGCCGCTTGGTTCGGGCGCCCGGAACCGGCACGCCGAAGCGCTTCAACGTAAGCGCGACCCGCTCCGACGACGCCTCGCCGCGCAAGGCGCGGGCCAGCGCCGCGCGCGCTTCGCCGTCCAATGGCGACCGCTCTTCGTCGAGCAGGGCGGTCGGCTCGCGCCATGTCGAGAACCAGGGCTCGGCGCGGGTCGTGGCGAAGCGCAACAAGTCCTCCAGGCAGCGCTCGTAGGTGCTGCCGGAGGCGGCGTTGAAACGCAGATGGAAGCGGTCGGCATGGAACAGCGCCAGGTCGCTGCTGTTCGGGCCGTTGAGCCAGGTCGGCTCGCGCTCGTCGTCGAGCACCGCGATGCCCAGGTGCACGCGCAAGCTGATCGACGCGTTGTACGGCGCGCCGTAACTGCTGCCCGAGCGGAACAGGTGGATGAACTCCAGGTGGTGTTCGTAGCGACGCGTCCAGAACTTGCTGCGGGTGCGCGCATAGCCGAGCCCGGCCAAGCCTTCGCTGAAGTCGCGCGAAATCCGCTCCATGCCGGCGCGCACGATCGGGGTCTTGCTGGAAGCTTCCACGTTCATCGCACCGCCTCGCCTGCCTTGGCTCGCTGCGGGCCGCCGGCCGCGCCAGGCGGCACCGAGCCGGACGCGGCACCATAGCAAGTCCCGGTTGCGACCGTCGCCTGCCTGCAACACAGCGACTTGCCCCGCACTTTGCCTCCCTTCCCCCGAACCGCGACAATGGCCGGCCGGCCCGTCGCGCCACCCCGCGGGCCGCAGGAACCCTGCTCCGTCCATGCGCACGCGCACGGGCGGCCCCACTGGAGATCGTAATGACTGAGTTCGTAGCGACGCCGCCCTCCGGCGGCGCCAAGATCACCAAGACCCCGACCGGCCTGAACGTGCCGGACCGCCCGATCATCCCGTTCATCGAAGGCGACGGCACCGGCCCCGACATCTGGCGCGCCTCGGTGCGCGTGCTCGATGCCGCGGTCGCCAAGGCCTACGGCGGCCAGAAGAAGATCGAGTGGCTGGAGGTCTATGCCGGCGAGAAGGCCAACAACACCTACGGCACCTGGCTGCCCGACGGCACCGTGCAGGCCTGCCGCGATTACCTGGTGAGCATCAAGGGCCCGCTGACCACGCCGGTCGGCGGCGGCATCCGTTCGCTCAACGTGGCCCTGCGCCAGATGCTCGACCTGTACGTCTGCCTGCGCCCGGTGCGCTGGTTCGAAGGCGTGCCCTCGCCGGTCAAGAAGCCGGGCGACGTCGACATGGTGATCTTCCGCGAGAACACCGAGGACATCTACGCCGGCATCGAATGGGCCGGCGGCAGCGCCGACGCCAAGAAGGTGCTCGACTTCCTGCAGGCCGAGTTCCCGCAGGCCTTCGACAAGATCCGCTTCGGCACCCAGGCCAAGATCGACGCCTGGCAAGACGAGCTGGTCGCGGTCGGCGCGCCCAAGCGCGAGCTCGGCGTCGACGTGGGCATCGGCATCAAGCCCGTCTCCTTCCTCGGCACCACCCGCCTGGTCCACGCGGCCATCGAATACGCGATCGAGAACAAGCGTAAGTCGGTGACCCTGGTCCACAAGGGCAACATCATGAAGTACACCGAAGGCGGCTTCCGCGACTGGGGTTACCAGATCGCGCGCGAAGCCTTCGGCGCGGTCGAGCTCGACGGCGGCCCGTGGCACGTGATTCCGGAAGGCAAGCCGGGCGCGGGCCTGGTGATCAAGGACGCGATCGCCGACGCCTTCCTGCAGCAGATCCTGCTGCGTCCGAAGGAATACGACGTGTCGGCGACGCTGAACCTCAACGGCGACTACCTCTCCGACGCGCTCGCCGCGCAGGTCGGCGGCATCGGCATCGCGCCGGGCGCCAACATCAACTACGTGACCGGCCACGCCGTGTTCGAGGCGACCCACGGCACCGCGCCGAAGTACGCCGACCTCGACAAGGTCAACCCGGGCTCGGTGATCCTGTCGGGCGAGATGATGCTGCGCTACCTGGGCTGGACCGAAGCCGCCGACGCGATCATCGCGGCGATGGACAAGGCCATCGCGTCCAAGCGCGTGACCTACGATTTCGCCCGCCTGATGGACGGCGCGACCGAGGTCAAGTGCTCGGAGTTCGCCGACGAGATCATCAAGCATCTCTGACGCGACGCGGTTGCACGTTGATGAACACGGGCGCTTCGGCGCCCCGTGTTTTTTTGCGAATGCCGCGATCGCTCCCTGTAGGAGCGGCGCAAGCCGCGACCGCGAAACCGCGCTGACGTCGCCCGCCGAACTCCACCGCGTCGCTCGCCGATCCCGATCCGCGACAAACGAACGATTCGCCGTTCCCGCGGCTTCGCGCTCGCAGCGTGCGCGGCGCCTACCGGGCGTTGTTGCGATTGCGCAACCCTCGGCGGACGACGGCCGGCCTACCGGCCGCGGCCGGTTGCGCTAGCATCGCGGCAGGTCCCCGCGGACGACGGACATGGCGAGCGAGCTGCGCGGCTACCGCATCTACGACGATGGCGCCGTCGAGGAACTCGGCCCGGTGCCGACCGCACGCCTGGGCGAATTGTTGACCCAGGCGCAGGCCGCGATCCCCCGCCGCGCCTACGCCATCGGCCTGTACCGCGACCGGCGCGATTTCCTCGAAGCCCACCCGCGCGGCCAGGACGAGTTCGCGTTCCGCAGCGACCGCCTGCACCGCGACTCGTTGCTCTCGCGCCTGTCCGGCCGCGACGCCGGCCTCGCCTTCGAGGTCCACGGCGTCGAGCAGGCGGTGGCCGCATTCGTCTGCTACGCCGGCTTGCCGCGCGACGCGTTCGAGCGCAAGGCCGAGGATTTCCCCAAGCCGCGGCGCTGACCGCGGCGCGCCGCCGACGAACGGCGACGCGCGCGGCGACCGGCGCGTGAACGGGTCGCGGCGCGATCGGATCGACGCATCCCGCGGCGAAATCGCCAACGCCTGCGCCTTCGCGGCTGCGCGGGCGTACGCAATCCCGCGCCCGCGGCTTGCCCGGCGCGCGCGCGCGTGGCAGCGTGAGGCGCCACGATCCCCGCGATCGGCCGACCACAGGAAGGATTCCCATGGGCACGCCAAGCTTTCCCTACGACGCCGCGCATCCGGACCATGCGCAGTTCCAGCGGACCTACGACGCGGTCAAGGCCGCCGGTCCGTGGAGCGACGCGCAGGCGCGCAATCTCGCCGCCGGCCTGTACGCCGAACTCAAGCAGCATCCGCAGATGGGCGGCTTCGACCGCGTGGTCGCCGGCAGCGCCGATGCGACGGTGCCGTCGTTGTTCGCGCTGCGCGGCGATCCGTCCTCGCCGGCGGCGCAGCGCGTCGGCGTGCCGCTGTCGCTGCGCGAGGTCGATGCCGCGCAGACGCTGGCCGGCTATGTTCATGCCGGCCGGGTCGACAAGGACGGCTACCTCGAAGACCCGGCGATCAAGCGCCAGCCGATCGCGGCGCTGGAAAAAGGCGCGATCGACGCGCACCACGGCATCGTCATGCACCGCACCGAATCGGCGACCGCGAAGAGCGCGCTGGACGCGTTCAAGAGCGGCACCGGCACCCACTTCCTGATCGACAAGGACGGCACGATCTACCAGACCGCCAGCCTCAACCAGAAGACCTATCATGTCGGCAAGATCAAGGGCCGCTGCGTCGAGGAAGGCAACTGCTCGGCGCAGGAACAGGCCTGGTTCGACAAGACCGGCTGGAATCCCAAGGCCGTCCACGACCACGAGAAGGCCAAGGCCTATCCCGACCGTTTCCCGATGAACGACGACAGCGTCGGCATCGAGGTGGTCGGCAGCTACAACGCCAAGACCAAGACCTGGGACGCGCCCACGGCCGCGCAGACCGCCTCGATCAACAAGTTGGTCGGCGCGCTGCAGAAGGAGTACGGACTCGATGACAAAGACGTCTACAAGCACGATGCGATCTCGTACAAGACCCTGGGCGAGGGCGCGGACCTGTACGTGCCTGCTGCTGCCAACGCTCCTGCTGTCGATGGCGGCGTGCAGTCCGCCGCGCCGCGCCGCTGAGGCCGCCGACGCGATCGTGGTGACCCGCATCGACCCGGCCGCGTACGACCCGGCCGGCAAGGACGAAGCCGTGCGCGCGGCCTGCGCGAAGTGGACGCTCGATGCCAAGCAGGCGACGAAGTTCTTCCGCGCCAGCCGCGAGTACCCCGATGGCACCCACGACGCGTTCTACTGGCTGCCGTGCTCGATCAAGGGCCGCCTGCGCGCGCAGGGCCGCGAGTGGGATTTCGAGATCAACGCCGCCGCCACCGCGACCTGGATCGACGGCGACACGGCGCGGCGCTGGGGCTGCACCGACAAAGCTTGCGAGCCGCTGGTGCTGCTGATGCCGGACGGCAACGAAGGCCCGTAGCGGCTCGCGCCGCCTGTAGGAACGGCGCAAGCCGCGACCGCGAATCCGCAACCACGGCGCAGCCCGCTTGTCGGGCGTTGTTTCGCTCGCAGGGCGCTTTCTTCGTGGCTGCGGATTCGCGGTCGCGGCTCGCGCCGCTCCTACAGGGGCTGCGGCCGCATACGAAAAAGGGCGCCCTGAGGCGCCCTTTTTTGCCACCGCGGCGGCGATCAGCGCACGTACGGCGCCGGCGCGTTCTCGACCTGCTTCTGCTTGATCTGGTCGATCTTGGCCTGCTCTTCCTCGCGGGTCATGCGGTGCTTGGGCGCGATGTTCGGCTCGATCAGGCGCATCCAGTTGCGGGTGATCTGCTTGCTCTCGTCCTCGCAGCGCAGCGCGCGGGCTTCGGGCAGGCGGCCGCTGGTGACGATGCGCAGGTACTTGCCCGGGTCGTGGCCGTAGATCATGCACTGCAGGTTGAAGAAGCGCTGCGCGCCGACCGAGTGCTCGTCGGCGTAGGTCGCCATGTCGTGGTTGCCGCTGTCGGTCAGCAGGAAGAAGTTCGAGGCCAGCTGCAGGTTCTGGGCGATGTCGCCCTCGGACTCGTCGGCGCTGACGAAGGACAGCATCAAGGTCGTGGCGAGCTGGTCGACCGCGTCTTCCTCGCGGCCGGTCTGCGGCAGGTCGAGCATGTCGACCAGGGCGTGGCCGGTCTCGTGCAGCATCAGGAAGCGCAGGTTCGCCATCAGGTACTTGAGCTGGTCGCGGGTGCTGCCGCCGTTGGCCTGGGCGATCGCCGCGCCCTGCCGCACCAGCATGTCGAGCATCTCGTAGCACAGCACCACGTCGCCCTTGTCGCGGGCGTAGAAGGCGTTGATGGTGCCGCACTCGGCGGTGATGAAGTTGATCGGCCGCGGCAGGGTCAGCCAGCCGTCGAGCTGGTTGACCTCGGGCAGGTTGCGCAGCACGTCGATCTCGCTGGCCATGTTGTAGATCGACAGCAGCTGCGGACTGCGCGGGGAGACGTACTTATAGGTGAAGTGGGTGCCGTCGGCCTTCTCCGTCGCCGCCGCTTCGGCGGCGACCGGCGCGGTTTCGGCCGGCAGCGCGGCGTCGACCGGCTTGGCCGGCTCGACCACGGCGGCGACCGGCGCGGCGACCGGCGCGGGCGCGGCGGCCTGTTGCTTTTGCCAGGTGCTGTAGCCCCAGATCGAACAGACCGCGATCAAGGCCGCGGCCAGCACGCCGATGATGATCTTTTGAACCATGGATGTGTCGCTCTCGTCAGGAAAGGCACGGGGCCCCAGGCCCCGGTTCGAGCGCAAGACGCGAGCGGCGAGCGGTTCCGGCGCGATGCGGTCCGGCGGCGGCGCCGCCTGGACAGCCCCCTCAGCGGGCCGGTCCGATCGGCGCGTAGAGGCATCCCTGCACCGTCGCGGCGGATGGTACTCCGATGTTTTCGAGAAGTGCATCGGATTTTGCCGGTAATGACAGTAGGAATGACGGTCGCGAACGGGGCGTCGCCGCCGCGTGGCCCCTGGGCCGCGGCAGGCGACGCCGGCTCAGCAGTCGTCGTTCTCGTAGTGCACCTTCTCCAGGGTCTCCGCCATTTCCTTGCGCTTGCGGGCCAAGGCCGGCGCCGGGTCGAACCGCACCGGCAGCACCCGCTCGCCGTCGGGGCTGATCCACTTGCCCTTGAGCCCGGCGCCGTCGCGCACCAGCATCAGCGCGCCGCTGATGCCGCTGCCGAGGCTGGATTCGACCAGCGCCAGGTGGCCCTTGCGGTCGCTGTTGGCGTCCAGCGCCAGCCACTTGGACACGCCGTCGTAGCGGTAGACCGCGCTGATCGTGCGCAGGATGCCGCCGCACGGCGCCGGCTCGTCCTGCAGGTACATCGTCACCGCGCGCGTGCCGACGCGGCCGGTGTACAGGGTCAGGGTGGTGCCGTCGTCCTGGGTGGCGGCGACGGCGGCGGGCGCCGGCGCGGCCAGCAGCGCGGCGGCGGCGAACGCGATCGCGAGCGCGGGCGTCCATGTCCGGGTTTTCATGATGGTTTCATCGGTAAGCGAAGTCGGGCCGCGAGCATGCCACAGCCGCTCGCGCGCGGCCGTACACTGCGGCCATGTCCGCCGCCCCCGACGCTCTCGCCGAAGCGGTCGCCGTCGCCAGCCAGATCCGCGACGCGTTCGCCGACTACCACGCGCGCTTCGCCGCGATCACCCGGCGCGCGCAAGGCCGCTTCGAACGCTGCGACTGGAGCGGCGCACGCGAGGACGCGGTCGATCGCATCGCGCTGTACGACCTGTGCGTGGGCGAGGCCGGACGCGCGCTGGAAACCCGGCTCGGCGAGCGAGCGCGCGAACGCGCGCTGTGGGCGAGCGTGCGCGAGGCCTATGCCGGCATCGTCGCGCCGCTGCTCGACGGCGAGTTGTACAAGACCTTCTTCAACACCCTGACGCGGCGTTTCTTCAAGACCCGCGGCGTCGACCCGGCGCTGGAATTCGTGGCGCTGGACATCGAACCGACCGACGCGATCACCCATCCGGTGGCGCGGCACAGCTATGCGGTGTCGGGCGAGCGCCTGGTCGAGACCTTCATGCGCGTGCTCGACGACTACCCCTTCGCCGTGCCCTACGCCCACCGCACCCGCTGCGCGGCCGGGATCGCGGTGCGGCTGCAGGAGGACTTGCAGCATTGGGGCCCGCAACCGGTGCGCGCGGTCGAGCTGCTGGACACGGTGTTCTACCGCGAGCGCCGCGCCTACCTGGTCGGGCGGGTGTTCGGCGAACGCAGTTTCTCGCCGTGCGTGATCGCCCTGGTCAACGACGGCGGCGCGCTGCGGGTCGATGCGGTGCTGACCCTGCGCGCCGAGGTGGTGCAGCTTTTCAGCTATTCGCGCAGCTATTTCCACGCCGACCTGCCGACCGTCGGCGACGCGGTGGTGTTCCTGCGCACGCTGCTGCCGGGCAAGCCGATCGACGAGCTCTACACCGTGCTCGGCCGCGCCAAGCAGGGCAAGACCGAGCGCTACCGCACCTTCTTCCGCCAGTTCGCCGCGCAGCCGGGCGAGCGCTTGATCCGCGCCGAAGGCGAGCGCGGCATGGTCATGGCGGTATTCACCCTGCCCAGCTATCCGCTGGTGTTCAAGCTGATACGCGACCGTTTCGCGTACCCGAAGGAAGTCGCGCGCGAAGAGGTGGAGGCGAAGTATTCGCTGGTGTTCCACCACGACCGCGTCGGCCGCCTGGTCGACGCGCAGCCGTTCCGGTTCCTGCGCTTCCCGCGCGCGCGCTTCGCCCCGGACCTGCTCGACGAGCTGATGACGACCTGCGCCGGCAGCATCACCGAGGACGGCGACGACCTGGTCCTGCACCTGTGCTATGTCGAACGCCGCCTGCGCCCGCTCAACCTGTACCTGCGCGAGCAGACGCCCGAGGCCGCGCGCGCGGCGGCGATCGACTACGGCCAGGCGATCCGCGACCTCGCCCTGAGCAACATCTTCCCCGGCGACCTGCTGCTGAAGAATTTCGGCGTGTCGCGCCACGGCCGGGCGATCTTCTACGACTACGACGAACTGTGCCTGGTCAGCGACTGCCGTTTCCGCGAGGTGCCGGCGCCGCGCAACCACGAGGAAGAGATGGAATCGGGCGCGTGGTTCTACGCCCACGGCAACGACGTCTTCCCTGAGCAGTTCCCGCGCTTCCTCGGCCTGTCGCCGCCGCTGCTCGGCGCGCTGATGCACGCCCACGGCGAGATCTTTCAGGTCGAGTGGTGGCGGCAGGTGCAGGCCGGGCTCGCGGCCGGGCGGATCAACGACGTGGCGCCGTATCCGTCGGCGCGGCGGCTGCCGTGAGCGGCGGCCGGGGCCGGGGGTTGGCCCGGCGCCGACCCGGCACCATCGCGATTCAGGCGCAGCGCGCGCCGTCGCAACCGGCCTCGACCCGCGCGCTCTGCGCCGGCCACAGCCGCAGCCACCAGCGGCGCCAGTCGGCGCGCGGTGCGGCTTGAGCCGGGCGCGAGGCGGGAACGTAGGCCGCCGGCCGCTGCGCCGGCGCCGGCGCGGCCGGATGCTCGTCGTCGTCGGCATCGCGCGGATCGACGAAATGGCCGTGCAGGAACATCAGGTTCTTGTAGATATTCATGGCCGGATCTCCAGTGGGGCGGCGCGGCCGAGGCGGGGAAATCGCCGGCGCGCTGCGGGCGAGGTTCAAATTACGCTCGCCACGGAAGCCCAAAAAGCGATACGTTTGCAAGCCAGACTTGAGCTGGATCGAACGCTGATCCGTCTTCCGGGACCGCCGCGATGAACCGTCCGCCGTTGCACGCCCTGCTGGGTTTCGCCACCGCCGCGCGCCTGAGCAACCTCACCCGCGCGGCCGAGCAGATGCACCTCACCGTCAGCGCGCTGAGCCACCAGATCCGCACGCTGGAAGAGCGCCTGGGCCGGCGCCTGTTCGAGCGCGGCCCGCGCGGGGTGCGCCTGACCGCCGACGGCGAGCGCCTGCTGTCGGTGGTGGCGCCGCACCTGGACGCGCTCGACCACGCCCTGCGCCCGTACAGCCCGCGCCGCGACGAAGTGCTGACCCTGAGCCTGATGGCGTCGATGGCCTCGTCCTGGCTGGTGCCGCGGCTGGGCAGCTTCGTCGCCCAGTACCCACAGCTCGAACTCAACCTGTTCTCGTCCTCGGCGCTGGTCGATTTCGACCGCGAACCGGGCATCGACGCGGCCATGCGCGGCGGCTACGGCCGCTGGCCGGGGCTGGTGATCGAACACCTGTTCGACGAGACCCTGGTGCCGGTGGCCAGCCCGGAGCTGGTCGCGCGCATGGGCGGCCTGCCGGCGCAGGAAGACCTGCACCGCTGGCCCTTGCTCGGCGACCTGTCCACGTACTGGCAGGGCTGGTTCGACCGCTACGGCGGCCAGCCGCCGGCGCGCTTCGTCGCCCACTTCGACGACTCCGAGACCATGCACCGCGCCGCGGTCGAAGGCCTGGGCGTGGCGCTGGGGCGGCTGGCGCGCACCCGGCTGCTGATCCGCAACGGCCAGCTGGTGCCACTGAGCCAGGGCCGGCTGAAGATCGACTGGGGCCATTACCTGGTGTATCCGCAACGCTCGGTCGACCACGCCGGGCTCGAATCCTTCCGCAGCTGGCTGCATGAACAGGCGCGCCAGTACGTCGAGCAGATGGATGCGGACCTGGCCGCGCGCGAACCCGCCGCGGTGTCCGCGGCGCCCGCGCGACCACCGAAAAAACCGCGCGCGAAGCCGCGCTGAGCGGCCGCGCGAGGCAGCGCGCGAACGTGGCCGCGCACGCGCCGCGGCGCGTCGGTCGGCGACGGGCGCACAGATGCGCTACAGCGGCCGCCGAACGCTTTGCGGTAGGCTGCGGGTTTCTGAACGCCACTGGAGTCCGTTGCATGGAACGTCAACGCCTTGCCCGCCTGTTGCTCGCCGCGCTGTTGCCCGCCGGCGCCTGCGCAGCGGCGCATGCTCAGGAAACCCAGGCCGCCACCGACGCGGCGACCGCGAAGACCGTGGAGCAGGCCGCGCAGGCGCCGGCCGCGCAGACCCCGGCAGAGCCGGCCGCGCAGAACGCGGCGCAGGCGCCGGTCGCGGCGACGCCCGCTGCGCCTGCAGCCCCCGCAACGCCGGCGGTGCCGGCCACGGGAACCGAAACGCCCGCCGCCGCGCCGCCGGCGGAACCGCCGGCGGCCGCCAAGCCGACGGTGGAAAGGACGGCGGAAAAAGTCGCGCGACCGCCGGCCGAGCAGGCCGCCGCCGAGCGCATCGCCGACAAGCCCGCCGAAGCGGCCAAGGACGCGGCCAAGCCGGCCGCGCGCAAGCCCGCGCCGGCCACCGGCGCCGGCGGCCCGCTCAAGAACGTCGTCGCCGGCAGCTGGCGCGATCCGGCCAACGTCGCCCGCGACGGCTACCGCCATCCGCTGGAGACCCTGCAGTTCTTCGGCGTGCGCCCCGACCAGACCGTGGTCGAGATCACCCCGGGCGGCGGCTGGTACTCGGAGATCCTGGCCCCGTACCTGCGCGAGAAGGGCCGCTACGTGGCCGCCGTGGTCGATCCCGACAGCCAGACCAAGGACAGCTCGCGCGCCTACTTCGCCAAGGCCAAGAGCGGCCTGGAGAAGAAGTTCGCCGCCGCCCCGGCGCAGTACGGCGGCGCCGTCATCGCCGCCTACGACCCGTTCAAGCCGGCCTTCGGCGCGCCGGCCTCGGCCGACGTGGTGCTGACCTTCCGCAACGTCCACAACTGGCGTTCGGCCGGCCAGGCCGAGGTGATGTTCAAGGGCTTCTACGACGTGCTCAAGCCCGGCGGCACCCTCGGCGTGGTCGAGCACCGCGCCAAGGGCGACGTGCCGGCCGAGGACAAGTCCGGCTACGTCGGCCAGGCCCAGGTGATCGCGCTCGCCGAGGCGGCCGGGTTCCGGCTCGAGGGCAAGAGCGAGGTCAACGCCAACCCGCGCGACACCAAGGACTACCCCAACGGCGTGTGGACCCTGCCGCCGAGCAACCAGCACGAGGCCGCGGACGGCGCCAAGTACAAGGCGATCGGCGAGAGCGACCGCATGACCTTGCGTTTCCGCAAGCCGCGCTGAGCCACGCAAGCCCGCGGCGGCCTGGCGGCCGCCGCGGGTTTTTTTATGGGCAGTCGGCGGCTGATCGGCGGGCTGTGGTACGCACGATGTCGCATAGCGATGAGGTGGCTGGGCCTTCACCGTAGCTGCGAGTGCGCGGTCGCGACTCGCGTCGCTCCTACAAGGCTTCGGCCTGTTTCGTATCCAGCGGCCGGTGCTGCGTGAGCTGCCACCGCAGCACCCGCCTACAACGAATCCCGCCTACCGTCATTCCGGCGAAAGCCGGAATCCATTTTGCCGTTGCCGTTGCGGTTTGCTTGGACGCAACCCCAAGTAAAGCCCATATTCCGCAGCCCCGGAGGGCGCGCGCATGGATGCGCGCGCGCGCCATGGGGCAGGATGCCCCTTATGGCGCGGCCCCGCGCCGCTGCGAGCCATAGTGGCTCTTGATCCGAAAAAACAAGGCCTTTTCTTTGGTTACTTTCTTTGTGGCTTAAGACAAAGAAAGTGACCCGGCCGCTTGCGGACGGAAGCTGTTGATCTTCGCTTGTCGTCACAAGTACGCACACGCAAAGACGAACCCCACCGCGGCACGCCCCCTGTAGGAGCGGCGCAAGCCGCGACCGCGCCATCGCAGCGATTGCGGAAGTTCCGTCGTAGTTGCGTTGTCGCGGTCGCAGCTCGCGCCGATCCTACAGTCGGATACGCAACCCCACAACCGTCATTCCGGCGAAAGCCGGAACCCATTTTGACTTTACTGCTGCTTTCGCCGTTGCCGATGTGTCGCGTGACGACAAGCCACCATCCAAAGCTTTCGTCCGCAAGCGGCCGAGCTACTTTCTTTTGTCAGCGCGACAAAAGAAAGTAGCCAAAGAAAAACGCTTGTTTTAGGTCACAAGCCACTAAGTCCAGCACCTTGCGCGGGGATGCGCCGTAAGGGGCATCCTGCCCCTACGGCGCACGCGCGCATCCATGCGCGCGCCCTCCGGGTCTGCGAAACATCGGCCTCGTTCGAGGTGGAGACAAAGCAGCAACGACAACAGCAACAGCAATCGCCACCGCGCTCGCGCTGCCGGCAAGACCATCGCCTGCGCAATCGAAGACCGCCCCACCCAGGCCCTGTCCCTCAAGACCTCACTCAAGCGCAAAATAGCCTGCGCACCACCCACCGTCCGCCCGACTCCGATGCTCATCGCCCTCAACAAACCCTACGGCGCGCTCTCGCAGTTCACCGACCGCAGCCAGCCGCCCAAGCCGACCCTGGCCGGGTTCGGGCTGCCGGCCGGGGTCTATGCGGCCGGACGCCTGGACCACGACAGCGAAGGGCTGTTGCTGCTCACCGACGACGGCGCGCTCGCCCATCGCCTCACCGATCCGCGCCACAAGCAGGCCAAGACCTATCTGGTCCAGGTCGAGGGCGCGCCGGACGAGGCGCAGTTGCGGCGTCTGCGCGACGGGGTGGAATTGAACGACGGGCCGACCCTGCCGGCGCAGGCGCGCGCGGTGGCGGCGCCGGATTGGCTGTGGCCGCGCGATCCGCCGGTACGCTTCCGCAAGACCGTGCCCGATGCGTGGCTGGAATTGAGCATCGGCGAAGGCCGCAACCGCCAGGTGCGGCGCATGACCGCGGCGGTCGGACTGCCGACGCTGCGCTTGATCCGGGTCGCGATCGGTCCGCACCGGCTCGACGGGCTCGCGCCGGGACAGTGGCGCGCGCTCTAGCCGGGCGCCGCGCTCAAGGCGGGCAGTGGCGCCGCGCGTCCTCGTCGCTGCGCACTTGCACGCCGCCGCACACGCTCGGCGCCGGCAGCACGCAGTCCAGGTAGGGACGGGCCCAGCGCCGCGATTCGGCCCGGCCCGCGATCGTCGCCGGCGCGCCGGCCGCAGCGAGGCAGCGCTCATGGGCGCGCTCCACGTGCTCGCGGCAGGCCTGCACGCCGACCCGCTCGCTGCCGCTCTTGCCGGGCGCGCACAGGCCATCGGCCACTTCGCGCCACAGGGCGAAGAACTCCGCGCGCGGCACCGGCTGCTGCTCGATCGCGGCGAGGCTGTAGCGCGGCGCCGGCGCGGCGAACCAATGCAGATAGGCGAAGGCCGCGGCCGCGACCACGACGATCAGCAGCAGGAGTCGTTGCATGCGCGGCATTCCGGGCGCAGTGGGGGCGCGCATTTTCGCGGATCGCTCGCGCGCTGGCGAGACTCGAAGGTCATATCCGGTCCGAGGCGCGAATCCACCGCACCGGCGCCGCATCGCGCCGATGCGGCCGGCGCGGCCGGTACGGCCGGCCTCGCGACGACCCCGGAGGCGCCGTCTCCAGCGACCGTTGCCAATGCCGACCGCCCGGCTCGCGCCGGCGACCGCGCCGCCAACCGCAGCGTCGCAGCAACCGCATCCGCGGCGGACACCTCCCGCCGCCGCCCGCATCGTTCACCTTCGCTCACCGTCGAATGCGGCAGCGCTCGCATCGCGGACGCGACCGCGTTCGCATCTCGCCGGCGCCGCTGAGAAACCGACCCGGTTTGATCCCGTCGCGCCGCTGGCGCCGGCCGCGCGCGCGGCCTTAGCG
Organism: Lysobacter enzymogenes; assembly: GCF_023617245.1. Taxonomy (NCBI): domain Bacteria; kingdom Pseudomonadati; phylum Pseudomonadota; class Gammaproteobacteria; order Lysobacterales; family Lysobacteraceae; genus Lysobacter; species Lysobacter enzymogenes. The sequence goes on from NZ_CP067396.1 coordinate 6,170,754, forward strand.
TCGGCGACAGCTACGCGCCTGGCGCTACGCCACTCGCGGTCTGCTCACCGGAGGAGCCCGACCCATGTCCACCCTGCGTTCCCTGACCCTCGGCGCCGGCCTGGCCCTCGCCGCCGGCGCGGTCTACCTGCTCTACCCGCCCGCGGCCGGCAGCGCGATCCCCAAGGCCGAAGCGCCGACGCCGTTCGAACTGGCCCCGCCGGTGGTCGAGGACATCGTGATCACCCCGACCCCGCAGTCCTCCGCCGGCGATGCCGTGTTGCAGCTGCAATACGCCCGCGATCAAGACCTGCCGGCGCAGATCCCGTTCAACGTCGGCGACAAAACGGTGACCCTGCAGCGCGACGACAAGGACCCGCAGCTCTACCGCGCCGCGATCCCGTTCGACTTCGACGGCTTCGTCGATGAGCAGACCGAACGCCAGAGGCAGGCGGGGCAGCAGCTGACCGTGCCGTCCTTCACCGGCCGCGAGTTCTTCGGCGAAGCGCCGGTGGCGTTCCTGGATCCGGCCAAGCTGCGCGAGCAGATCGCGACCCTGCAGCCGATCCGCATCCCCTTCCCGGTGGTGTTCGGCCCGTCCGCGCCGGTGCGGCCGGAGCGCTCGCTGCTGATCACCGATCCGCGCGTGGTCGAGGACCCGACCCGTACCTTCGACGTGTGCACCGGCGCCGGCAACCCCAACGGTGCGTGGACCTTCAAGACCCTGATGACCAACATGGCCAACCAGCCGGTCAGCGGCATTTCGCCGTCGACCTTCGTCAAGAACTGGCTGACCAACTGGAGCGCCGGCGGCGTCATCAACACCTTCCCGGTGCCGGCGCGCCCGCAGATCAACTCGCAGATCCTGGCGCTGTGGCCGACCGTGGCCAGCACCGGCGAACTCGACCTCAACAAGTCGCCGTTCCGGCTGATCGCGATCGTCAACCGCATGGACCTGCGCAGCAACGGCGGCTACGGCGGCGGCGACGCCGGCGAGGGCCGTTTCATCTTCGGCATGGTCCGGCGCAACGCCAACGGCACCTGCACCACCCTGCCGGGGCTGGTGATCGCCGAATACGCCCAGCAGGCGCGCGGCTGTCCCGCGGTGCGCTCGCTGGCCCGCCGTTGGGGCGCGCTGGGTTCGATGAGCCTTGGCTCGCCGGCCTACAACAGCGCGCTGCAGGCGCTCACCGACGGCTTCACCGCCGCCAACGCGGCGCCGTCCAAGCCCAACCGCAGCGCGATCAACCAGGTGCGCAGCAACGAATTCCTGCAGAACCCGTGGATGCTGGAAGAGTTCCGCCTGCCGCGCGGCGGCGGCCAGCTGGCGATGACCCTGGCCAAGCTGACCCCGCACCACTCGCTCAACAACACCGCGCTGCTGGGCAACTACATCAACGCCAACGCCGCGGCGATCGTCGCCGGCACCTACGACATCCCGCTGAGCTACCTGGGCCAGCCGATGGCGACCGGTTCGGTGCGCAACATCAGCCCGCAGCAGGCCTGGAACGCGCCCGGCGTGGGCAACAACCTGCGCAATACATTCTCGCTCAACACCTGCGACGCCTGCCACGGCCGCGAGACCCAGGACACCAGCTTCATGCACGTGTCGACGCGCAATTCCGGCGCGCAGGCGGTGCTGTCGCGGTTCCTGGTCGGCAACGGCACCCTCGCCGCGCCGAGCAACTTCACCATGCCCGATCCGGTCAGCGGCACGCCGCGCACCTACGGCGACCTGCTGCGCCGCCAGTCCGACCTGTCGGCGCTGCAGAACAACCTGTGCCTGTCCGGCGCGGTGTTCGAGGAAGCGATCCGCGCGCCGCTGCTGGCCACCCACTGAGCCATCGCCACCGCGGCGCGATGCGAACAGGCGCCCACGGGCGCCTGTTCGCGTTCTGGCGCAGCGCTCAGGCCGGCGGCTTCTGCGGCGGCGCCTGCACCGGCACCGAGTTCGCCCCCGGCCGGCTCAGCAGCAACACCCCGCCCAGCACCACCGCCGTGCCGATCAGCTGGATCGCGGTGATCTTCTCGCCGAGCACCCAGGCGCCGAGGAACACCAGCGACACCGGCCCGATCACCGAGAACTGCGCCGCGGTGCCGGCACCCAGGCGCCCGACCGCGGCCATGGTGAAGGTCACCGGCAGGAAGGTGCACAGCACCGCGTTGGCGACGGCCAGGGCGTAGACCTGCCAGGGCAGGCCGAACAAGGCCGCCGGATCGCGCGCGATCAGGTAGTGGATCGTCACCGCGGCGGTCGACACGATCATCGCCCAGGCCACCAACTGCAGCGATCCCAGGCGCTTGACCAGTTCGCCCGACAACGCCAGGTACAGCGCGTAGCTGACCGCCGCGCCGAGCACCAGCGCGCTGCCGAGCAAGACATGCTCGCCTTCCACGCGCAGGTTCTCGACCATCACCAACACCACCCCGGCGTAGCTGACCGCCAGCGCGATCCACTCGCGCGCGGCGACCCGGCGCCCGAACGCGAACAGGCCGATCAGCAGCACGATGGTCGGGTTGAGGAACAGGATCAGCCGCTCCAGCGAGACCGGCACGTACTCCAGGCCCCAGAAGTCGAGCAGGCTCGACAGGTAATAGCCGAGCACGCCCAGGACCACGATCAGGCCCCAGTCGCGCCGGGTCGGCAGCGCGTCGCGGGCGCGCGCGCGGCGCTGCTCGCGCACCGCCAACGCGGCGAACAGCGGCAGCGAGAAGGTCATGCGCAGGGTCAGCACCTGCACCGAGTCGACGCCGAAGCGGTACTGCAGCTTGGCCAGGATGGCCTTGGCCGAGAACAGCACCGCGCCGGCGGCGGCGAGGGCGACGCCGGTGCGGCGGGCGGAAGCGGTGGCGTGGGACACGGTGGGCTCGGCGGTGGTGGGGGCGAAGGCGGCAGGCGATGGGCGCAGGTCGGTCGCGCGGCGGCGCCGCCTCAGCCGCCGGCGCTGGCCGCGTCCAGCGCCGCGATCTCGTCCGCCCGCAACGACAGCCGCGCCGCCGCCAGCAGCTCCTGCAACTGCGCCACGCTGGTCGCGCTGGCGATCGGCGCGGTCACCGACGGCCGCGCGATCAGCCACGCCAGCGCCACCTGCGCCGGGGTCGCGCCGTGGCCCGCGGCCACCTCGTCGAGCGCGGCCAGGATCCGCAGCCCGCGCGCGTCGAGGTACTTCTCCACCGCGCCCGCGCGCGCCCGGCTCTTGCCCAGGTCGGCGCGGCTGCGGTACTTGCCGGTCAGGAAACCGCTGGCCAGCGAGTAGTAACCGATCACGCCGACGCCGCGCGCGCGCGCCAGCGGTTCCAGTTCGGCCTCGAACCCTGCCCGGTCGTACAGGTTGTACTGCGGCTGCAGGGTCTCGTAGCGCGGCAGGTCCAGCCGTTCGGACAGGTCCAGCGCCTGCGCCAGGCGCGCGGCCGAATAGTTGGACGCGCCGATCGCGCGCACCTTGCCCTGTTCGATGAGGCGGGCGAACGCGCCCAGGGTGTCTTCCAGCGGCACCGACGCATCGTCTTCATGGGCCTGGTACAGATCCACGACCTCGGTGCCGAGCCGGCGCAGCGAGTCCTCCACCGCGGCCTGGATGTTGGCCGGCGCCAGACCGCGCCGCGGCGCCCATTTGGCGACCTTGGTGGCGATGACCACGCGCTCGCGGCGGCCGCCGCCCTGGGCCAGCCAGCGGCCGATGATGCGTTCGGATTCGCCGCCCTGGTTTCCCGGCACCCAGGCCGAATACACATCGGCGGTATCCACCAGCGCGAATCCGGCCTCGGTGAAGGCGTCCAGCAACGCGAAACTGGCGGCCTCGTCGGCGCTCCAGCCGAACACGTTGCCGCCGAAGGCCAACGGAGCCACGGACAGGGAAGAACGGCCGAGCGGACGCAGGTTCATTGCGATTTCCTTAATGCGCGGATGTTCATGATGCGCCGCCACAAACGGCGCCATCGCAACCGAATTCGCAACGCCGCGTTGCTGACTGCGGCCAGTCGCCGCATAGGCGTGAATCATTCATCAATCCCGGCGCCGGTTCCGCCTTTGTGTGAAGGTTTCTGTTAACTTGCCACACGATTTCCATTCGATTCACTTATGCGAAATTCGTGTGAATCGCATAGCGATCCCACGGCTCCAGGAGATTTACAGGACGTGAGCACTCCCGCGACATCCACCGGTCGCATCCTGGTCGTCGACGACCAGGCCGCCAATCTGCGCGTGGTGACCGCCCTGCTGTCCCGACAGGGCTACGAAGTGGTCGCCGCTTCGACCGGCGACGAAGCCCTGGAGCTCTACGCGCAGTCCCCGCCCGACCTGATCCTGCTCGACGTGATGATGCCGGGCATGGACGGCTTCGAAGTCATGGCCGCGCTGCGCGCCGACTCGCCGCTGCGCGTGCCGGTGGTGTTCGTCACCGCCGCCCACGACCGCGACCTGCTGCTGCGCGCCTTCGACGCCGGCGTGGTCGACTACGTCACCAAGCCGTTCCTGCCCGAAGAGCTGCTGGCGCGGGTCAACGCCCACGTCGGCCTCAAGCTGACCCGCGACCGCCTGGAACGGGTCGCGCGCGAGCGCGAGGAACTGGTCAACCTGGTCGCGCACGACCTCAAGAACCCGCTGACCAGCGTGCTGTTCGCCAGCGACCTGCTGATCAACAACGGCTGCAAGCCCGAGCGCGTGCCGCGCTACCTGCAGATGATCCACGAGAGCGCCGACGACGCGCTGGGCTACATCCGCCACTACCTGGAAAGCCAGGCCGGCCACCGCGAGCGCGCCGAACAGGAAGAAGGCATCCGCGCCGACCTCGCCGAAACCCTGGACTGGCTGGTGCGTCGCTACGAAATGCAACTGGACGCGCGCGGCATCCGCGTGCAGGTGCAGCCGCCGGCGAACGGCGCGGCGCAGGTCGCGATGGACCCGCGGGTGCTGCGCCAGGTCAGCGAGAATCTGGTCACCAACGCGATGAAATACGCGCCCGGCAGCGACCTGACCCTGGCCGCGCGCAACAGCGCGCCCGGGTTCTGGCAACTGATCGTCGCCGACCGCGGCCCGGGCATTCCGGTGGCGCGCCAACGCGAGTTGTTCAAACCGTTCGTGCGCCTGCACGAGGCCGACATCGACGACGGCCTGTCGAGCGGACTGGGCCTGTCGCTGGCCAAGCAGATCGTGGTCAACGCCGGCGGGCAGCTGTGGTACGAGGAACGCAAGCACGGCGGCTCGCGATTCATCATCGAGTTGCCGGAAGCCTGATCGGACGGGCGCGGATTTTCGTCGGCGCATTAGGCCCTACGTCCATCCGAAGCCACGCATCTGCGATCGACATTCCGGCGACACCGGAATCCATTTAGTCGTTGTTCTTGTCGTTGCTTTATCTGCACCTCGCGCGAGGACCGATGCCCCGCAGACCCGGAGGGCGCGCGCATGGATGCGCGCGTGCGCCGTAGGGGCAGGAGGCCCCTTACGGCGCATCCCCGCGCCGGGTGCTGGACCTAGTGGCTTGTGACCTTAAACAAGCGTTTTTCTTTGGCTGGCGGTCTCTAACCTCAAGTGCATCACCCCAATGAGGCACTGCGAATGGGCCAGGCATATTCACATCTGAGCGCCGAAGAGCGTGGCGCCATCATGGTCCTGATCGCCCAAGGGGCGAGCGGCCGCCGGATCGCTCAGGTGCTGGGCCGCGCGCAAAGCACCATCGCTCGCGAACTGCGCCGCAACGGATACCGGTCCGATTTGGCGGCGCCGCTGAGAGGGCGCCCTCGCCTGGAACCGGGCTACGACGCAACCCGGGCGGGCCGACGGGCGCAACGATTGCGTCGGCGAGCACGGGTGCGCCGCAAGCTGCAACGCGATACTCCGCTGTGGCGGCGCGTTCGCTACTGGCTGGAGCGGTGCTGGTCGCCGCAACAGATTGCCGACAAACTGCGAGATCTGTATCCCGACCGGCCCTGGCTGCACGTGTCGCACGAAACGATCTATACCGCGATCTACGCGATGCCGCGCGGCGAACTGCGCCGCCAGGTGACCCGGCTGTTGCGGCAAGGGCGCAAATCCGGCCGCCGCACGCGTCAGGGAGGCGATGCCCGCGGGCATTTGCCGGATCTGCCCAACATCCGCCTGCGGCCGCCGGCGGCGCATGAGCGCTTGATGCCGGGGCATTGGGAGGGCGATCTGATCGTCGGCGCGCACAACCGCTCGGCGATCGGCGTGTTGGTCTGCCGCCGCACCTTGTACGTCAAGCTGGTCAAGCTCGAAGACGCGACCGCGCGCACGGTGCTGGAGGCCTTCGGCTCGGCGTTCGAGGGCGTGACGCCGCAGCTGCGCCAGACCTTGACCTACGACCAGGGCAAGGAAATGGCGTTGCATCGGCAGTTGAGCGAACGCACCGGTTTATCGATCTATTTCGCCGACCCGCATAGTCCTTGGCAACGCGGCATTTGCGAAAACACCAACGGTTTGTTGCGGCAATACTTCCCCAAGGGAACCGATTTGTCGGTGCATTCTGCGCAGCGGCTCAAGGAGGTGGCGTGGGAAATGAACAACCGCCCCCGTCGCAGCCTGGGTGTGCGCTCACCGGTTGAGGTGCTGTATGAAGAGCTCAAAACCCTACAGGTGCAGGGTGATGCACTTGGAACTTGACTCCGCCGCTACTTTCTTTTGTCGCGCTGACAAAAGAAAGTAGCTCGGCCGCTTGCGGACGAAAGCTTTGGATGGTGGCTTGTCGTCGCGCGACACATCGATAACGGCGGAAGCAGCAGCAAAATCAAAATGGGTTCCGGCTTTCGCCGGAATGACGACATTGGAGTTGCGTACCCGACTGTAGGAGCGGCGCGAGCCGCGATCGCGACAATGCAACTACGACGAAACTTTCGCTGCAGGCGCGATGGGGCGGTCGCGGCTTGAGCCGCTCCTACAGGGGGCGTACCGCGGTAGGGTTCGTCTTTGCGTGTGCGTACTTGTGACGACAAGCGAAGATCAAGAGCTTCCGTCCGCAAGCGGCCGGGTCACTTTCTTTGTCTGAAGCCACAAAGAAAGTAACCAAAGAAAAGGCCTTGTTTTTTCGGATCAAGAGCCACTATGGCTCGAAAGTGGCGCGGGGCCGCGCCATAAGGGGCATCCTGCCCCATGGCGCGCGTGCGCATCCATGCGCACGCCCTCCGGGGCTGCGGGACGTGTGCTTTGCTTGGGGTTGCGTCCAAGCGAAAGACAACAGCAACGGCAACATGGATTCCGGCTTTCGCCGGAATGACGAGAGGAGCGGACTGCATCGCAAGCCGCCGAAGCCCCTGTAGGAGCGGCGCGAGCCGCGACCGCGACACTTGGCTACGGCGCAAACCACCGCCGTGCCCGCAACGATCCAGAACACATCCACCACTCGTGCCCCACCGAAACAAAAAAGCCGACGCTCGCGCGCCGGCTTCTTCGACTCAGCGCACCGTGTCCCGGCGCGCTGCGCGTTGCGACAGCAACCGCGGCTTACTCGCCCGCGGTGTCCTCTGCGGTGTTGCGGGTGCTGCGCCGACGGCCTGCGCCCGGCGCCGCGCGACGCGCATCGATGCGGCGCGCGGAGCCTTCGATCGGCTCGCCTTCGGCCTGTTGGCGCGCCTTGCGGCGGGCCGCGGCGTACCACAGCAGGCCGGCGCCGGCGACTGCGGCCACAGCGACCACGGGGTTACGGCGGATGAAGCCGCCGGCGGTGCGCGCGCCGGCCTTGACCACGCCGAACTTGGCGCCGGTGTCGAGCCATTGGCCCGCCTTGGGCGCGGCTTCCTTGAGGTTGGCGCTGATCGCGTGCACCAGTTCCAGTGCGCGGTCGGGCAGAGAATCGAACTTGCTCATCGTATCGGTCCTGGATGAGAGGGAACAGGAAGAAAAGCGGGTTCCAGTGTCGGTGCGCCACCGTTGAAATTCTGTGAGCGCAGGCGACACGGCATGGCTGCGGGCTGAATACGCGGGTAGAGGATACGACGACGCGACGGCGTCGTGGTGGGCTCGGCGCGCTGACGGCTTGCGCCGCCGCCAGCGAGCGCCGGCGCGGCTACGGCCGGGTACGGATTACTTGGCGCGAACCACTTGGTACGAATCACTGGCACGGATCGCTTGATGCCAACCGCTTGGCACGCATCAGGTGCCGCGCGGCTTGGCCCGGTGCGTGGCTTTCGCCGTCCACGGATCGTCGGGCCACGGGTGTTTGGGATAGCGGCCTTTCATTTCCTTCTTCACTTCCGGGTAGGTGCGCTCCCAGAAGCCGCGCAGGTCCTGGGTCACCTGCAAGGGCCGGCCGGCGGGCGAGAGCAGGTGCAGGGTCAGCGGCACGCGGCCGTCGCCGATGCGCGGTGTGTCGGCGAGGCCGAACAGCTCCTGCAGTTTCACCGCCAGCACCGGCGCCTGCGCGGCGCCGCGGCCGTCGTCGGCGTGGTCGTCGTAGCCGTACTCGATCGCCCGTTCCATGCCCGAGGGCACCACGATGCGGGTCGGCGCGAGCGCGTCGAGTTTCTGCCGCCACGACCAATCGCACAGCGAACGCAGCGCGTCGCCGAAGGCCGCTTCGTCGAGCGCGTCGAGCCGGCTCTTGCCGCTGAGCGCGGGCTTGAGCCATGCGTCCAGGCGTTCCAGCAAGGCCGCGTCGGACAAGTCCGGCAGCGGCGTCTCGCCCTGCGCGAGCTCGGGCATCCACTCGCGCAGGCAGCGCACGCGCGCGCGCCACTGGCGCAGGCCCGGCGTCCACGGCAACGCGTCCAGGCCGAGCTGGCGCACCGCGTCGACCAAGGCGTCGGCGTAGCGCGCCGGGTCGGGCCGCGCCAGCGCGCGGCTGTCGATCACGATGCGGTCGAAGCGGCGCTCGCGCACCGCCGCGATCGCGCGCGCGCCGGCGTCCCACACCACCCGGTCTTCGCTGACGAAGCGCTGCGGGAATTCGCGTTCCAGCCGCGCCGGGTCGAGCGGCGCGGCGCGCAGGATGCGCGCGTCGCGCGGGTCGTCGCGCAGTTCGCTGATCGCCAGCCACGGCTCGCCGTAGACGGCGCTGTCGTCGAACAGCTTGGCGCTGCGGCCGTTGGCGAGTTGGTAACGGTAGGGGTCGGCGGGATGCTGGCGCGCAATGCGGTCGGGAAACGCGTGCAACAGCAGGTCGCCGAGCCGATGCGCCGGCGCCGAGGCCGGCGGCGACGCGTCCACGCGCAGGCGCCGGCGCCATTGCTTGCTGGCCTGGTCGAGCGCGGCCAGCGCCGAGCGCGAAGCCTCGGCCGGCGCGCGGCCGGCGCGGAACGCGGCCAACGCCTGCCAGCGCGCGTGCAGCGCGTCGCCGCCGCTGCGCAGCGGGTCGCGCGCCTCCAGCAACGCGGCCAGGTCGCAGGCCAGGGCGCGCTCGCCGGCGTCGCGCGGCGCCAACAGCATCGCCGCCAGCCGCGGATGCGTGCCCAGCGCGAGCATGCGCCGGCCGAACGCGGTGATCGCCGGTTGCGCGCCGGCGCCGGGTTCCAGCGCGCCCAGGCGCAGCAGCAGTTCGCGCGCCGCGCCCATCGCGCCGGGCGGCGGCGGGTCGAGGAAGCGCAGACCGGCGTCGCCCCAGGCGGCCAGTTCCAGCGCCAGGCCGGCCAGTTCCACCTGCGCCATCTCCGGCCGCCGCTGCGGCTCCAGCCGCTGCGATTGCGGCCACAGCCGATACGCCCAGCCGTCGGCGACGCGACCGGCGCGGCCGGCGCGCTGGTCGGCCGAGGCCTGGGCGATGGCGACCACGTCGAGGCGGGCGAAGCCGCTGTTGGGGTCGTAGCGCGGCTCGCGCGCCAGGCCCGAGTCGATCACCACGCGCACGCCGGGCAGGGTCACGCTGGATTCGGCGACGTTGGTCGCCAGCACCACCCGGCGGCGGCCGTCGGGGTCGGGCTGCAGCACGCGGCTCTGTTGCTCCACCGGCAGTTCGCCGTGCAGGGCCAGCACGTCGACGCCGCGCGCGGCCGCGCTGGCGGCCAGCGCGGCGTCGGCGCGGGCGATCTCGCGCTGGCCGGGCAGGAACGCGAGCACGTCGCCGGGGTGCGTGGCCAGCGCGTGCTCGACCGCGCGCCTGAGCTGGTGTTCGAGCGTCTCCTCGCGCCGCGCCGGGTAGTGCCCGATCTGCACCGGATGGCTGCGCCCGGCGCTGCTCAGCCGCGGCGCGTCGAGGAACTGCGCCAGCCGCTCGCCGTCGAGGGTGGCCGACATCACCACGATGCGCAGGTCTTCGCGCAGCGAGGACTGCACGTCCAGCGCCAGCGCCAGGCCGAGGTCGGCGGCGAGGTGGCGTTCGTGGAATTCGTCGAACAGCAGCGCGCCGACGCCTTCCAGCGTGGGGTCGTCCTGGATCATCCGGGTCAGGATGCCTTCGGTGACCACCTCGATGCGGGTGCGCGGGCCGACCTTGTTCTCGAAGCGGATGCGATAGCCGACGGTGTCGCCGGCGGCCTCGCCGCGCTGGCGCGCCATGAAGTGGGCAGCGGCGCGCGCGGCCACGCGGCGCGGTTCCAGCATCACGATCCGGCGCCCGTCCAGCCACGGCGCGTCGAGCAGCGCCGGCGGCACCTGGGTGGTCTTGCCGGCGCCGGGCGGCGCTTCCAGCACCAGGCGCGGATGGGCGGCGAGGCTGGCGCGGATCTGCGGCAACAGCGGATCGATGGGGAAGGCGGGCGTGTTCACCCGCGCAAGGATACGGACCGGCGGCGGCGGCCGGAATGGCGCGGCCGGCGGCGCGGCGCGGACCGGGGGTTGCCGTAGCCGCCGCGGGCGCCATGCTTCCGGCCCCGACCGCGGCGCGCGGCGTTGGGTGCGGTCGGCGTTTTCGTCTTCGCCATCGGCTCGGGCGCGCGACGACGAGCGATGTCGCGACGATCGCGCGGATCGTGCGCATGGCGTGGGCGTCGCCCGCCCCGACGCCCCCGTCGCGAACGCTGGCCGGGCGGAACGGACACGCCGGCCGAACCCCGCGGCCGCGCGCGGGTTGGGCCGGCCGCGGCGAGCCTCTACACTGCGCGCTGCCCCGCTTCCGCTGTGCCCCATGCAACTGATCGACATCGGCGCCAACCTCACCCACGACAGCTTCGACCACGACCGCGACGCGGTGCTGCAGCGCGCGCGCGAGGCCGGCGTGAGCCGCATGGTGATCACCGGCGCCAGCCGCGAGCATTCGCCGAAGGCGCTGGAACTGGCGCGGCGGCATCCGGGCGAGCTGTTCGCCACCGCCGGCGTGCATCCGCACCATGCCAGCGAGTACACCGCCGAATGCGACGCGGAAATGCGCGCGCTGCTGGCCCACGACGAAGTCGTCGCGGTCGGCGAATGCGGCCTGGACTACTTCCGCGACTTCTCGCCGCGCCCGGCGCAGCGGCGCGCGTTCGAGATGCAGCTGCAGACCGCGGCCGACACCGGCAAGCCGCTGTTCCTGCACCAGCGCGACGCGCACGAGGACTTCGTCGCGATGATGAAGAACTTCGACGGCAAGATCGGCCCGGCGGTGGTGCACTGCTTCACCGGCACGCGCGAGGAGCTGTTCGCCTACCTCGACCGCGATTGGTACATCGGCATCACCGGCTGGCTGTGCGACGAACGCCGCGGCCTGCACCTGCGCGAGCTGGTCAAGCACATTCCGGCGCAGCGGCTGATGATCGAGACCGACGCGCCTTACCTGCTGCCGCGCACGGTCAAGCCGGCGCCGTCGCACCGGCGCAACGAACCGATGTACCTGGCCCACATCGTCGAGGAGCTGGCGCGCGACCGCGGCGAGGACGCTGCGACCGCCGCCGCCCACAGCACCGCGACGGCGACCGCGTTCTTCCGCCTGCCGCCGCGCTGACCGCGACGCGCGCGCTCAGTCCAGGGTGAAGTTGCCGCAGCCGGACCACTTCGCCGGCCAGGGCTTGTGGTCGGCCTTGGTCGACAGCGGCTTGGATTTCTCCGGGATCACGTCGATCGAGTAGGCGAAGCGGCCGTAGGCGTCGCCCATCAGGCCGTTGTCGATCTTGCATACGCCGCCCAGCGGCACCGGCGCGATCTTCACCGTCACCGAAGTCTTTTCCACCCCGATCGTGCCGGTCAGTTCGTACCCACCGGCCGCGGCGCCGCCATGGCGCAGGCCGCTGCTCAGCGGATCGGCGGCTTGCGGCACGCGCAGCCGGTAGACCACCGACAGGTCCGTCTGCCGCGTGCTCAGCACCACCTGCCAGTCGGTGTTGCCGCCGCGGAACTTCGGCGCGGGAAAGGTGGTTTGCTGCGCGTGCGCGGCGGCGCCGTACCCGGCCAGGACCAGCGCGCAGGCCGCGGCGAAGAAAGTACGCATGGACGACTCCTGTATCGGCAGCGACGCGCCACCGTCGTCATGCTCAACGCGCCGCCGCGGCCGGCGTGAAGCGGCTGCCGGCGTGAAGCCGCGACGCAGGCAAAAAAGAGCCGGCCCGTCGGAGATCGGGCCGGCTCACGATGTCGCCGGTTTTCTATGCGGACCTGCTGTCGCGGTCGCGCCCGCTCAGAACTTCCACTCGAACGACAGGTTGTAGCGGCGGCCGAGGATGTCGTAGGTGTTGAACAGGTTGGCCGAGGTCTGCTCGCCGCGCGCGTGGCCATGGCGACGACGGGTTGCCCCCTGCTCGAACCCGGTCGATATTTGCGCAAAACCTGGCAAGGCATTGGTACCAACGAATTCTTCCTTATCTGATTCTATTGGAGCCAATCCGGTCGACCGCCGGCCCACCGGGCGCGAGCGGCGCGCTCGCCGTCGCCTCGTTCCGCGGCAGCCGTCGACCGCGGACCCGGGGCAAGCGGCTACCCTGTCGCGTCCCCTTTCCGACCACCGACGACGTCCATGTCCGCAGCCCTCGCCGAGAACCGCTCGCCCGCCTTCGTCCCGCTGGCCCTGGCCGTCCTGATGCTGGCGCTGACGGCCGCGTTCACCGCGATCGCGATGCGTTCGCTGCCGGCGCTGCACGGCGCGCGCTTCGATCCGGCGCAATGGCTCGGCTCGATCGGGCTGCCGGTCGGCTTCGTCGTCGTCGTCGCCTGCGCGCTGACCGATCGCCGTGGCGTGCCGGCGCGCCCGTGGGCCTGCGTGCTGGCCGCGCTGGTGCTGCTGTTCGGCCTCGGGCTGGCGTGGTCGATGCTGGAAATGCCGTGGCTGGCCTCGCTGTCGCGACGCGCGGACGCGCGCGCGCTGCTCGCCTGGACCGACGGCTTGGGCGCGCTGAAATCGCTGCTGGTCGCGCTGGTCGCGCTGCCGCTGGCCTGGCGCCTGGGCGGCCGCGGCGCGACGCCGGTGCAATGGAGCCCGCGCCAGCGCCGCGTCCTCGGCGCGCTGACCGCGCTGTGCCTGGGCGCCGGCGTGGCCTTGTTGGTGCAGACCCTGGCCGCGGCCTTCACCGCGCTCGGCGACAGCGAACAGCGCGTGGGCATGAGCGTGGTCGCGCTCGGCGTCGGCGCGGTGCACGGCCTGGTCGCGCTGATCGCGCCGATGCGCCGCGGCGCCGGCACGATGCCGGCGTTGGTATCGGCGTTGCTGACGCCGGTGTTGATCGTGCTGGGTTCGCTGCCGGCGATGTTCGGCGGCGAACATTGGAACCTGCCGGCGCGGGTGATCGTGGTGCTGGTGGTGTTGCTGCTGGCGCCGGCGCTGTCGTGGCTGCTGGTGCGGCGCCGGCTCGGCGCGGCGGCGCGGACGGACGACCGCTAGAAACGCAACGGCCCGCGGATGCGGGCCGTTGCGTCTGCGCGGCGGGCGCCGGCGCGATCAGTACACGGCCAGATCGCCGCAACCGCCGTCGAACTTGTCCATGCCATCGACATGCACGGCGACCGACTGCATGTGCTTGTTGTCGCCGTCGTCGATGCATTCCTTGCGGCTGATCTCGATGGTCATCGGCTTGGCGCCGTCCTTGGTGTTCAATTCGCCGCTGAGCACGATCAGCGTGCTCGGCGCGTCGGCCGGCTGGCCGTTGTAGCGCGCCGTGCCGCTGGCCTTCTCGCCGCCGCTGCCCCAGGTCAGATCGACCTTGTGGTTCATCTCGCCGGTGGACTGGATATCGATGCTCCAGTGCTCGCCGAAGCCCTTGAACGCGGGCACCGGGCTGAGCTTGCCGACCTGGTCGGCGCCGATCTTCGCCGACGGTGGCGCGGCCGGACCGGTCGCGGGCGGCGCGCCCGCATCGGCGCCGGCCGCCGGCGCGACCTCGGCCGGCGGCGGCGCGGCGGCGTCCTTGTTCTGGTCGGGCGCGGTGCACGCGGCGAGGAAGGCGATCGAAGCGATCGCGGCGAGGGGCATCAGGCGCATGGCGGCTCCTTGGGTATGGCGATTACGCCCGGTGCGGGCGGGCTCGTTGTAACGCCTGCCGGGTGCAGGAGGGGTCAACGAGAGGGAGGTCGGTTCAGTTCGCGGTAGCGACGCGGCGGAGGTTGCGTGTGGGTTTTCGTTGTGGCGTTGGATCGGTGAGGGAGCGATAGGGCGGAATCTTTCGGGGCGATAGCGTCGGCGGTTGTTGCTGTTGCTGTTGGTGTTGTTGCTGTTGCTGCTCTTGGCTTGGACGCAACCCCAAGCAAAGCCCATGTCCCGCAGCCCCGGAGGGCGCGCGCATGGATGCGCGCGCGCGCCATGGGACAGGATGTCCCTTATGGCGCGGCCCCGCGCAAGGTGCTGGACCTAGTGGCTTTTGACTTAAAACAAGCGTTTTTCTTTGGCTGCTGGTCTCTAACCTCAAGTGCATCACCTCAGTGAGGCACTGTGAATGGGCCAGCAGTATTCACATCTGAGCGCAGAAGAGCGCGGGGCCATCATGGTCTTGATCGCCCAAGGGGCGAGCGGACGGCAAATCGCCCAGACGTTGGGTCGGGCGCAAAGCACCATCGCTCGCGAGTTGCGCCGTAATGGGTTTCGGTCCCATTCGGGGCCGCCGCTGCGCGGACGCCCCCGTTTCGATCCTGGCTACGATGCGACCCGGGCGGGCCGGCGGGCCCAGCGACTGCGGCGACGGGCGCGGGTGCGCCGCAAGCTGCGACGCGACACCTTGCTGTGGCGACGCGTGCGCTATTGGCTGGAACGGTGCTGGTCGCCGCAACAGATTGCCGACAAACTGCGGGATCTGTACCCGGACCGGCCCTGGCTGCGCGTGTCGCACGAAACGATCTATACCGCGATTTATGCGATGCCGCGCGGCGAATTGCGCCGCCAGGTGACCCGTCTGCTGCGGCAGGGGCGCAAGTCCGGCCGCCGCACGCGCCAGGGAAGCGACGCCCGCGGCCATCTGCCGGATCTACCCAACATCCGCCTGCGGCCGCCGGCCGCGCATGAGCGCCTGATGCCGGGGCATTGGGAGGGCGACCTGATCGTGGGCGCGCACAATCGCTCGGCGATTGGGGTATTGGTCTGCCGCCGCACCTTGTACGTCAAGCTGGTCAAGCTCGCCGACGCGACCGCGCACACGGTGCTGGAGGCCTTCAGCTCGGCGTTCGAAGGCGTGCCGGAAAGTTTGAAGAAGACCTTGACCTACGACCAGGGCAAGGAAATGGCATCGCATCGGCAGTTGAGCGAACGCACCGGTTTAGCGATCTACTTCGCCGACCCCCATAGCCCGTGGCAACGCGGAACCTGCGAAAACACCAACGGCTTGTTGCGGCAATACTTTCCCAAGGGCACCGATCTGTCAGTGCATTCTGCGCAGCGCCTCAAGGAGGTGGCGTGGGAAATGAACAACCGCCCCCGTCGTAGCCTGGGCAGGCGCTCGCCCGTCGAGGTGCTCTACGAGGAACTCAAAAACCCGCGGGCGCAGGGTGATGCACTTGGACATTGACTCCGCCGCTACTTTCTTTTGTCGCGCTGACAAAAGAAAGTAGCTCGGCCGCTTGCGGACGAAAGCTTTTGATGGTGGCTTGTCGTCGCGCGACACATCGATAACGGCGAAAACAGCAGCAACGTCAACATGGGTTCCGGCTTTCGCCGGAATGACGGTTGTGGGGTTGCGTATCCGACTGTAGGAGCGGCGCGAGCCGCGACCGCGACAACGCAACTACGACGAAACTTTCATTGTGTTTGCGGTGGCGCGGTCGCGGCTTGCGCCGCTCCTACAGTCGGACACGCGCCCAACGGCGCGAACGCACTCGCCGGCCTCAGCTGCGCAGGCCGACCCCGCGCTTGAGCAGCCACAGGCCCAGCGACGACAACGCCGCCACGAACGCCAGCATCAGCGCGTACGCGACCCACGGCGGTACGTCGCTGCTGCCCAGCAGGCCGTAGCGGAACGCGTTGACCATGTAGAAAATCGGGTTGGCGTGGGTCGCGGCCTCGGCCCACGGCGGCAGCAGCTTGACCGAATAGAACACGCCGCCCAGGTAGGTCAGCGGGGTCAGGATGAAGGTCGGCACGATCGCCACGTCGTCGAACTTCTTCGCGTACACCGCGTTGATGAAGCCGGCCAGCGAGAAGATCGTCGCGCCCAGCAGCACCGTGGTGAAGGTCACCAGCGGGTGCGGGATGCGCACCTTGGTGAAGCACATCGCGATCAGCAGCACGATCGCGCCGACCATCAGCCCGCGCAGCACCGCGCCGGCGACGTAGCCCCACAGGATCACCCAGTTCGGCATCGGGCTGACCAGCAGCTCCTCGACGTGGCGGCCGAACTTGGCGCCGAAGAAGCTCGAGGAGATGTTGCCGTAGCTGTTCTGGATCACGCTCATCATCACCAGGCCCGGGACGATGAACTCCATGTAGCTGTAGCCGCCCATGTCGCCGATGCGCGAGCCGATCAGGCCGCCGAAGATCAGGAAGTACAGGGTCATGGTGATCGCCGGCGGCACCAGGGTCTGGCCCCAGATGCGCAGGATGCGGGTCACCTCGCGGCGCACGATGGTGCCCAGCGCGGTCAGGTTGCGGCGCGCGGGCGAAATCTCGGCGCGATCGGCCGGCTGGATGTCGGTGCTCATGCGGCGCTCCCGGCGGCGGAAGGCTGGGCGATCATGCGCACGAACAGCTCTTCCAGGCGGTTGGACTTGGTGCGCATCGAACGCACGCGGATGCCGGCCTCGCCGAGCGCGGCGAAGACCCGGTTGAGGTCCATCGCGCGCGGCATTTCCAGGTCCAGGGTGTGGTCGTCGGCGGCGGCCAGGGCCGCGCCTTCGATGTACGGCAGCGCGGCCGGCAGCGTGCCGTCGATGTCGAGCAGGAAGCCTTCCACGTCGAGCATCGCCAGCAGCGCCTTCATCGGGCCCTGCTGCACGATCCGGCCCTGGTCGATGATCGCCAGGTTGCGGCACAGGCTCTCGGCTTCTTCCAGGTAATGGGTGGTGAGGATGATGGTGGTGCCGGCGGCGTTGATCTCGCGCAGGGTCTTCCACATGCCGCGGCGGATCTCGATGTCGACGCCGGCGGTGGGCTCGTCGAGGATCAGCAGGCGCGGCCGGGTCATCATCGCCCGCGCGATCATCAGCCGGCGCTTCATGCCGCCCGACAGCGTGCGGCTCATCTTGTCGGCCTTGTCCCACAGCTGCGCGCGCTTGAGCTCCTCTTCGGCGCGCGCCAGCGCCTGCTCGCGCGGCACGCCGTAGAAGCCGGCGTAGTTGACCAGGATGTCGAGCGGCTTCTCGAACATGTTGAAGTTGATCTCCTGCGGCACCAGGCCGATCAGGCGCATGGCCTGGTCGCGGCGGCGCTGCAGGTCGGTGCCGAAGATCTCCACCGAGCCGTCGCTGAGGTTGACCAGCGAACTGACGATGCCGATCAGGGTGGACTTGCCGGCGCCGTTGGGGCCGAGCAGGGCGAAGAAATCGCCCTCGGCGACGTCCAGGGACACGCCCTTGAGCGCCTCGACCTTGTTGTCGTAGGTCTTGCGCAGGTCGCGCACGCGCAGGGCGGGGACGGCGTCGGCGCGCGCGGGGGTGCCGACCGTGGCGGTGCCGGACGTGGCCGGACGAGGGCCCGTGGCGAGGGCCGTTGGCTGGGTCATTGCGGGAGGGTCTCGGTCGCTGGCCGCGGGCCTCGCGGCGAATGGCTTAGTATAGGCGGCCGCGTGGCCGCACTGCGGCCACAGACTGTTGCGAATCCCGGGTTTGCGCGGCGTCCAGGCGCCGGTCCGGCCGGCATTTTGCGCAGACGGTCGCTTGGCGCGCGCGATGCCGCGGCCGGGCCCCTTTCCGCGCCCGTCCGGCTCCGGCCGGGGGCCCATCGAGAAACCCGTCGCAATGAAGCAATTCCCGCTCAAGCTCGTCTCGCGCCGCATGCTCGCGCCGACCGTCGGCCACTATGTGTTCCAGCGCGACGACGGCGAGCCGCTGGACTACATCCCCGGTCAGTTCATCCAGATCCATTTCCAGTACGCCGACGGCACCACGACCAAGCGCAGCTATTCGCTGGCGACCATCCACGACCACGCGCTGGGTCCCGGCGAGGCGGTGGAGATCGCGGTCAGCTACGTCCCCGGCGGCGCCGCGACCGCGCTGTTCGAAGGCCTGGCCGACGGCGACACGGTCCAGGCCAGCGGCCCGTTCGGCCGCTTCTGCCTGATGCCGGCCGACGCCAACCGCCGCTACCTGCTGATCGCCACCGGCACCGGCGTGACCCCGTACCGGGCGATGCTGCCGCAGCTGGAACAGCAGATCCGCGAGCGCGGCATCGAGGCGGTGCTGCTGTTCGGCGCGCGCACTCCGGCCGAGCTGCTGTACGGCGACGAGTTCCGCGCGTTCGCCGAGCGGGTGCCGGGATTCCGCTTCGTGCCGTGCTTCTCGCGCGAGCTGCCGGCGCAGCCGCACCCGGACGTGCGCCACGGCTACGTCCAGCAGTTCATCGACGAATTCGCGCCGGACGGCGCCGGCGACATCGCCTACCTGTGCGGCAACCCGAACATGGTCGACGCCTGTTTCGAGGCGCTCAAGGGCTATGGGCTGCCGGTGCCGCAGATCCGGCGGGAGAAGTACGTCTCGTCCAAGTGATCGCTGCGGCCGGGGCGTCCCGGCCGAGAGGAACGCATCGGGCCTGAAGGCCCTCCCGCAACAGCCCGGGCCAGGCAGGTCCGAAGCGCTTGTGGGAGGGCCTTCAGGCCCGATGCGTTCGGCTCCGCCCGCCGCGCCTGCCCACGGCGAAAACCATCGCCGAAAAAAAACCACCCCGAGCGGTCACATTCTTCCCTCAACCGTGGTCTGTCATTCTTGCAGGCGCACACCGCCCTGGCGACGAGACCACGGAACATGCCCATCGTTTGCAAGCACCCCCGGCCGCTGCGCGCGGCCTTCGCGTTGATCGCCGCGCTCGCGGCCGCCGGCGTCCTGGCCGGTTGCGACCGCGCCGCCGGCGGCGAGGCCGGCGACGGCAGCGCGCCCAAGCGCCGCTACGGCGCGATCGCGTTCGAACCCTGCACCCTGGCCTCGCCGTTCGCCAGCGGCACCATCGCCGCCCAGTGCGCGCGCTTCAAGGTGCCGGAGAACCACGCCGAGCCCAAGGGCAAGACGATCGAACTCAACCTGGCCTGGCTGCCGCCGACCGACAACGCGGCGGTCGACGACGACCCGGTGTTCTTCCTCGCCGGCGGCCCCGGCCAGGCCGCGGTGGCGAGCTGGCCCGCGGTCGACGCGGCCTTCCGCGACGTGCGCAAGCGCCGCAGCATCGTGCTGATCGACCAGCGCGGCACCGGCAAGTCCTCGCCGCTGACCTGCGCCGACGCGGTGCCCGACGACGCCGGCGAGCGCGACGAGGCCGCGGTCATGGCCGACTCGCTCGCCGCGGTGCGCCGCTGCGCGCAGAACCTCAAGGTCGACGCCCGCCGCTTCACCACCACCGACGCCGTCGCCGACCTCGACGCGGTGCGCGCGGCGATCGGCGCGGCCAAGATCGATCTGGTCGGCGTCTCCTACGGCACCCGCGTCGCCCAGCAGTACGCCGGGCGCTATCCCCAGCACACCCGCGCGGTGGTCCTCGACGGCGTAGTCCCCAACGAGCTGGTGCTCGGCACCGAGCACGCGCGCAACCTCGACGCCGCGCTGGCCCAGCAGTTCAAGCTGTGCCAGCAGACGCCGGCCTGCCGCAGCCGCTTCGGCGCCGCGCCGCGCGAGCAGCTGCGCCAGCTGATGGCGCGGCTGCAGGCCGATCCGGTCGAGGTCGACTACCGCGATCCGTCCACCGGCGAGCCCGGCCGCGAACGCGTCACCGCCGGCCACGTGGCGATGCTCACGCGCATGTTCTCCTACCAGCCCGAGGCCGCCTCGCTGCTGCCGCTGGTGCTGTCGGAGGCCGACCAGGGCCGCTACGCGCCGCTGCTGGCGTTGTCGAAGATGATCGGCGGCCAGCTCAGCGAGGAGATCAACTACGGCATGCAGCTGTCGGTGACCTGCGCCGAGGACGCCGACCTGTTCGTCGCCGACCCGGCCGACAAGGACACCGTGCTCGGCGCGGCGATGACCGACGCGCTGACCGCCCAGTGCAAGGTCTGGCCGACCGGCGCGCGGCCGAAGCACTTCCACGAACCGCTGCGCTCGGACGTGCCGGTGCTGCTGCTGTCGGGCGAACTCGACCCGGTGACGCCGCCGCGCTACGGCGACCAGGTGCTCAAGCACTTGCCCAACGGCCGCCACCTGATCCTGCGCGGCCAGGGCCACAGCACCTTGCGCATCGGCTGCGCGCCCAAGCTGCTCGGCCAGTTCCTGGAAAGCGCCGACGCCAAGAAGCTCGACGCGCGCTGCCTGGACGCGCTGGGCTATGTGCCGCCGTTCGTTTCGTTCAACGGGTGGGAACCGTAACCGCCGGCGGCCGGACGCGGGATCGGATCGACCGTCCCCCCTCCCGGTTCCGCGGCGCGACCGCGCGCCGACCGCGCGTCCCCATTCTCGATTCCCGGACACAGACATGATCATCGCCCACGACCTGCATAAATCCTTCAAGACCAAGACCGGCACCGTCGCCGCGGTGCAAGGCGTCGACTTCGAAGCGCGCGACGGCCAGATCACCGGCTTGCTCGGGCCCAACGGCGCCGGCAAGACCACCACCTTGCGCATGCTCTACACGCTGATGCGGCCCGACCGCGGCGAGGTGCGCGTGGACGGCGTCGACGCGGCCCAGGACCCGGCCGCGGTGCGCCGCGCGCTCGGCGTGCTGCCCGACGCGCGCGGGGTGTACAAGCGCCTGACCGCGCGCGAGAACATCGCCTACTTCGGCGAACTGCACGGCCTGGGCCGCGCCCAGATCGAACAGCGCACGCTGGCGTTGGCCAGGGCGCTGGACATGGGCGACATCCTCGACCGCCAGACCGAGGGCTTCTCGCAAGGCCAGCGCACCAAGACCGCGATCGCCCGCGCGCTGGTGCACGACCCGCGCAACGTGATCCTGGACGAACCCACCAACGGCCTGGACGTGATGACCACCCGCGCGATGCGCGGATTCCTGCGCGGACTGCGCGAAGAAGGACGCTGCGTGATCTTCTCCAGCCACATCATGCAAGAGGTCGCCGCGCTGTGCGACCGCATCGTGATCATCGCCAAGGGCCAGGTCGTCGCCGCCGGCACCGCCGACGAACTGCGCGCCCAGACCGGCGAGGACAATCTGGAAGACGCCTTCGTCAAGGCGATCGGCAGCGACGAGGGCCTGCACGCATGAACACCCACGCCTTCGCCGCTTTCTGGTCGGTCGTGCGCAAGGAACTGCGCGACATCTCGCGCGACCGCCGCACCCTCGCCATCACCCTGCTGATGGGTCCGCTGCTGTATCCGCTGCTGATGCTCGGCATGGGCTCGCTGGCCGAGAACCGCGCGCGGACCCAGCTCGACAGCGCGCTCAAGGTACCGGTGCGCGGCGCCGAGCACGCGCCGAACCTGGTCAAGTTCCTGGCCACCCAGAACATCGTCGCGGTGCCCGCGCCCAAGGACCTGGACGCGGCGGTGCGCAACCAGGACCACGACGTCGGCCTGATCGTCGCGGCCGATTTCGCCAAGGACTGGAAGGCCGGGCAGCCGGCGCTGGTGGAGATCGTCCAGGACAGCACCCGCCGCGACGCCGACATCCCGGCGCGGCGCCTGCACGCGGCACTGGAGGGCTACAGCCGCCAGGTCGGCGCGCTGCGGCTGCTGGCGCGCGGGATCTCGGCCAACGTGGTCCAGCCGGTCAACGTCGCCGACCGCGACGTCGCCACCGCCGAGGCCAAGCGCGGCCTGGTGCTGTCGGCGCTGCTGCCGTACCTGCTGATCATGACCTCCTTCGCCGGCGGCGCGTTCCTGATCATCGACGCCACCGCCGGCGAGCGCGAGCGGCAATCGCTGGAACCGTTGCTGGCCACGCCGGCGCCGCGCTCGGCGATCGTCAGCGGCAAGATCGCCGCGGCCTGCGTGCTGGGATTGTTCTCGCTGCTGCTGACCCTGCTGGCGTTCAAGCTCAGCGCGCAGATGAGCAGCGGGATCGGGCGCATGCTCGACGTCAGCCTGTACTCGATCGGCAAGATGCTGCTGATCCTGCTGCCGATGTCGTTCATCGGCACCGCGCTGCTGACGTATCTGTCGGCCGCGGCCAAGAGCCTGAAGGAAGCGCAGAGCCACGTGACCTGGCTGATGCTGCTGCCGCTGCTGCCGACCTTCGTGCTGATGGTCAATCCGCTCAAGACCCAGCTGTGGCAGTTCGCGGTCCCGTTCCTGGCGCAGAACCAGCTGCTGCTCAAGGTGATCCGCGGCGAAGCCATCAGCGGCCAGACCTGGGCGATGTACCTGGCCTGCGGCTTCGGCCTGGCGGCGCTGCTGTGGATCGCGGCGGTGCGGCGCTATCACAACGAGCGGCTGGCGATTTCGGGCTGATCCGGCGCGCGCCTGCCGTGCAGGTCTGCCGTGCAGGCCTGCTCAGGCCCGCTCTGCAGGCTTCCTGTGGGAGGGCCTTCAGGCCCGACGCTCTTCGATCCGATCGCCGCGACCTGAAACAAAAGCGTCGGGCCTGAAGGCCCTCCCACAAAACTGCAGGCCTTCCCGCAAGAAAGAAAAAGCCCGGCGCGAGCCGGGCTTTTTCGTTTCGGTCGCGTCCGCCGCGATCAACCGCCCGGATTGAACCCGATCGTGCGGCGCGTGGTGACCGGCGCGGCGACCGGCTGGAAGCGCCACTTGCGCACCGCGTTGACCGCTTCGCGGTCGAACACCCGCGGCGGGTTGGCGCGGACCACGCGCGCGGCGGTGACCGAGCCGTCGGTGCCGACGGTGAACTCGACCTGGACCTCGCCGGAAGTGCCCGCGCGCAACGCGTCGGGCGGGTAGCGCGGGGCCGGGGTCGAAACCGCGCGCAGTTCGCTCGGCGCGGCGGCCGGTGCGCTCGGCGCGGCCGGCGCCGGGGCCGGACGTTCCGGCGCGGCGGCCGGCGCGGCGGCGCGCTCGGCCGCACGCTGTTCGGCGGCGCGTTGTTCGGCCGCGCGCTGGGTCGCGGCCTGGCGTTCGGCCGCCTGCTGCGTGGCCAGCTGCTGCGCGGCCTGTTGCTGCTGTTGCTGCTGCTGGGCCAGGCGCTGCTTCTCCAGCTCGGCCTGCTTGCGCGCCTGCTCCTCGGCGGTGAGCTTTTCCTGTTCGGCGCGCTTGGTCACCGCCTGCTGGGCGGCGCCGATGGAGGCCTTGAGCCGGGCCAGGGCCGGGTGCTGCGGGTCGGCGCGTTCGATCAGCGCCGACAGGCGCTGGGCTTCGCTGAAATCCTCGCGGCCGATGCTTTGCTCGGTGGCGATCACCGTCATCGGCAGCAGGTCGGTCAGCGCGCTGGAGGCCACCGCATCGGCCGGCGCCTTCTCGCGCAGGGCCAGGTAGTACTCCACCGCATTGTCTTCGACCGGTGCGTACAGGCGGTTCTCCGCGTACGCCTTGCGCGCGGCTTCGCGCAGTTGCTCCACCGACAGGGCCGAGACCTTGGCCGAGACGGCGTTGTTCGCGCTCGCCGCCGGTGCGGCGGCGTTCGGCGCGGCCTGCTCCGGCGCGGCCGGGGCGGCGTCTTCCTTCTTACCGCAGGCCGCCAGCGCGCATCCGAGCGCGAACACGGCGGACACCTGCTTCACAGCGGACAGCCGGCTGTAGTGCCGGTCGTTATTGGCGATCATCGATAAAAGCTCCCCTGAAGTACGCGAGTCCCCGTCCGATACGGGGCCGGGCGCACGCCGGATAGAACGCGCCAGCGAGCCGCGTTTGTCAAGCATTCAGGTTGCCGCGGCCCCCGCGATGGGCGTCAGGGGCCGAGTGTGCCATCCATCGCGGGGCGCACCGATACCGGGTGTGTCGGTTCGCGGCGGCGCACGCGACCGGCGCCACAGTTCTCGCGCTTGCCGGCACCGTCGCGGCGGTGCCCCGTGCGGTTACGGATGGACGCAGCGCGGCAGGTCGGCGCGCGGGCGTGGAATCGATGTGCTCCGACGCTGCATCGAGCCCGGCCCGGCCGCGCAACCGGGCGCTCTCGGCGCGGCGCCGGCCGCCTGTGGGCCGGGCCGCCGGCCGCCGACGCCGTCGCGCCGCCCGCGGTTCCACGCCGGCCTGCGCGCCGGCATGCGGCGCGCGAACCGGCTGTCTTAGAATCGGCCGCACCACTGGCAGGAAGCGGGAGCGGCACCATGAGCATTCTGGGTTTCATCAAGGGCGAACTGCTGGAGATCATCGAGTGGACCGATGACTCGCGCGACACCCTCTCCTACCGCTATCCGGACGACGACAAGGAGATCAAGAACGGCGCCCAGCTGATCGTGCGCGAGTCGCAGCAGGTCCAGTTCGTCGCCGCCGGCCAGTACGCCGACCTGTTCGGTCCCGGCAAGCACACCCTCAAGACCGAGAACATCCCGGTCCTGTCGACCATCCTGGGCTGGAAGTACGGCTTCGATTCGCCGTTCAAGTGCGACGTCTACTTCCTCAACACCCGGTTGTTCACCGGCAACAAGTGGGGCACCGCCAACCCGGTGATGATGCGCGACGCCGACTTCGGCGTGGTCCGCCTGCGCGCGTTCGGCACCTACGACTTCCGCATCGTCGATCCGCCGAAGTTCCTCCGGGAAGTGGCCGGCACCGACCAGAATTTCCGCCTCGACGAATTCGCCGACACCATGCGTTCGCGCATCGTCAGCGTGTTCACCGAGGCCCTGGCCACCGCCAAGGTGCCGGCGCTGGACGTGGCCTCGCGCTACAGCGAACTCGGCGACGCGCTGCTGCCGGTGATCAACCCGGCGATGACCTCCAAGTACGGCATCGAGATCACCTCGTTCGTGCTGGAGAACGTGTCGGTGCCGCCGGAGGTGGAGAAGGCCATCGACGCGCGCTCGAGCATGAGCGCGGTCGGCAACCTCAACGACTACGTCAAGTTCCAGATGGGCAGCGCGATGGGCCAGGGCGGCGACGCCTCGGCCGCGGTGCCGGCGCAGATGGCGGTCGGCTTTGGCATCGCCCAGGAAATGATGCGCGGCATGCAGGGCGCGCCGGGCGCGGCGCCGGCGCAGGCCGCGGCGCCCGCCGACGCCGCCCCCGCCGCCGCCGGGCTCGAAGTGCTGACGCCCGAACAGGCCGCCGCCGCGCTCGGCGTGTCGGTCGAGGACGTGATGGCGGCGATCGCCGCCGGCGACCTCAAGGCGCGCAAGATCGGCAACGCCACCCGCATCGCCAAGAGCGCGCTCGAAGAATTCCTGCGCGGCTGATGGACAAGGCCACCGTCGGAAAACATCCCTGCCCGGAGTGCGGCGGGGATCTGCAATGGAATGCGGCCAAGCAGGCGCTGGCCTGTCCGTACTGCGGCACCGTGGTGCCGCTGGCGCCGGCGCCGCAGGGCGCCGGCGACGGCAGCGCGCAGATCGTCGAGCACGATCTGGAACAGGCGCTGGCGCGGCTGCCGCCCGAGTCGCCGGGCGCGAACGCGCCGGCCGCGACCGGGTCCGGCGCGCAGGACCCGGACCTCGCCGCGATCCACGCCACCATCGAGCGGCTGGCGCGCACGCCCGGCGGCGCGCCGGCCAACGCCAGCAGTTGGAGCGTCAAGGCCAGCGGCGCGGACGGCGGCGGCGTCGAACTCAAGGGCTCGCAAAACGGACACGCGCTCGACCTGCTGCGCAGCATGGCCGCGACCCCGCCCGAGCAGCGCGGCTACGGCGCGCAGCGGCGCGAGGTGCAGTGCCAGAGCTGCCACGCGATCTCGGTGTTCGTCGACGGCAAGGTCGCCGACCGCTGCGAGTTCTGCGGCTCGCCCTCGATCATCGACCACGAGTCGCTCGGCGATGCGATCACCCCGGAAAGCCTGCTGCCGTTCAAGGTCAGCGACGGCCAGGTGCGCGACGCGATCCGCAAGTGGTACGGCAGCCGCTGGTTCGCGCCGAACCGACTCAAGACCGCGGCGCTGACCGACACGCTCAAGGGCGTGTACCTGCCGTACTGGACCTTCGACGCCGACGTGTCCGCGCGCTGGAGCGCCGAGGCCGGTCATTACTACTACGTCACCGAGAGCTACACCGAGAACGGCCAGCGCAAGACCCGCGAGGTGCAGAAGATCCGCTGGGAACCGGCCTCGGGCGCGTTGCAGCTGTTCTTCAACGACGAACTGGTGCCGGGCACGGTCGGCGTGCACGCGGACCTGCTGCAGAAGATCGGCGACTTCCCCACCGCCAGCGACCTCAAGCCGTACTCGCCCGAGTTCGTGCGCGGCTGGACCGTGGAGCGTTACCAGGTGGACCTGCGCCAGGCCGCCCAGCGCGGCGAGGCGCAGATGCGCGCGCGCACCCGCGACGCCTGTTCGGCGGAAGTGCCGGGCGACACCCAGCGCAACCTGCAAGTCGACGCGACCCTGAGCCGGCGCACCTTCAAGCACGTGCTGGTGCCGGTGTGGCTGGTCAGCTACACCTACGGCTCGCGCAGCTATCAGGTGCTGGCCAACGGCTACACCGGCGCGCTGGCCGGCGAGCGGCCGTACAGCTGGATCAAGATCGCTTTTGCCGTGGCGGCCGCGGCGATCGCGCTGCTGGTCCTGCTGGCGGTGTTCGGCGCCAATCGCTGAGCGTTATCCACAGGCGGGGTTTATCCACAGCTTCGGGACCGCGCCGGTGTTCGCGGCGGTGGCATCGCGGGCTGTGGATGGGCCAGCTGTGGATGGGCCAGCTGTGGACAGACCCGCTGTGGATAAGCCTGTTGTGGATAAACCGAATTGCCTCTATCGCCTTGCGCAGCCTGGTTTTCCCGGAGGTTGTGCGGATCTTGTACCGCTCTTATCCACAGCCCGCGCTGCTGTGATATTTGATTTTCAGTCAAATGTAATTCGATAGAACCCGTATTTTTCCGCAAAGGCCGTCCGCCGACACTGCGCATCCCGAACCGCCGAATCCTTCGGCCCCTGGATGCCCGCCATGCCCCTCGCCCTGTTGGCCCTGACCCTCGGCGCCTTCGCCATCGGCACCACCGAGTTCGTCATCGTCGGCCTGATTCCGACCCTCGCCGCCGACCTGCGCGTCGATCTGCCCTCGGCCGGCCTGCTGGTCAGCCTGTACGCGCTGGCCGTCGCGCTCGGCGCGCCGCTGCTGACCGCGCTGACCGGGCGGGTGCCGCGCAAGGCGCTGCTGGTCGGGCTGATGGCCTTGTTCACCGTCGGCAACGTGGTCGCCTGGCTGGCGCCCGGCTACGCCACCCTGGTCGTCGCGCGCGTGCTGACCGGCCTGGCCCACGGCGTGTTCTTCTCGGTCGGCTCGATCATCGCCACCAGCCTGGTGCCGAAGGAGAAGGCCGCCAGCGCCATCGCCACCATGTTCAGCGGCATGACCGTGGCCTTCGTCACCGGCATCCCGCTGGGCACCTTCCTCGGCCAGCACTTCGGCTGGCGTTCGACCTTCCTCGCCGTCGCCGGCTTCGGCCTGATCGCGCTGGCCGGCAGCGCGCTGTTCGTGCCGCGGCGGATCGCCCACGCCGCGCCGGCGCCGCTGCGCCAGCAGGCCGCGCTGCTGCTGCAGCCGCGCCTGCTGCTGGTCTACGCGATGACCGCGGTCGGCTACGGCGGCTCGCTGATCGCCTTCACCTTCCTCGCCCCGATCCTGCAGGACATCGCCGGACTCGGCCCGAACCTGGTCGGCGCGGTGCTGTTGGCCTATGGCGTGTCGGTCGCGGTCGGCAACGTCTGGGGCGGCCGCCTCGCCGACCGCCACGGCCCGGTCAAGGCGCTCAAGACCATCTTCGCGCTGCTCGCCGCGGTGCTGTTGGCGCTGACCTTCACCGCGCACAGCCCGTGGCTGGTGGTGCTCACGGCGCTGGCCTGGGGCGCGGTCGCGTTCGGCAACGTGCCCGGCCTGCAGGTGTACGTGGTCAAGCAGGCGCAGCGCTACGCGCCGCAAGCGGTCGACACCGCCGCCGGTTTCAACATCGCCGCGTTCAACCTCGGCGTCGCCGGCGGCGCCTGGGCCGGTGGACAGGTCGTCGCCCACCTCGGCCTCGCCCACACCCCGTGGATCGCCGCGCTGGTGGTGTTCGCCGCGTTCGGCCTGACCGCGCTGAGCGGCCGCCTCGACCGCCGCGACGGCGTCGCCGACCGCGCCGACGGGCTCGCCGTCGCCGCGCACTGAATCTTTCCCCCGCTTTCTTTCCGGAGATATCCACATGAGCGTTCCCGCTTTCGGCCTCGGCACCTTCCGCCTCCAGGGCCAGACCGTCGTCGATTCCGTCCGCACCGGCCTGGAACTGGGCTACCGCGCCATCGACACCGCGCAGATCTACGGCAACGAAGCGCAGGTCGGCCAAGCGCTCGCCGACAGCGGCGTGGCGCGTGGCGAGGTGTACCTCACCACCAAGATCTGGATCGACAACCTCGCGCGCGAGCGGCTTATCCCCAGCCTGCGCGAGAGTCTGGCCAAGCTGCGCAGCGACTACGTCGACCTGACCCTGATCCACTGGCCCTCGCCGAACGACGCGGTGGCCGTGGACGAATTCATGGCCGCGCTGCTGCAGGCCAAGCGCGAAGGCCTGACCCGCGCGATCGGCGTGTCCAACTTCAACATCGACCTGATGCAGCGCGCGATCGCCGCGGTCGGCAGCGATGAGATCGCCACCAACCAGGTCGAGCTGCATCCGTACCTGCAGAACCGCAAGCTCGCGCAGTTCGCGCGCGAGGCGGGGATCGGGCTGACCTCGTACATGACCCTGGCCTACGGCAAGGTGTTGAACGATCCAGCGCTTGTGGATATCGCCGGCAAGCATCGCGCCACGCCGGCGCAGGTGGCGCTGGCCTGGGCGATGCAGTCGGGCTATGCGGTGATTCCGTCGTCGACCAAGCGCGAGAACCTCGCCGGCAACCTGCTGGCGATGTCGTTGCGCCTGGACGATGAGGACCTGCGCCGCATCGCGGCGCTGGATCGCGGCGAGCGGTTGACCGATCCGGCGGGGTTGGCGCCGGCGTGGGATTGAGGCAGTTGCGCGGTCGTTGAGTGTTCGCGGTCGCGACTCGCGTCGCTCCTGCGCGAGCCGCAGCCGCTACGCGATCTCCCCGTAGGAGCGACGCAAGTCGCGACCGCCATCGCGCACGTTCGCCCCGCAACCTCGCCCACGCAACACAGCATCGGCGCCGCGACGCCTACCCCGCGCGCACGCCGCGCCCCACATCGTCCCCAACTCCCGCGAGATTCCCCATGTTGTTCACCCCGCACCGCATCGGCGCCCTCGACGTTCCCAACCGCATCGTCATGCCGCCGATGACCCGCTCGCGCGCCGGCCGCGGCGAAGTCGCCACCGAACTGATGGCGCAGTACTACGCCCAGCGCGCCGGCGCCGGCCTGATCGTCAGCGAAGGCACCCAGATCAGCCGCCAGGGCCAGGGCTACGCCTGGACGCCCGGCATCCACACGCCCGAACAAGTCGCCGGCTGGCGCCGCGTCGCCGACACCGTGCACGCCGCGGGCGGCCGCATCTTCGCCCAGCTCTGGCATGTCGGCCGCGTCTCCCACGTCGCCCTGCAGGAAGGCGGCGCCGCGCCGGTGTCGTCGTCGGCGTTGATCGCGCAAGGCGTCAAGGTGTTCGTCGACCCCGAAGGCCGCGGCCCCGAAGCGGGCGTCGGCGAAATGGTCCAGCACTCCGCGCCGCGCGCGCTGCGCCTGGACGAGATTCCCGGCATCGTCGCCGACTACGCCCAAGCCGCGCGCAACGCCATCGCCGCCGGCTTCGACGGCATCGAACTGCACGGCGCCAACGGCTACCTGATCAACCAGTTCATCGACTCGCAAGCCAACGCGCGCGACGACGAATACGGCGGATCGCTGCCCAACCGCCTGCGCTTCCTGCGCGAAGTCGCCCAGGCGGTGAGCGACGCCATCGGCGCCGACCGCGTCGGCGTGCGCCTGGCCCCGCTGACCACGCTGCAAGGCGCGGTCGACGACACCCCGCAAGCGACCTACCTGGCCGCCGCCAAACTCCTCGACGACATCGGCATCGCCTACCTGCACATCGCCGAAGCCGACTGGGACGACGCCCCCGGCATGCCCGACGCGTTCCGCGAGGCCTTGCGCATGATCTATCGCGGCACGCTGATCTACTCGGGCAAATACACCAAGGCGCGCGCCGAGGACGCATTGGCGCGCGGCTGGGCCGACCTGATCGGCTTCGGCCGGCCGTTCATCGCCAATCCGGATTTGCCGTATCGGTTGCAGCACGACGTGCCGTCGAGCGAAGGCGATCGTTCGCGGTACTTCGGCGGTGGGGCCGAAGGCTACACGGACTACCCGCGCGCGGCGTAGTCACAACGCAGCGACTGTAGGAGCGACGCGAGTCGCGACCGCGACACCGCGCCTACGATGCCACTGCAACAACGCGGTCGCGGCTCGCGCCGC
The DNA here is from genome assembly GCF_023617245.1 of Lysobacter enzymogenes. Taxonomy (NCBI): domain Bacteria; kingdom Pseudomonadati; phylum Pseudomonadota; class Gammaproteobacteria; order Lysobacterales; family Lysobacteraceae; genus Lysobacter; species Lysobacter enzymogenes. The sequence continues at coordinate 6,201,468 of NZ_CP067396.1, forward strand.
TCCTACAGGTAGGTCGCCAAGACCATCGCGAACGTGCAATTCGGATCGTAACGCTCGTTTATCCACAACTCTGCGCGACTTCAACGCAGCGACTGTAGGAGCGACGCAAGTCGCGACCGAGACACCGCGCCTACGATGCCACTGCAACAACGCGGTCGCGGCTCGCGCCGCTCCTACAGGTAGGTCGCCAAGACCATCGCGACCGTGCAATTCGGATCGTAACGCTCGTTTATCCACAACCCTGCGCGACTTCAACGCAGCGACTGTAGGAGCGACGCAAGTCGCGACCGCGACACCACGCCTACGATGCCACTGCAACGATAGCTTCACCGCTAGCAGCGCTCCTACGGCCAGGTCGCTCACAACGCCCGCTATCGAACAACGCGCGGGCCCACCTCACTTCCCGATACAGAAGCTCGAAAAAATATGCCCCAGCAAATCGTCCGCCCGCACCCGCCCGGTAATCTCGCCCAGCGCCTCGTGCGCCTGCCGTAAAGACTCCGCGGCAAGATCGAGCATCTCGTGGTCCAACTGCACGCGCGCCTCGTCCAATTCCGCACCGGCGCGTATCAGCGCGTCGACATGCCGCGCCCGCGCCGTGAACGCGCCTTCCATCGCTTCGCCCGCGTCGCCCTGCGCCAGCGCGCGCAAACGCGCGTGCAGCGCGTCGAGTCCCGCGCCGGTCTGCGCCGATACGAACACGCGGTCCTCGCCGCCGACGTCGGCCGGGCCCGGCGAGTCGTAGTCCGATTCGAGCAGGTCGATCTTGTTGTAGACGAACAAGCGCGCCGGCACCGGCGCGATCGCGTCGGCGACCGCGGCCAGGCCGCCGTGCGGGTCGCGCGCGTCGAGTACGACGATGGCGAGGTCGGCGCGGTCGAGTTCGCCGCGCGCGCGGCGCATGCCTTCGCGCTCGATCGCGTCGCCGCCGTCGCGCAGGCCGGCGGTGTCGACCAGGGTCAGTTCGACGCCGTCGAGCTTGATGGTTTCGTGCAGCAGGTCGCGGGTGGTGCCGGCGATGTCGGTGACGATCGCGCGTTCGCTGCCGGCCAGCGCGTTCAACAGCGAGCTCTTGCCGGCATTCGGCGGGCCGACGATCACCGCATGCAGGCCGTCGCGCAGGCGCCGGCCGCGTTCGGCCGCGGCGAGCAATTCGTCCAGCGCGGTGGCGGCCGCGTCCAAGCGCTGGCGCAGCGCGCCGCCGCCGAGCGTGTCGATGGGTTCGTCGGCGAAGTCGATCGCCGCTTCCACGTGCACGCGCACCGCCAGCAGATCGCCGGCGAGCGCTTCGACCCGGCGCGAGAATTCGCCGTCGAGCGCGCGACGCGCGGCGCGGGCGGCGCGCGCGTCGGCGGCGGCGATCAGGTCGGCGACGGCCTCGGCCTGGGCGAGATCGAGCCGGCCTTCGAGAAAAGCGCGTTCGCTGAACTCGCCCGGCCGCGCGCGGCGCGCGCCGAGCGCGCAGGCGCGCGCGAGCAGTTCTTCCAGCAAGGCGGGGCCGCCGTGCGCCTGCAATTCGGCCACGTCCTCGCCGGTGTAGCTGGCCGGCGCGGCGAAGTAGAGCGCGATGCCGTCGTCGAGGGTGTCGCCGGCGGCGTCGGTGAAGCGCACGTAGTGCGCGTGGCGCGGCTGCAGCGCGCGGCCGCTCATGGTTTCGGCGATCGCGCGCGCGTTCGCGCCGGACAGGCGCACGATGCCGACGCCGCCGGCGCCGGGCGCGGTGGCGATGGCGGCGATGGTGTCGCGGGCGAAGGCGGGGGCGGTCATGGGCGAATGATAGTGGCTGGCCCGGGTTGGGGATAACTCGGGTATCGGCGCGGGCTGTTGTGGGAGGGGCTTCAGCCCCGACGCCTTCGGCTCAGGTCGCGGCGATCTGGAACAAAGGCGTCGCGGCTGAAGTTCCTCCCACACGAGGCTGGCCGTCCTTGCGGCGCAGCCCGCGACTTATCCCCAAGAACGCAAAAGCCCGCCTTGCGGCGGGCTTCGCGGAACCGATCCGGCCAGGCCGAACGGTTACTTGTCCTTATCCTTGCCGCCAGCGCCGCCGGCCGCGTTCTCCTCGGCGTAGCGCTTGGTGGTGATCCACTGCTGCAGCAGGCCCAGGCCGCCGTTGGCGACTTGGTACAGCACCAGGCCGGCCGGCAGGAACGCCAGGATCACGCCGAACACCAGCGGCATGAACTGCATCATCTTCTGCTGGGTCGGGTCCATGCCGGTCATCGGGGTCAGCTTCTGCGTCGCCCACATGATCGCGATGTTGAACAGCGGCAGCACGAAGAACGGATCGCGCGAAGTCAGGTCGTGGATCCACAGCGTCCACGGCGCGTGGCGCAGCTCGACCGATTCGGCCAGCATCCAGTACAGCGTCATGAAGATGATGATGCTCGGCAACACCGGCAGACAGCCGCCGACCGGGTTGATCTTCTCCTTCTTGTACAGCTCCATCAGCGCCATCTGGAACTTCTGCTTGTCGTCGCCGTAGCGCTCCTTGAGCTGGGCGACGCGCGGCTGGAACTTGCGCATCTTCGCCTGCGACTTGTACTGCGCCGCCGACAGCGGATACAGCGCCAGCTTCAGCAGCACCACCAAGCCGATGATCGCCCAGCCCCAGTTGCCGAACAGGCCGTGCAGCTTGTCGAGCAGCCAGAACAGGCCGTTGGCGAGGGTGGCGAAGATCGAGTAGCTGCTGAAGTCGACCGCGCGGTCCAGGCCCTGCACGCCCTGCGCTTCGATCGCCTTGACCAGCTTCGGGCCGACCCACAGACGCGCTTCGGTGCTGACCTTCTGGCCGGGCGCCACGGTGAAGCCCGGGCCGACGTCGCGGATGACGTACTGCGGCGCGCCGCCGGCGTTGAGCTGGTCGAGTTGGAACTGGCCCTGGTCCTTGTCGCCCGGAATCCAGGCGGCGAAGAAGTGATGCTGCAGCATCGCGATCCAGCCGCCGGTGACCTGCTTGTTGAGGTTGCCGTCGGCGGCGAACTTGTCGTACTTGCGCTTCTCGTACTTGTCGGTCGGGCTGTACCACGCCGCGCCCTGGAAGCTGTACTGCTCGGGGCTGAAGGGCCCCTTGCGCGCCAGTTCGCGCGGCACGCGGCTGAGCTGGCGGTAGATGTAGCCCTGCCACGGCGCGGCGCTGGCGTTGGCGACCTCGTCGCGGACCTTGATGACGTAGTCGCCGCGGCGGAAGGTGTAGGTGCGGGTGATGGTGACGCCGTCGGCGCCGGTCCACACGAACGGCACCGCGATGTCCTTGGCGCCGTCGCCGAGCTTGAGCTCGCGCGAATCGCCGGCGTAGCGGAAGCCGGCATCGTGGGTCGGGGCGATCTTGGCCTGGTTGACCCAGCCGCTCTGGGCGACGAAGTACAGCGTCGAGTCGTGGGCCAGCAGCCGCATCGGCGGGCTGTTGGGCTCGGTGCCGACCGGGTAGCGCAGCAGGTCGGCCTCGCTGATCTCGCCGCCGTTGAGGATCACCTTGAACACGTCGGTGCTGACCACCACCGGCGCGTCGCTCGGCGCGGCCGCAGCGACGCCGGGCGAAGCGGCGGGCGCGGACGGAGCGGCGGTCGGCGCGGCGGGCACGCCCGGCGTGGCGCTCAGGCCGGCGACGCTGGGCACGCTGCTGGCCGGCGCGACCGCGCTCGGCGGCGCGACCGGCGGCGCCGACTTCTCCTTGCCCCACTCCATCCACAGCAAGGTCGCCACCATCAGCCAGGCGAGGATCAGGAAAGCACGGGTCTGGTTCATGGGCAGCAGGCGGGCTCAGCCGGGACCGGGGTCCGGCGTGGGGTGAGAAGGGGAAGCGGCCGGCATTGTGCCGGGGGCCGCAGTCTCGGGCAATGCGAGCGCGCTCCGGGCGCCGGCGCGCTTGAGCAGACTGTGGAACGCGGCGCGGAGTTCCTCGCCGGACAGCTTGGACGCGCCGGGACGCGCGACCAGCACATAGTCGCCCGGCGCCAGTTCGGCGCGCAGGTGGCGAAAGGCGTCGCGGAAAACACGCTTGATGCGGTTGCGGCCGACCGCGTTGGGATCGACCTTGCGCGAGACCGCCAGTCCCAGCCGCGCCGGGACGTCCGCATCGGCCTGGAAATGCAGCGCAAGCACGGGCAGCGCCACGCGCCGTCCATGCTTGAAGATGCGGTCGAAATCGGAACGCGCGCGTACCCGCGCGGTGCGCGGGAAGCGGGACGAATTCATTGCAGGCGGGCGGCCGCGCGGTGCGGGATCATCCGGGCCGGAGCCGGGAACGATCGCGACGCAGCGGCCGGCGACGCTTAGGCGGTCAGGCGCTTGCGGCCCTTGGCGCGACGACGGGCGAGGATCTTGCGGCCGTCGGCGGTCGCCATGCGGGCACGGAAACCGTGGTCGCGCTTGCGCTTGAGGTTGCTGGGCTGGTAGGTGCGCTTGGTGGCCATGACAGGCTCGCAAAGGTAACGACGAAAGTGGACCGCCGATTCTAGCGGCGCAACCAAGTCAGGGTCAAGCCTTTGTTCCGCTTGGCATTGCCGATCCGCGACGCGCGCCGCCAAAGCGGCAGGGGACAGCCTGTGCACGGGCTGTGCATGAACCTGTGGATTAGTCCTGTTCCGAACCCGGTCGCGGTGGTAGTCTGACCGCCCCCCCGGCTTCCTGCGTCGCGATGTCCGCATCGTGCGTTGGGCCGCTTTCGTCCGTCGCCGGCCGATCCGCCGCCGCGGCCGACCGCATCACGCATAAAGAAGACACGCTACAG